>CACCLG010000037.1 GCA_902546765.1 uncultured Pelagibacteraceae bacterium | reverse complement strand
ATATTTCCAAATGTGTTATATCCCATTTCACCACCCTGAATATTCCAAGTGGTAGCTAAAACAATTAATACACATAAAATAGATAATTGAACTTTAAATGCTGGAAATACAAAAGGTGCAGCGAGCCCAAATATTATAATTACAGCATATAATAACACGTTTTTATTCATTATTTTAAATACTCTCTTTTTCTCGAAAGTTTAAATCTTCTATAAACGAGAATTAAAACTAACAATAAAAACACTGAACCTATTCTAAATTCTGTACCTAATATATAGTCAGCAAACTCTTCAAATACACCAAGGCCCATCCCTGACATTGCAACACCAGGTAAATTGCCAAGACCCGCAACAATAACAATCATGAATGATCTAATAGTATATGGTAATCCCATATAAGGATGAATCGTAAAAGTAATTGAAATTAATGCCCCCGCAACACCACAAAGAGCAGCATTTAATCCAAAAGTAGCTGCATAAACTTTTTCTGTATCTACACCTAAAATCTTTGCAGCTCGTGCGTTTTGTGCAGTTGCTCTAATTGCTCGACCAAGTTTTGATTTTTTCATATAAATTACTAAACAAATAGCAAAAACAATACTAACGAACGCAGAAAATATTTTTGAATTTGGTAAAACTACTGAACTATCAAATAAAAATGTTGTTCCATAACCCGAATTAGCTAAGACAACATCTGCACCAAATGCAAAGTTCATAAGTTGCATAAAAAGAATGCTTATACCGAATGTTGCAAGAATTGAGATAAATAAATCTCTATCAACCACTTTATTAATTACTAATTTATAAATTCCAACACCAACAAAATACATTATAATTGGTGACACTATTACTCCCCAGGCTGGATGAATTCCATAAAGATACATAAAGTAAGCAATATATCCACCAAGAATAACTAAATCACCTTGTGCAATGTTTATAATATTCATTACTCCCCATTGCAAAGCCATACCATAAGCAATTAATGCAAATAAAATTCCAAGCAGTATCCCGTCCAAGCAAGCTTGAACTGTTATCATCGGGTACTGAAAAACCATGAAGTCCATATTTGTCTCTAAAAAAAATACCCCCTAGAGTTTAGGGGGTATTTAAAGATTTGTTATTATCTGTCAGACCACTTAGGAATTGGGTGAATCAATTCAGCCGACGCCCACTTAAGTGGAGCTACAACTTTATTTTCACATTTCCCAGCGCCATCACACATTACTTGGAAAAGTACCATAGGCTTGTCAACATTTTGACCACCCGGTGCGAACTTAATATTTCCGTAGAATGTTTGCATATTAGTAGCTGCAAGAGCATCTCTTACTTTCTTTTGATCAAAAGAATTTGCTCTTTCAAATGCATCCTTGAACACTAACAATGCAGCAGAGGATTCTGCAGATTGATATGGTGGATCATAACCAAACTCTTTATCAAAATCTGCTGCATATGTCATACCATCTTTAAAGAAATCATCTTTATATGTTAATGTTTTATGCCATTGAGAAGCACAAAGTGCATACTGTGAGTTTTTACCATGTTGTTTTGATAATTTCGCAGCATCACAATGAGTCATTGCTAACATTGGAACATCGACCTTCATTTCAGCAATTTGTCTAATTGCAGTTAATGCACCTTTTGTATGTCCAGATACCACAAGAACATCTGGCTTCATTTGTTTTACTTTAACTAATGTTGCGGCCATATCGTTAAGCTCTTTTGGAAGCTTATCGTCGATTATAATTTCAGATCCAGTTTCTTTCGCTGCATCTAGAATACCTAATCTTACGTCTTGTGAAAAAGCATCTTGTTCAAATGCTTGTGCAATCCTTACACCTTTTCCACCATTTAACTCAACTGCCGTTCTGATGGCTACATCAAGATATAAGTTAGCTGGAGCTAACACTGCAAAAAGATATTTGTAACCTTTAGTAAACAAAGATCTAGACGCACCATTTGCTTCTACCATTGGAACACCATATTTCTCTGTCACTGGCGCGATTGCTTTAGTTAGACCCGAGCTGTAAGGCCCAAGCATGAACTCAACACCATCTTGTGATATTAATCTTTCTGCAAGTTGAGCTGCTCTTTTTGGATTTGACTCATCGTCATAATAGATAATGTCAAACTTGTAAGTTTTTC
>CACCLG010000036.1 GCA_902546765.1 uncultured Pelagibacteraceae bacterium | reverse complement strand
TTTTTTATACTCTTCTCTAATTTTTCTTACTAAATCCAATTCCGCTTGAAAATCTACATAATGAGGTAATTTGATATGTTCTAAAAAACCTGTGGCTTGAATATTATCACAATGAGATATAACAAATTCTTCATCTTGAGCAGCAACACCCAAATACTCCTCACCAAATTCTTTCCATCTCATTGATCTATCAACTAAAGCCATAGAAATAGCTTTTCTTTCTAATTGACCAAAAACTAAACCATATCCACGGGTAAATTGAGCAGGTATTTTTTTACTACCTTTAAATTGGTTTACTGACTCACACTCAGTAAACATGACATCAGCAATATTTATTTCTATTCCTAATTCTGGAATTTCAAATTGAACCTCAACGTAACCAGTTCTTAATTCACCAACAAATGCATGATTTCTAGCATACCCTCTCTGTGTTGAATAAGCTAAACCAAGAAGAAAACCTTCATCTCCTCTTGAAAGAGATTGCAATCGTTCAGATCTTGTTAAAGGAAAATTAATTGGGTTTCTTGTAATATCTTTAGATGTCTTGCCACTAGGTATTTCTTTCTGAATTAATCCTTCTTTATTTAAAAAGCTTAAAACATGTGGGATTTCTTTATCATCATATTTTTCAATCTTAGCTTTTTCATACTCTCCATCAGCAAGAAGCTTGAAATCAAGTAAACGGTGTGTGTAGTCAAATGTTGGGCCTAACTTTTGTTTACCTGGGATATCTTTAAATGTTGCAGATATTCTTCTTAGACATAACATTTTGCCAGTTTCGATAGGTTTGCTTGAACCAATTCTAGGTAAAGTAGTTCTATAGGCTCTCATTAGAAAAATTGCTTCAATCAAGTCACCTCTAGACTGTTTGATTGCAAGAGCAGACAAATCTTTGTCATATAAAGATCCTTCTGACATAACTCTATCAACACTTAAAGTTAGTTGTTCACTAATTTGTTTAATATTTAGTTCTGCTATATTTACATCCCCTCTTCTTATTTCGGATAACCAGGAATGTGCGTTATTTATTGCCTTTTCCCCACCTTTTACTGATACATACATTTTATAGCTCTCCTATTTTCAATGATCTTGGTATTGAATAAAATTTATCATTATCAACAAAATAAAAATCAAGTCCTAATGGAAATTGCTGGTTATTTTTTTTTATAACCTCTCTATCAGGTAAAAATATACTTTTAGAACTTTTAATACCAGGACCAGAAATTATGGCATTTGGTTTTTCAAATTGGGACTGGCAAATAATTGTACACGATTGATCAGGATTTTGCTCGTCCCCCTTTTTAAATTCATCTAATGGTAAAAGATCATCCCAAGTACCAATTGCAAAATTTGCATTTTTTTTATCTGTAATGTTTGCACCTGTATTAAATTTAATCCAATCAATAGTTTCTTGATTGTTAACATCACCACCTAAAAAAATATTTGAATAACTATCACAAAAAGTTTTTATTATTGAACAACTAGCTGAAAACATATTCGAAGGGGGATCTATATTTTTTAATGTCTCAATTGAACCGGGATATGAGGTTGCAAACAAAATACTTCTAAAATAATCAGCACTTACTTGAGAATTATTTTTTTTAGAAACAACTTCCATAGATTATTTATCCTCACCTCTTACCAAGGTAAAAAAATCAACTTTAGTAGCTTCTGTTTTAGATAATATTTCATTTCTTTTGTTATTTTTATATTTAATTAATTTATCAATTATATTTCTTTTAATTATTTCTTTTTTTTCAGTTTGCATCAATGCATCACACAAAGCTGCAATTTTGGATTTATATTTATTTCTACCTTGAACATAACCATGTCCTTGAATTTTTTTATCTAAACTTAATGAACATCTCGTTATAGTTACTTCTCCAACATTAAAATTATCACCTGTGACGCCTGCTTTTCCTTGAACCATAACACTGCCAATCTCAGGTTCTCTTAACCAATTATATTCTATTTTCATATTTAAATTGTCCCAAAGCGATATTAGATAATTTTCATCTGCTGTTGCTAAATAACTTAACCATTGTTTTCTTGATTTATTTTTCATAATACTATACAACTAGACAAGTACTAAAATTAAAAATAATTTCAATATATTATTTATTAAAATTTTATGACAACAAAAGATTTGCTTTGGAAGGAAATATACAA
>CACCLG010000035.1 GCA_902546765.1 uncultured Pelagibacteraceae bacterium | reverse complement strand
ATTCCATATTGGGATTTTCTTTCAATACCTGGGGGGGGACTTACATATGATACGACAAATACCTGGGGTATTCAACTTGCTTACGATTATTTAACACATCCTGAATACTCTGTAGTAGATCCAAACGTTCCTTGTGCATCAACTTATGTGGTTTATCTTTTACCTGGCGGTGGAGGAATTGGAGAAGCATTAAGAAATGGTGAGGATGCAAAATTGTTCCAGGAAAAAAATATTAAATCTTATTTTTTTGTTTATGGAGACTTACCACCAGAAAATACTATTAAAGGAAGTTGGGACGCGAATATTAAAGATTATAGATATCATAATATGTTGGGTTCACCCCACAGGCGTTATATTGACGATCATGCACGGTATTCTGGAACTGAAAAAGGAATTTATATCGACGGTGTAACCCAGTTAAAGAGTTCATTTCAAAATTTAATGTTAACAATTATAGAAGATGCTAAAAAAGTATCTTTCTCTGCTCCATCAGTAATAAATGAAACAAAAGATAAAAATTCTGCTTATCAAGCTAAACTTAAATTTGTGAGCAAACAACAATGGCAGGGTGAATTAATAAGTAGAAAGCTAACAGAGGATGGTAAAATTGATAAAAATGCTAAACCTAATTGGGAAGCATCTAAATTAATACTTGATCCTAAAAGCAGAAAATTATGGAGTGAAATTCCTGGTACTTCATATCTAGATGATTATAACAATTTTAACGACAGTAATTCACTTAATATAAATTCCTTATTTGAATTAACTGGAAATAAAGTTGCAGATTATCACAGTCAAACAGCAGGACAATTAAATACCCAAAGATGCAAATCAGCTTCGGGGGTTATGGATGGCAACACAGATGATGTAAAAGGTTTAATTAATTTTATAAGAGGCACAGATTATTTTGATTACGATGCAGATTGTGATTTATTTGAAAAACTAGAAAATCCATTAGCAGATATTTATCACTCCGAAATGGTTGCAGTTGGTCCTCCAAGACTTGCAACACCTTCATCATCTAAAAATACTGATGCATATTTCAAAACTTTAAAAAATTATAATTCTTTTGCAAAAGCAAATTCGAGTAGAAAAAAAGTATTATATGTTGGTGCTAATAATGGAATATTGCATGCCTTTGATGCAAATACTGGACAAGAATTATGGGGTTTTGTGCCACCTTTATTAGCAGGAAATTTACCATTAATGATCAATACAGATTTAAACACAAGTAAAGAGGGCGGTTCAAATGCGATATATGGAGTTGATGGATCTCCAGTTGTAAGTAATTTATTTATACAAAGTCCTTTAAGACTTGCAGGATCAAAACAGTGGCGTACTATTTTAATGATACCATATGGAAGAGGTGGAGCAGGATTTTCAGTACTAGATGTTACTAATCCAGATAAACCTGTTCACTTTTACTCAATCTATAACGATAAAGATAACAAAAAAGTTCATGTTTTAATTGCTAGAACAAATGTAAAATCCTATGATTATGGCAGTGTTCCAAGTGAATACGATTATACTAAATTAGGTCAAACATGGTCATCACCTAGAATTACTAGAATCCCAAATAGTGGAGCAGGTGACACTGTAATAGATGATGATTTAAATGTTGCAATTATGGGAGGTGGTTATGATGATACAGATGAAGCCACAGGATCAAATTTAACAATTGTAAACTTAGATAATCTTGGAAAAATAAATAAGGTAATTCCACTAAACAATATTACAAATAATAATATTACCAATTCAGCGCCTTCCACGCCATTAGTGCTTACACCTGATACTGTTGGAGATAGCAATATATATAGAGGCGCACTTGTGTATTTAAATGATCTTGAAGGTAAAATTACAAAATTTAATTTAACGAATATGGAAAAAGATAAAGATGGAAACTCCATCGAGATGTATGATAGTACTCAAATCTTTAGTGTAGATGCAAATGATAAAAATGGTAGGTATATGTACCATGGTATGGATGCAACAATTGGAGATCAAACAAATAACTTGTGGCTTTTCACTGGAACAGGAGATTATAAAAAAATAAATGCGAGAGATAATTCTGAAAATTTATTATTAGGTGTAAAAGATCGTTATTTTCCAAATTTTCAAAAAGTTAAACCAAGCAATCGATCAGATTTATTCAAATGCAGCAATGCATCTTCAATTTGGTATGAAGGTCAATGCCAGTATAAACCTGAAGATGAAGGCTGGTATATAAACTTACCAAAAAATTTAAAAGTAAGCGCTGAACCAACAGTATTTGATGG
>CACCLG010000034.1 GCA_902546765.1 uncultured Pelagibacteraceae bacterium | reverse complement strand
AATTTTAGTTCCACCCAATATATCTTTGGGTCCTGGTACAGGGTAAGCTGCAACTGGTGTTCCACAATTTAAAGATTCTAAAACGACTATTCCAAAAGTGTCTGTTTTACTTGGAAATACAAAAACATCAGAAGATGCAAAATGTGATGCTAATTCTCCATTAGTTTTCTCGCCTAAAAAAATATCATTTGGATATTTTTTTTTTAAAATGCTCAAGTTAGGACCCTTTCCAATTATAATTTTAGTACCTTCAAGATCTAAATCTAAAAATGCTTTAATATTTTTTTCAACAGCAACCCTTCCAACATAAATCCATATTGGTCTTTTATAAGGTAAGTCTCTCTTAATGGGATTTTTAAATGCACCATGATTACCTCCTCTAGACCACGTAACCATTTTGCTGTTATCAACACCTAAAGCAATGAGTTCTTCACGCATAGACTCTGTTGTAATTAAAATTCTTTCTGCTTTATTATGGAAGTTACACAAAAATTTTTCTGACCATTTAGCTGGAATTATGGGCATATAAAGCTTTATATATTTATCAAACCTTGTATGAAAACTTGTTGTAAATTTTAATCCTTTTTTAATACAATGTCTTCTTGCCATAAAACCTAAAGGTCCTTCTGTTGCAATATGTATTGCATCAGGCTTAATTGAGTTGATTAAATTACTTACACGTGGCCAAATATTTATAGACAATCTAATTTCATTATATTTGGGCATAGGTACAGTAAGAAATTGTTGAGGAGTAATATATTCTAATGTGTGACCTTGAGATTTTAGAACTTCGCCTGTTTCATGAAGTGTTCTAACAACACCATTTACTTGAGGAAAGTAAGCATCTGTCACTATTAATATTTTCATATTTTATGATGCTCTTTTAAAATCGCTAACTTTTTTAGTCTCTAAATTTTCTAAAATAAAGTTTTGTCTTATTTTGTCCCAGTAGATAATTTCAAAAGTCCCATCGTATTTTTCAGCTAAGGCTGTGCAAGATTCAACCCAGTCTCCACAGTTTAAATAATTAACACCATCAAGATTTAAATTCTCTGCATGATGTATGTGACCACAAATTATTCCATTAAATTTTTTTCTCTTTGCATAATCTGTTAGTGTTTTTTCATATTCACCTATATATTTTACTGCATTCTTCACTTTATATTTTAAAAATTTGGCTAAAGACCAATAATCTTTACCTCTCATTTTTCTAAAGAAATTAATAACAATATTTATTTTGAGTAATATCTCGTAAGCGACCGCTCCTAATTTAGATAGCCATTTTGCATACTTCATTACTCCATCCCATGCATCACCATGAACAACTAAATATTTTTTGCCTAACTGCGTCTCATGAATAACTCTATTTACAATTTTGATATCACCAAAATGCATAGGTATAAATTTTCTAAATACCTCATCGTGATTTCCAATTATGTAAAATACTTTTGTTCCATGTCTTGCTTTTCTCAATATTTTTTGAATGACATCATTATGTTGTTGAGGCCAATAAAAAGTTTTTTGCATAGCCCAAATATCAATTATATCTCCAACCAGATAAAGATTTTCAGATCTTGAATTCTTAAAAAATTCTAAAAGCTTATTAGCCTGACAACCTTTGGTACCAAGATGCACATCTGAAATAAAAATACTCTTATATTTTAATATAGGTGGCACTAAAAAAACCTATTTTGTAACACAACTGTAACTCGAATCATCTATTTCTTATGTCATTGTAATGTTAAAGTTTTGTTAAAAATTAGTTACGGAAAAATTATGCATTTTTGTTTAATCTATAATCTTAATTCTTCATCTGGGAGAAAAGTAAAACTGATAAATAAGATTTATGAAAAATTAAAGATCAACAACACTGTTGATTATTTCAAAACAAAATCTGAAAAAGAAGCGAAAGAAATATTTCTTGAATTTAAAAATAAGAATTATGATCGATTGATAGTTGCAGGTGGAGACGGATCTGTATCATTCGCTATTAATGAATTGATCAAAAATGACTTTGACTTTGATGAAAATTTTGCAATTGGATATATACCAGCTGGAACAGCCAATTTGCTTCAAGCAGAGTTATCAATAACTAGAAAAGTAGAAGATGTTTGTAAAGTATTAACTTCAAATAATTATAAACAATCCAATTTAATAAAAATAAATGAAAATTATTTTTTTTTAATGGCCGGTATTGGTTGGGATGCTAAAATTGTTCACTCGATTGATACACGTATAAAAAAAATACTTGGAAAGATAATATTTGGTTTAAAGGGATTTCAACATTTCATATTTATGAATAACAATAAATTAAATGTTTCCTTTGATGGTCAAAAACATCAAGCTGATTGGATACTATCTTCTAATACCAAGTTTTATGCTGGCCATCATAAAATAAATAAGTCAAACATTTTTGATGACAGATTAATAACTTATGTCTTTA
>CACCLG010000033.1 GCA_902546765.1 uncultured Pelagibacteraceae bacterium | reverse complement strand
GTTTTATAAGTTTATTACAATATTCAACGGCCCTTCTATCTTGCCAGACTATTGCATTGTAAACAGCCTTTCCGGTATGCTTATCCCAAAGAATTGTTGTTTCTCTTTGGTTTGTTATTCCAATTGTTAAAATCTTTCCTTTAAGTGATTTACTTTTTTGAATAACTTTTTTTAAAACTTTTTGAGTTGTAGACCAAATCTCTTCTGGATTGTGTTCTACCCATCCATCTTTTGGAAAGTATTGAGTAAACTCTAGTTGTGAAACAAAAACTGGTTTCCCTTTTAAATCAAATAAAATTGCTCTACTAGAGGTAGTACCTTGATCAATAGATACAATAAATTTTCTCATATTTATTAATAGTCTAATATTTTTTTCTATTTATTAATATAAATTTTATTTCAAAGTTTAATTTATTTATGATTTAATTTTTCATAATTTGTTAGTAGAATTATTTTATAAATTTTTATTTATGGGAGAATTTTAGATGACAAAAGTAGCAATTATTGGTGCAGGTCCTTGTGGACTTTCAATATTAAGAGCATTTGAACATTTAGAGAAGAAGGATGAAAAAATTCCCGAGATAGTTTGTTTTGATAAACAAGAAGATTGGGGAGGTCTTTGGAATTATAGTTGGAGGACTGGTTCTGATCAATATGGAGACCCTATTCCTAACAGTATGTATAGGTATTTATGGTCAAATGGACCAAAAGAATGTTTAGAGTTTGCTGATTACTCTTTTGATGAACATTTTGGAAAACCTATTCCATCTTTTCCACCAAGAGCAGTTTTACAAGATTATATAATTGGAAGAGTAAGTCAGGGTAATTTAAAAAGTAAAATTAAATTTAACACTAGAGTGTTAAACACATCATTTAAAAATGATAAATTTGAAGTAAGTTTTCAAGATAAAGTTAATGATAAAATACAAACTGATGAGTTTGATTATGTTGTGGTATCAACCGGTCATTTTTCAGTTCCATTTATACCAGAATACAAGGGTATGAAATCATTTCCAGGAAGAATAATGCACTCGCATGATTTTAGAGATGCAGAAGAGTTCAGAGGTAAAAATGTTATTGTGTTAGGTAGTAGTTACTCTGCTGAAGATGTTGCTTTACAATGTAATAAGTATGGAGCTAAAAGTGTAACTATAGGCTACAGACATAACCCAATGGGATTTAAATGGCCTGAAGGAATGAAAGAAGTCTTTTATTTAGATCGTCTTGAGGGAAAAAAAGCGATTTTTAAAGATGGTACGGAACAAGAAGCTGATGCTATAATTTTATGTACAGGATATCTTCACCATTTTCCTTTTTTAGAGGAAAGTCTTAAACTTAAAACTCACAACAGACTTTATCCACCAAAACTTTACAAAGGTGTTGTGTGGCAGGATAATCATAAACTTCTTTATCTTGGTATGCAGGACCAATTTCATACTTTTAATATGTTTGATTGCCAAGCATGGTATGCAAGAGATGTGATAATGGGTAAAATTAAAATGCCAAGCGACAGTGAAATGGATAATGATATTAAAAAATGGGTTGATATGGAGGAAACATTAGAAAATCCAGATCAAATGATCGATTTTCAAACAGAGTACACTAAAGAGCTTCATGAAATGAGTGATTATCCAAAAATTGATTTTGAATTAATTAGAAAACATTTTAAAGAATGGGAGCACCATAAAGTTGAAGATATTTTAACTTATAGAAATAAATCATTTTCATCGCCTGTTACAGGTTCTGTTGCACCAATTCATCATACACCTTGGGAAACGGCAATGGATGACTCTTTAAAAACTTTTTTAAATAAATAAAAAAAGTTTTTAAAACTAGTTATTATATTTGATTTTTATCTTTTCTAAAAAAAGGAATTAGAAATACAAAACAGGCAAGTAAAAAAAATAAACTTCCAAACATTGCCCAAAAACTTCCAATACTTGATATTAAAAATCCTATTGCTGAAACTATAAACAATATCCATCCAATTAAGTTTATAGTCTGGTTTTTCATTTTTTTGATTAATCTATACCTAGATGTTTTTTTCTTTTTCCAACGTAAGTTCTTATTAGATTGTCAAAAATCAATCCAATAAAGGCAACACATATTCCTAAAGTAAGACCTATCCCTGCTCCATTTTTATCTGATAAAGCTTTTAAAATATATTGCCCTAAATCTTCTGTTCCGATGAAGGCTCCAATAATTACCATGAATAATGCAAAAACAATTGTTTGATTTAAACCAAGCATCATATGCGGGAAGGCTAAGGGAAATTCAATTTTTGTTAACCTTTGAAATTTATTTACACCTGACATAGTTGCAGCATCGTGTAATCCTGCAGGTACACTTCTTAAACCCTCAATAGTGTATCTTGTTGCAGGAATAGTTGCATAAACTATCACGGCAATTAATACTGATGTATCTGTAATACCAAATAACATCATAACTG
>CACCLG010000032.1 GCA_902546765.1 uncultured Pelagibacteraceae bacterium | reverse complement strand
AAAACTAAAGTTCTTACCTCAAGGATTGCACATATAATTAAAAAGCATAAAGCATTTCCGAACCAAATTTTAGCTGTCACTTTTACAAACAAAGCTGCAAAAGAAATGCAATTAAGGGTTTCTAAATTGCTGAGGAAAGATGCTACAGGATTACCTTGGCTTGGAACTTTTCATTCAATTAGTGCAAAACTTCTGAGAAAACACGCCGATGCTGTGGGACTCAAAAGTAATTTTTCAATTATAGACCAAGATGATCAGGTAAGACTTATTAAAAATATATGTAAAGCTGAGAATGTAGATATAAAAAAAATTTCACCAAAGTTTATTCTGGCAATCATTGATAAATGGAAAAATAAAGGTTTTTATCCTCAAGATGTTATTCTGAAAAGAAAGGATCCACTAGAGAAAAATTTTTTAAGTATTTACAAAATTTATCAAGAGAAATTGATAGATTTAAATTCAGCAGATTTTAGTGATTTGATTTTGCATACTTTAAAAATATTTGAAAAATATACTGATATAGCCGAGTTATATTCAAAAAAATTTAAATATATTTTAGTTGATGAATATCAAGACACTAATTTTATTCAGAGTGAGTGGTTAAGACATTTATCAGATTATAGTAAAAATATTTGTTGTGTCGGAGATGATGATCAATCAATTTACAGTTGGAGAGGTGCAGAAATAAAAAACTTTCTAGAATTTGATAAAGTTTATGAAAATACAAAAGTTATTCGATTAGAAAAAAATTATAGATCGACACAAAATATTTTGAGCGTTGCATCTAAATTAATTGAAAATAACCAAAATCGAGTAGGAAAAACTTTGTTCACCAATCATGATGATGGAGAACTAGTAAGTTTAAGTTGTTTTAGAAATGTTAAAGACGAGGCAACTGAAGTTGGTGCAGAAATTGAAAAACTTAAAAAAAATTTTTCCCTTAATGAAGTGGCGATTTTAGTTAGAGCCATATTTCAAACTAGAGAATTTGAAGAAAGGTTTTTAAAAATAGGACTACCATACAGAATTGTTGGAGGTATCAAATTTTATGAAAGGGCTGAAATTAAAGATTGTGTTGCATATTTAAAAGTTATTCATCAACCTTTTGATGACTTATCTTTTGAACGAATAATCAACGTTCCCAAAAGGTCTATTGGAGATACAACAATTAAATTAATCAATGAGCATGCAAAAATAAATAAAACTTCGTTAGAAAATGCAGCTAGAAAGCTTATTGAAGATAACAAAATTAAACCAAAAACTAAATTAGGATTAAACTCATTGCTAAATCTTTTAGAAAAATGGAGAGAAGACTTAAAAAATAAAATAAATCATAACAAACTTTTACAACTTATTTTGGATGAATCTGGATACAGTGAAATGTTAAAAAACAAAAAAGATTTAGAAAATGAAAATAGATTAGAAAATATAAAGGAATTATTAAATGCAATGAAAGAATTTGATAATCTTGAAAGTTTCTTAGAACACGTTGCTCTTGCAACATCTTTGGATCAAGATTGGGAAACAGAAAAAGTAAATCTTATGACCATGCATGCCTCAAAAGGATTAGAGTTTGATGTTGTATTTTTGCCTGGTTGGGAAGAAGGCTTATTTCCTCATCAAAAAAGTATTGAGGAAAAAGGTGAAAGTGGTTTGGAAGAAGAAAGAAGATTGGCATATGTGGGAATAACTAGGGCGAAAAAAATAGCTAAAATATCTTTTTCAATGAACAGATTTTATCAAGGTGATTGGATAGATAGCATGTCCTCTAGGTTTATTGATGAATTGCCAGATGAAAATTTAAAGAAAAATAATAACTTTATTGATGAAAACGAGTATGATTTTGAATTTAACCAAGATATTGAATTTGAAGAACCAATAAGAAGTCCTGGCTGGCTGAGATATCAAAAAAAAATTAAATGATAAATAGAATAAAAAACGTCATTAATCTTAATAATTTAGATGGATACATAGTGCCAAAAAACGACGAGTTTTTTACAGAATATTCAAAATTAAATAAACTTGAGATGGTTGCAAATTTTTCTGGGTCAGCAGGTTTTATATTAATTTTAAAAAACTCAAATCATTTATTTGTTGATGGCAGATATACAATCCAAGCTAAACAACAGTCAGGAAAGAAATTTAAAATTCATGAAATACCTTACATATGGCCAAAAGATATATTGAAAAATAATGTTCCACTTAATATTGGCTTTGATCCAAAATTATTTACTTCAGAAACATTAAAAATATATTTTAATAAATCTTGTAATCTAATTCCTATAAATTCTAATTTATTCAAAACAAATGTTGAGATAGTCAACAAACATAATTTAGTTTACCAAATTAAAACTTCAATTACTGGAGAAAGCTCAAAAAGTAAGATTAATAGATTAAAAAAAATTCTTGAAAATGAAAAAATAGATAATTTATTTATCAGTTCAGGGGAAAATGTTTGCTGGTTACTTAATGTTAGAGGTAAAGATTTACCGAACTCTCCGATAGCCAATTTTCAAGCTATTTTAACCAGCAATAAAAATATAATAC
>CACCLG010000031.1 GCA_902546765.1 uncultured Pelagibacteraceae bacterium | reverse complement strand
TGTTTTATTTGAACCTGCTGTTCTTACAATTATTCCCATCGCCTTTGGAATTTCAATTTCATTTAAAATATTTCGAATTTTTTTTCGATCTCCTGGATTAAATATTTTTCTTGAAATACCACCTCCTTTGGCCGTATTAGGCATTAGTACTATATATTTTCCTGCGATGGATATGAATGTGCTTAGTGCTGCTCCCTTCAAGCCTCTCTCGTCTTTTAAAACTTGAACCAAAATAACTTGATTAGGCTTTATAACTTCTTGAATTTTATATCTCTTTGAGGGAAATTTTTTTTGTATTTTTTGGTCTTTTTTTTCTTCTACATCTTCATCTTTTTTTTCAACTGGATCATCAATTTTAATCTCTTCTTCTCCCTCTAAAATTTTATTTTCTATATTTTCGCTTTCTTTAGATAATTCCTCTCTAACTTTTTCTTCTTCCTCTTTAATTTTTTCTAGATCGCTTTGAGGTATTTGATAGTAATCTGACTGAATATCGTTGAATGATAAAAATCCGTGTCTTTCTCTTCCAAAATCAACAAAAGCAGCTTGTAAGGATGGCTCAATACGACTTACCTTCCCAAGATAAATATTATTTTTTATTAATGTATTGTTGATACTTTCATATTCATAATCCTCAATATGATTTTCATTTTTAAGTACAACTCTTGTTTCATTTGGATGCGATGCATCAATATATAAATTTTTTGACATAAATTTTGATTATTTTTCATTTGTTTTTTTAATTCGGTGCCACAACAATACCAAATTCAATATCTAAATTAAACATAAATGAGCTCAATAATAAAAAAAGTTGCATCCATAACGATATTAATAATGTTGGCAATTTTGGTTGGTGTATTTTCAATTTTATGGATTTATTCAAATAAGCTACCAGACTACAAATTCTTGAAAAATTACAAACCTCCTGTATCTAGCAAATTATATTCAGGTAATGGGGTATTGGTTAGTGACTTTTCTTCTGAGAAGAGAATATTTGTGCCATTTGAGGCTATACCAAATATTGTAATTAATTCTTTCTTATCTGCTGAAGATAAAAATTTTTTTTATCATCCCGGGGTAGATGCAAAAGGAATTGTAAGAGCTATTAAGAACAATATAAAAAATGCTCTAAAATCAAAAAGATTGGAAGGAGCCTCAACTATAACCCAACAGGTTGCTAAAAATTTTTTACTTTCAAATGAAGTAAGTTTTGACAGAAAAATTAAAGAAGCAATCTTAGCTTTTCGAATTGAAAGAGCTTTAAGTAAAGAGAGAATTTTAGAACTTTATTTAAACCAAATATATTTAGGCGAAGGAAGTTATGGAATAGCTTCAGCTAGTTTGAGATATTTTGACAAATCAATTAGTGAATTAAATTATTCAGAGGCAGCTTTACTAGCAGCATTACCAAAGGCTCCAAGTAGATATAATCCATATAAAAACAGAAAACTAGCCAAGTACAGAAGAGATCTTGTTTTAAAAAATCTTTATGAAAATCAATACATAGATCAAAATTTATTAAATGAATTAATAAATACAGACATTAAACTCAATAAGAGACAGAGAATATATTTAGAAGACTCTAGATATTATGTTGAAGATGTAAGAAAAAATGTAATTGATACATATGGTTTTGACAAAGTTTATAAACAAGGTTTTAATATTAAAACTCCAATTGATTTAAATTTACAAACTAAAGCCTCAGCAGCATTAAGAAAAGGTTTAGAACAATATGATAGAAGGAGAGGTTGGAGGGGTTCTTTAATAAATAAAAAGATAAGCAAAAATTGGAATAAAAATTTAGATAAGTTCAAATTAGAAAAATCTTTAGGGTGGGAAATAGCAATTATAAAAAAAATAAACAAATTTGAGGTAAATATAGAAACTGAAAATAATATAAAAGGCAAAATTAAATTTGAAAACATAAATTGGACAAGAAAAAATATAAATGAGTTGTTTAAAGTTGGAGATTTAGTTTATGTAAAAAAAATTAATCAGGAAAACTATGAATTAAAACAATTACCTGCTGTTAATGGAGGAATAGTTGTAATGGATCCATTTACGGGAAGAGTTTTGGCAATGGCTGGAGGATTTAGTTTTAATAAAAGTGAATATAACAGGGTTACACAAGCTAAAAGACAACCTGGATCAGCATTTAAACCATTTATATACGCACTAGCTTTAGAAAATAATTTTACACCTTCTACATTAGTTTTAGACGCCCCAATTGTTCTTGAACAAGGAATTGATTTAAAGATGTGGAAACCTGAAAACTATGGAAAAAAGTTCTATGGCCCCTCAACGTTAAGAACAGGCGTTGAAAAATCACGAAATTTAATGACAGTAAGAATTGCTCAAGAAATTGGATTAAACAAAATCACAAATTTTTCAAAAAAACTTAAAATTTATGAAAGACCTGAGAAATTGATGTCAATTTCATTGGGATCCGCGGAAACTACTTTGCTAAAGATGACAAGCGCTTACTCCTCATTTGTAAATGGTGGAAAGTTAGTTGAGCCGATATTTATAGATAGAATTCAAGATAGCGAGGGAAAAACAATTTTTAAAAATCAGTTAAGATTTTGTAAAGATTGCGACTTGATTTCATACACAAGTGAAAATCTTCCTCAAATAAAAAATAATTATAAGCAAATTTTTTCACCCCAAACAGCTTATCAAATGACATCTATTTTAGAAGGAGTTGTTCAAAGAGGAACTGGAAAAAAATTAAATGATCTTAATTTACAATTAGCAGGGAAAACGGGAACTACTAATAAAAATACTGATGCATGGTTTATTGGTTTCACTTCAAATTTAGTAATTGGAGTTTATGTAGGTTACGATAATCC
>CACCLG010000030.1 GCA_902546765.1 uncultured Pelagibacteraceae bacterium | reverse complement strand
CTTATATGACTTTATAGTCATAAAGCATAAGTCAGGTTATTTTTTAGATTGTGAGAAAAAAATCATAGATGAACTGTATAAACAATTAACATTATATAAACTAAGATCTAAAGTCGATATTTTAAATCTCAGTAATGAGTTTGTTGTGGCAGCACTTCATAAAAATAAATTCTTAGAGCTAGAAAACTCTAAAGATCAAAATGGATATACAACAAAATATAGAGAGGATACTATATTATTAGATCCAAGGCATACTGAATTAGGTGCAAGACTTATTATTAATCTTGAGAAGTTGTATCTTTCTTTAAAAAAATTAAATTTACAATCTTCAAATGTTGATGAATATTATAATTTAAGTCATTCTCTAGGAGTTCCTCAAACAGATACAAAAGAGCTACAAAATAAATTATTTGGTATCGAATGTAATTTTGAGGAATTAAAAGGAATAGACTTTAAAAAAGGTTGTTATGTTGGACAGGAAAATACAGCTAGAATTAAACATAAAAATAAATTAAGTAAAAGAATACTTCCTTTTAAACTTTTAGAAGGAAATATAGATAATGGAGTCCTTAGAGTAAATAACACTGAAATTGGAAGAGTTTTAATTAAAAATAGCAAGCCTTTTGCACTAATTAAAATAAAAGAAAAAGAATTTGAATTTGATAAGGAGCTTAACTGCGAAAATGCTAAAGTCCTATTTAAAAAACCCCAGTGGTTAAGTATTATTTAACAAATTTTGACAAATCTGGTTTAAAATAGTTAGGTCCTTTCATTACTTTTCCAGCTTCATTATAAATTGGTTTTCCATCCTCTCCTAATTTGCTCATATTAGAGTTTTGAACTTCTTCAAAACATTTATCTAAATCAATCCCAAAGGCTATACCTGCCCCATAAGTCACATAAAGTATGTCAGTAAGAGCATCAGCAACTTCTAATAGATCCTTATCCTCCATTGCTTGCTTTAATTCATCTAGTTCCTCTTTAATTAAATTATATCTTAAATCATTTATTTTTTCTGAACTAAAAGAAGGTTTTGATTTTACTTCCTGACTAAATGTTTGCATAAATATTTTTACTTTTTGAAAGTTTGTCATTTTACTCCTGTAAGATTATTAAATTCTAGTATATAAATAATTTGAAATTTTATTCAATTAAATGAAAACTAGAAAAGAATTTGATAGCATTGGATCAATAAATGTATCTGATAATAAGTATTGGGGGGCATCTACTCAAAGATCAAATAAGTATTTTAATATAGGAAAGATACTAGTCGATCTGTCTATAATTAAATCAATAGCAATAATTAAAAGATCTGCTGCAATAGTTCATAAAAAAGATAAATTAATCTCAAGCAAAGTAGCCAATGCGATAATTAAGGCCTCAAATGAGGTTATTGCTGGAAAATTAAATGATAATTTTCCTTTAAAAGTCTGGCAAACAGGATCTGGAACTCAAACAAATATGAATGTAAATGAAGTTATCGCTAATAGAGCAATTCAAATTCTTAAAGGTAAAAAAGGATCAAAAAAACCTGTTCACCCAAATGATCATGTAAATAAATCACAATCTACAAACGATGTATTTCCTACTGCTATGCATATATCAATAGCAAAAGAAACAATCGGAAAGTTAATCCCGAACCTAAAAATTTTAGAAAATTCTTTAAGGAAAAAATCTGTTGAATTTAAGAAAATTGTTAAAATTGGAAGAACGCATCTTCAAGATGCAACTCCACTTACTTTAGGCCAAGAATTTTCCGGATACCATGAACAAATCAAAAAGAGTTTGGATAGAATAAAATATTGTCTGAATGATATACTTTTTTTAGCGCAAGGTGGAACTGCAGTAGGAACAGGAATAAATACGAAAAAAAATTTTGATAAAAAAATAGTTAAAGAGATAAGAAAATTCTGCAATATAAAATTTAAAACCGCACCAAATAAATTTTCTGAACTTGCTGCACACGATTCTATTGTTAATTTTTCAGGAGCTTTAAATACCTGTGCTGTCGCTTTAATGAAAATTTCAAACGATATAAGATTTTTAGGTTCAGGACCGAGGGCAGGTTATGGTGAATTAATTTTACCAGAAAATGAACCTGGCTCATCAATTATGCCTGGTAAAGTAAATCCCACTCAATGTGAAGCTGTAACAATGGTGTGTGCTAAAGTAATTGGAAATCACACAGGAATTACAGTTGCTGGTTCTCATGGACATTTTGAACTAAACGTTTTTAAACCTTTAATTGCTCACAATATTCTTCAATCTATTGATCTAATTGCAGACAGTGTAAAAAACTTTAGCTTATTTTGTGTGAATGGAATTAAAGCAGATAAATTAAAGATTAAAGAACATTTAGAAAACTCTTTAATGCTTGTGACGGCACTCGCTCCAAAGATTGGATACGATAATGCTGCTAAAATTGCAAAAAAAGCTTTAAAGAACAGAACAAAACTTAAATACGAGACGTTAAAAACAGGATTAATTAATGAGAAGGAATATGATCGTATTGTAAATCCTTTTCTAATGACCAAACCGAGTTAGTTTAAAATATCTCTCAAAGTAGACTTTAGAACTAACATATTATTTGTTTTGATTAACTCCTCTAATAGATTCTGCGAGTTTTTATCGTTAAAAAATATATTTGATAAAAACATATCACCTGTGTCTATATTTCTAACAAAATCAAAGTATACTTTATCAATATTTTTTACTTTATTAAAACTAAGTTGAAATTTTCGAGCTAATTCCTTGTGGTTATTAATTTTAAGAACATTTTTAGTCTCAAAAAAAAGCTCGCCTTCTTTAATCTGATAATTATAAGAGGATTTAATTATACCTATTTTATTCATCTCAAAAAAGGAGTTCACAGCTTTAATTTGACCCTCGTTGATAAGTAGTGAAATTTTTCCACTGCTTAAAATTTTACTATTTAGGTTTGATAATGATAGTTTCAATTCTCCATTTAAGTTTTCTAACAATTTTTTATCAGTATTGGAAATTGAATTTAATATATAATCAGTAAAAAAACTTATTTTTTTTTCTTCAAATATTATTTCTCCATCTAAATAAAATGGATTAAGCTCTATAATTGAATTAAATTTAATTTTTTGATTATTTTTTTTTTCTGGTGAATTTATTTTAATTATCGAGTCTTTGTA
>CACCLG010000029.1 GCA_902546765.1 uncultured Pelagibacteraceae bacterium | reverse complement strand
TTACGTTTCCTTTTGACTTAGACATTTTCTGTCCTTTTTCATCTCTAACTAAAGCATGAACATAAATGTCTTTAAATGGCTCTTTTTCTAAAAAAGCCATTCCCATCATCATCATTCTAGCTACCCAAAAGAAAATAATATCAAAACCAGTTACCAAAACTGTTATTGGATAAAATTTTTTCAAATAGTCAGTTTGATTAGGCCAGCCTAAAGTTGCGAATGGCCACAAACCTGATGAAAACCAAGTATCAAGTACATCTTCATCTCTTTTTAATTCAACATCCTTTTTATAATAATCTTTTGCCTCTTTAATTGCTTCCTCTTCAGTATACTCTACAAAAACTTTTCCATCAGGACCATACCAAGCAGGTATTTGGTGACCCCACCAAAGTTGTCTCGATACACACCAAGGTTCAATATTGTCCATCCATTGAAAATATGTTTTAGACCAATTTTCAGGAAAAAAATTTGTTGATTTATTATTTACAATTTCTTTTGCTTTTATGGATAGTTTTTTTGCATCAGCAAACCATTGTTCTGTTAAATAAGGTTCTATAATTGAATTAGATCTATCTCCATATGGAACTTTATTTTTAATATTTTCTTCTTCAACAAAGAAGTTATTTTCTTTTAATTTTTTTAATAATTGTTTTCTTGCTTCAAATCTATCTAATCCAATAAATTCTTTTGGTGCATTTTCATTTATTTTTCCATCTTCAGTAAAAACATTTATAATTTCTAATCATTAAAATCATGAGCCGGTGTAATTTTTACAGCTCCTGTTCCTTGTTCTGGATCGGCATATTCATCCTCTATAATTTTTATTTTTCTTCCAACAAGTGGAATTGTTACAAATTTACCAATAACTTTTTTATATCTGTCATCACTAGGATTTATTGCAATTGCAGTATCACCCAGCATAGTTTCAGGTCTTGTTGTTGCAATGGTTATAAAATCTTCGCTATTTTCGATAGGATATCTAATATGATAAAGTTTTGAATTTACTTCCCTTTGATCTACCTCGAGATCAGAAATGGCAGTTTTTAATACAGTGTCCCAGTTAACTAACTTCTTTGACTTAAAGATTAGATTTTTTTTATATAAATCTACAAAAACTTTTAGAACAGATTTAGATAGATTTTCGTCCATAGTAAAAGCATTTCTTGACCAATCACATGAACATCCTAATTTTTTTAATTGATTAATAATTATATCTCCATATTCATTTTTCCACTCCCAAACCTTTTCAATAAATTTATCTCTACCTAAATCATTTTTTTTTATACCGTCTTTTTCTAACTTTCGTTCAACAAGAGCTTGTGTTGCTATGCCTGCATGATCAGTACCTGGTTGCCATAAAGTTTCAAAATTATTCATTCTATGAAATCTTACTAATAAATCCTGAATAGAATTATTTAAAGCATGACCCATATGTAAACTTCCAGTAACATTAGGTGGAGGAATAACTATTGAAAATTTGTTGGTATTTTCTTTAGGTTCAAAAAGTTTATTTTTTTCCCAGTAAGAATAAATCTTATTTTCTACATCATTATGGATATATTTATCAGCACTCATTAGATAAATATTTTATAAATTAATCATTTCAATAAACAATAATGAAATTAGGATTAAAATTTATAGACTAATCTAAAAAATCAATTATATAAGGTCATCTATCAAATATTGGATATTTGCTGGCAACGTGGCGGAATGGTTACGCAGAGGATTGCAAATCCTTGTATCCCGGTTCGATTCCGGGCGTTGCCTCCAAAAAAAACTATTGTGATAAACTAAAAAAAAAGTAAGTTGCAATTTGTCATTCCTCGGTAGCTCAGTTGGTAGAGCAGTTGACTGTTAATCAATTGGTCGCAGGTTCGAGTCCTGCCCGAGGAGCCAAAAATTCTTTATCCTACCTTTGTAATACTTGGCTGAGAAAGTTGAATATTTTTACCAAACTTAATTTTTTGATCTTGTGTTAACTCTGAGTAAACCTTTACCAAAAAATTATAATTTACATTCATATGACCTTCTTTTGATTTCTCTAAATTTAAAAGATATTCAGAAAAATCCTCAAAAAAAT
Source organism: uncultured Pelagibacteraceae bacterium (assembly GCA_902546765.1). Classification (GTDB taxonomy): domain Bacteria; phylum Pseudomonadota; class Alphaproteobacteria; order Pelagibacterales; family Pelagibacteraceae; genus Pelagibacter. Next base: position 1,557 of record CACCLG010000029.1, on the reverse strand, counting down.
AATTAATTGGCACTTTTAAATAATTAGATAACTGAAGTAATCTAATTGAGCTTACACCATTAGTGCCTTTCTCATATTTTTGAATTTGTTGAAATGTTACGTTTATAGCTTTTGCAACCTTAGTTTGTGTTAAACCTAGAGCTAATCTTCTAAGTTTAAGCTTATTGCCTAAATGTTTGTTGAAATTATCTTCCATCAAAGACCCCTCTTTAATTAAAATATAACGAGTTAATATAAATAGAACATGTATTACAAGAAGATTTTTTTTTAAAAATTATCCTTTTTTTTAAAATTAAATATCCTGTCAAGTATCTTTTTTACAATATAGCCAGTTATTTTTAGAGAATCTGACTTAAAAATAGCTTAGTTCTGTCGTTCTTTGGATTGGCAAAAAATTCATTTGTTGCAGCTTTTTCAACTATCATCCCTTCATCCATAAAGATAACTTCATCTGCAACTTCTTTAGCAAAGCCCATTTCGTGTGTAACAACTATCATAGTCATACCTGCTTTAGCTAAATTAACCATAGCGTCTAAAACTTCTTTAATCATTTCAGGGTCTAAAGCCGATGTAGGTTCGTCAAAAAGCATTATTTTTGGCTCCATACATAAAGCCCTTGCAATCGCACATCTTTGCTGTTGACCTCCTGATAATTGGCCAGGAAATTTATGTACTTGATCGGCAATTTGAACCTTTTCTAAGTGTTTCATAGCTAAATCTTCAGCATCTTTTTTTGGCATTTTTTTAACCCAAACAGGAGCAAGAGTACAATTATCTAATATAGATAAATGTGGGAACAAATTAAATTGTTGGAAAACCATTCCAACCTCGGCTCTTATTTGCTCAATATTTTTAGTATCTTCTGTAAGTTCATTTCCATCAACAATAATTGATCCTTGTTGATGCTCTTCTAATCTATTTATACATCTAATTAAGGTAGACTTTCCAGAACCTGATGGTCCACAAACAACAATCTTTTTATTTTTTTCAACATTCAAATTAATATCTTTTAAAACCTGGAAATCACCAAACCACTTGTTTACGTCTTTAATTTGAATAATTGTATCTGACATTATCTCTCTGTTTTATATTTTTCTTCTAAGTTATAACTATATTTACTCATTGCATAGCAAATTATCCAAAATACTACAGCTGCAAAAACATAACCTTCCATTGAATATCCTAGCCACTTAGGATTTGTTTTTGCCATTTGAAGCATTCCAGCAATTTCTAATAAACCAACTACTAAAATTAACGGTGTGTCTTTTACTAAAGCTAAAAACGTATTTGCAATACCAGGAATTACTAATTTTAGTGCCTGAGGTAAAATTACAAATATATGCATTTTCCAGTATCCCATTCCTAAAGATTTTGCTGCATCGTACTGACCTCGAGGGAGCGCTTGCAGTCCTCCTCTTATAACCTCAGCTACATAGGCCGCTTCAAACAAAGAGATAGCAATTATAACTCTTACCAATTTGTCTAAGAAAAAATCCTCAGGTAAAAACATTGGAAACATAACTGATGACATAAATAAAACAGTTATCAGTGGAACCC
>CACCLG010000028.1 GCA_902546765.1 uncultured Pelagibacteraceae bacterium | reverse complement strand
CACCTGTATCGAGTGTACTTATATCTTCATTTGCAGCATAAGTATAAGATCCATCTGCAGCTAGTGTAAGAGTTCCGTAAAAACCAACAACAGAGTCTGATCCTGCTGTTCCACTATTTCCATTTCCAGTTGATGCGGATCCTCCAGCAGTATTAGTAGCAGATGTATGTGAATAAGTTGTGATTGACATTGTGCTATCACCATCTGCATCAGAGTCGTTTTCTAAAGCGCCACCTGATGTGTCACCACTTTCGTTATTATTGTTATCATCGGTACCATCCACACCTTCGTCTGCCTCAACTGTTAAGGTAGATGCCTCTTGAATATAACCAGTGTCATTGACTGCTGCAGGAGCATCATCAACACCTAAAATTGTAATTGTTATTGTTGCAGTATCAGTTTTTCCAGTGCTATCAGTTACTGTATAAGTAAATGTTTCTGTTGCCGTATCACCAGCCAACAATGTTCCAGCATTATTAGCATTATAAGTATAAGAACCATCCGCATTTATTGTTAAATCACCATAATTTCCTTGAAAAACAGAGCCAACTGATCCTGTGCCACCTGGATCACTTTCAGTTCCTAATTGAATGCCAGTAACAGCTGTTGAAGAACCTGTATCATTTTCCAAAACGTCTCCTGTATGGTCTCCACTCTCGTTATCTTTATCAGTATCTGTTCCATCTTCACCTGACGATCCATCAGTTACTGTTAATGTTGAGCCTGCATTTATTCTTCCTGTATCATCAGCTGCACTTGGAGTTCTGCCAGTAACTGTAATAGTCAAAGTAGCTGTACCGCTTGGATTTGTTTTTAAAGATCCACTACTATGTTCAGTTAATTTAGAAGTTCCATCATTAAAGATATAAGTAAACACATCATTAGCTGTAGCACCATCTGCAAGCGCTATAGTATTTGCATTACCAGTTGGATCATAGGTGTAGCTACCATTCGAATTTAAAACTAGAGTTCCGTATTGTCCTGAAACAGTTTCTGTGTTACTAGAAAAAGTTGTTTGGGCTGAACCACCAGCTGTTGTTGCTGTGATGCTTGTAATTGTAAAATCACTTTCATCATCATCACCGTCTATATCCGTATCGTCAATTAATAAATCATATTCATTTCCATTAGCTCTATTTAAAGTAGATCCAAGTGTAACAGCATCAGTATCATTAACTCCGACAGGGTCATCATTAATACCTTTTACAGTAATTGTAATATTTCCAAGTGCATCATCTGTTCCATCATTAACTTTATATTGAAAATATTCTTTTATTGTTTCATTATTATCTAAAACATCTGCAGCTGCAGCTGTTGCAGTATAAGAGTAAGATCCATCTGCTCCAATAGTTAAGGTTCCGTAACTTCCAGCGACTTCTGTTCCATTACTGTTATACGAACTACTTGATGCAACAGAGCTAAAAGTTGTTGTATCAAATGGCCCTGTAGCTGTAGATATTCTTATTCCAGTAATATTTAATGTGTCACCATCTGCGTCAGAGTCATTAGATAATACATCTCCTGTGTGATCCCCATGGTTACTATTATTGTCACTATCACTTGCAATTTCAAAATCACCTGTAAAAGGAGAGGATGAGAAACCATCATTAGCACTAGCACCATTTGCAACAGTTAATGTAAAATCTTCATAGACATATCCTGTATCGTCTGTTGTAACAGGTGCATTATTACTATCATCAACTCCATTAATTTTTATTTCGAGTATTCCTATACTATTTTTGTCCTCTGGCGTTGAAATACTTGAGCCTAATGTATTTACATTTGACTCGCCACTATCGTCTCTGAGTTTATAACGGAAAAAATCGCTTTGAGTGTCACCACTTCCAATAGCAGGATTTTTTTTAGCTACATACGAATAAGATCCATCATTATGAACAGTCAATGTACCTAATGAGGTTTCAATTGTTGCCTGACCTCCAGATGAAATCGTTGTAAAACTATTTTTTTCAGTAGAACCAGATGCAATACCAGTAACAGTAAAATTACTCGAATTATCATCGCCATCAGCATCTGTATCGTTATCCACAAGTTCTTTGTTACTTGATGTGGTTGAACTTTTTGTAATAGTTCCTTCTTCACTTACTGAGTTAGTATCATCTACTGCAATTGGGGTATCATTTACACCAAGTATATTGATAGTAATATCACCAGTATCGGTGCCACCATTTCCATCTGATATCGTATAAGTAAAAGTTAGTGTTGCGGTATCACCATTATCTAGCTTATTTACCTCATGAAATTGAGCTTTATTTGAAAACTCCACCACCGTATCATTTGCATCATACGTTTCTGTTTTTTGTCTTGCAGCATCAAATGAATACATGCCATTTTTTTTAATATAAAAATTTCCATATTTAGTTGCACTTGGTGGAGTAAAATTTTGACCAACTTCATCTGTATCATTGGCAACTTCACCAGGTTCAACAGATGTGTCTCCATCGTTTGTAAATTTATCATATTTAATATGCGTTACCGTAAGTGTATCTCCATTTGCATCAGTAGAATTATCATTAATATTAAAATAACTTGGGTTTTTTGAATAAGTATTTTCAGTTACAGAATGTGTATAATCAGCTGCAACAGGATTTTTATTTGCTTCAGCTTCAACAAGCACTCTAATATAATCACCTGGTTCTTTATTTTTTGCACCTGCAAAAAGTTTTGATCCACTGATATGAAACCAATCTTTCTCTTGTGTTCCGCTACTACTTGTGGAATATGGATTGTTAAATCCCTTAAATTCTAAACCTCTCTTACCATCACCTCCATAAGTATTTCCAGATCCACTTACAGAAAAATCCATAGTACCAACTGTGGTTTTTCCTGTGTTTGTTCCATAAATTACAGCTTTGATATCATTATCAAATGTGACTTGAGCAACCGATCGTGTTCTATCTGTATTATTATTTCTGTTTTCATCCATAAATAAAATATAACTATCAAGCTTTGTTGTACTCGCATTTAATGTTCCTCCACCAACAACATAAATATTACTATTATTTGAGTGTGTAATTTTCCCAGAGTCTATTCCAGCTTTTTCCCTTGAAATTCTCCAATATCTAAAGTTTTGATCCGTGGCGCCCGAATTAGTATATTTATCAGTATATTGTTCACTAAAATATTTTGATGAGCTTTCATTATGAGATGAAAAATCAGTTAATCTATCATCGCCTGTATACGCTTTAATATAGGCATTTTTTATACTTGCAATTCCATCTTCGCCTACAGTTTGTGTGTCATTGTAACGATCAGTAAATGTTCCAAGATAATATTTGTAATCTACGACTTGAACATTTTTAGTTTCAACTATTCCATATTTTTTCTCTAAATCCCAATCTCCATCTTTACCCGTTAAATCATTTGATGCTGCAATGTCTGCTTTGGTAAGATTAGATATTTTTTTTAATAAAGCTTCGCCCTTTTCATTTGCTGCAATATTGCAACCATAAAAAAGAATATCGCCTTTTTTAGTTAAACTTTCACCGATGTTGCCTAAAGTTGATTTATAATTTTCAATACTTTCATTTGTTATGAGTGCATTACCAAATAAAATTTGCCCTGCACTACCATGTCCTATTATATGTATGGCTGAATATTTTTTTCCATTTTTTAAAGTTTGCTCGATT
>CACCLG010000027.1 GCA_902546765.1 uncultured Pelagibacteraceae bacterium | reverse complement strand
TAAAAATTATTACAAATTAGTTAAAATGCTTTTCCCATTCATCTTATAAAATTTTATTTTACTCTTCCGTAAACATCCTGATATCTAACAATATCACTTTCTTTAAGTATTGATCCAACTTGTGCTTCAAAGATTTTAACAGGCTTTTTGCCAGGATTTTGAATTCTATGGATTGCTTCAAGTGGAATAAATATATGTTCACCAGGCTTTTTGATTATTATATCTTTATTAAGCGTAATTTTAGCATTTCCTTGTGTTACTAACCAATGCTCCGCTCGGTGATGATGTTTTTGTAAACTTAAAATACCTTTCGGTTTTACGTACAATTCTTTAATTAAAAATTCATTACCTTCAAATAAATTTGTGTATTTTCCCCACGGTCGATAATAAATATTCTTCTTTTTAATGTATTTGCGTTTATTTTTGTCATACATTTTTAATATTTCTTTCCAGCTTCCAAGATCTGACCAAGGAATATCTAATTTAATAGCATTTATTTGTTTGGTTTTTTCTAAAATGGCATAATCAAATGATTTAGCTGTAGCTTTTAGAAATGAGGATTTATTTAAATAATAAGTGTTAGATTTATATTTAGCTTTGTTAACTGCGTCTAGGCAGTTTTTATAAGTTTTTAGCTGATATTTTTTAAAGTTATTAATTATAGAGTCTTTTCTAAGAAAAAACATACCTGAATTCCAATAACCATTTTTTTTAATAACTTGCTTTGCTTTTACTTCTTTAGGTTTTTCAATAAATTTTGTTACTTTATTAATATTTCCCTTAACTTTTTTCGTAAGAAAATAGCCATATTCGCTTGAGGGAGATTTAGGCTTTATGCCAAAGATAAATATATTTTGATCACTCAAATTATATTTATTTTTATAAATAGCATTATTAAAAATATTTACTTTTTCTATTAAATGATCTGATGAAAAGAACATTAATGGTTGATTGTCTGGAATATCCTTTATTAAGGCAGTACTTAAAATAGCTGGAGCTGTATTTCTTTTAGCTGGTTCTAAAACAATTTTATATTTTTTGATTTTATGTTTTTTTAAATGCTGTTTTATTTGTTTAAGGTATTTTGCATTTGTGCTGATTACTGGATTATCAAAAATTGAGCCTTTTACTCTTTCTAATGTTTTACCTAATAAAGTCCAATTACCAAAATTAATAAACTGTTTTGCTTGGTGATTTTTTTGATTTGGCCAAAGTCTTGTTCCTGCTCCTCCACAAAGAATTACAGGTCTAATTTTCATGTTTAAATATCCGCGTAAACTTTAACCTCGTTTTTGCCCCCAGGATGTGTAGGTGCTCCTAAGTATGCTGGTCCAACTGTTTGTGCATATTTCCACAACGTTCCATTTCCAAAATTAATCTTTTTTGGTTTCCATTTTTTACGTCTAGATGCTAACTGTTGTTTTGTTAATCTTACATTGATAGTGCCTTTTTTGGCATCTATATCGATGATATCTCCATTTCTTAAAAGAGCTATTGGGCCACCTACTGAAGCTTCAGGACCCACATGACCAATGCAAAATCCTCTAGTAGCTCCAGAAAATCGTCCATCAGTTATCAGTGCAACAGTCTCCCCTTTTCCTTGACCATAAATTGCAGCTGTTGTTTGAAGCATTTCCCTCATGCCTGGACCTCCTTTTGGTCCTTCGTATCTAATTATAATTATGTCACCGTCTTTATATTTTCTATTTTTTACAGCTTTATAAGCTGTCTCTTCATTATCAAAACATCTAGCTCTTCCAGTAAACTGTAATTTTTTTAATCCTGCTATTTTAACAATACCACCTTCAGGTGCTAAGTTACCTTTTAAACCAACGACACCACCAGTTTTAGTAATTGGATTGTTGTAACTTCTCATTACTTTTTGATTTGGATTAAATTTAACATTTTTTAAATTTTCTTTCATTGTTTTGCCAGTAACTGTCATACAGTCACCGTGTATAAAACCACCATCGTATAAAGTTTTTAATAACATTGGTACACCACCTGCTAACCACATATCTTTTGCAACATATTTTCCACCTGGTTTTAGATCTGCAAGATAAGGAGTTTTTTTAAAAATTTTTGCAACATCCATCAAATCAAACTTAATTCCAATTTCATTTGCTATTGCTGGTAAATGTAATCCAGCATTAGTAGATCCACCGGTTGCAGCAACAATTGTTGCAGCGTTTTCTAAAGACTTTCTTGTTACAATATCTCTTGGTCTAATATTTTTTGCTAATAAATTCATTACAGCTTTACCGCTGTCTACGGCATATTTATCCCTTTCTTTATAAGGTGCAGGTGTTCCAGCTGAATATGGTAATGCAAGTCCAATCGCTTCTGATACACATGCCATTGTATTTGCAGTAAATTGACCACCACACGCACCTGCAGATGGACAAGCTTTTAATTCTAATTTTCTTAATGCATGAGCAGTCATTTTTTTTGAAGTATATTTTCCAACACCTTCAAAAACATCAACCACAGTTACATCTTTTCCATTAAATCTTCCTGGGAGAATTGATCCTCCATATATGAATACACTTGGAATGTTTAATCTAACCATAGACATCATTAAACCAGGTAGTGACTTGTCACATCCAGCTAAACCAACTAAAGCATCATAACAATGACCTCTTACTGTTAGTTCGGTTGAGTCTGCTATAACATCTCTAGATACTAATGAGGATTTCATACCTTCGTGGCCCATTGCAATTCCATCAGTAACTGTAATTGTGCAGAATTCTCTCGGTGTTCCACCAGATTTAACAACACCCTTTTTAACCGATTGAGCTTGTTTCATTAAATTAATGTTACAAGGAGCTGCTTCGTTCCATGTTGAAACAACACCAACAAATGGTTTTGCAACATCTTTCTCTGTTAAGTCCATTGCATAATAAAATGATCTTTGAGGTGCTTTATCAGGCCCTATAGTTGTGTGTCTGCTGGGTAATTTCTTTTTATTAAATTTTTTCATTATAAATTTTCTAAGGTTAGTTGTATTTTTTTAGCATCTTTTTCTAAGTTGTTAAAGTTAGATTTTTCTTGTTCAACAATATCTTTTGGAGCTCTATCTATAAAACTTTTATTTGAAAGTCTGGTTTTTATTTTATCCATTTCATCTTTAATTTTAGAGTGTTTTTTTAATAGTGTATCTTTGATAGTTTTAATATCTACATCTTGCTCAAAATACATTTTATAAAGCTCACCTTTTATAATTAGGCTTGCAGATGATTTTTTTTGATCTTTTAACAATATGTTAGATATTCTTCCTAACTTTTTTAACACAATTTCATTTTTATTGAAAAAATCTTGTGTTTTTGAATTTGTATTAGCTAAAGAGATATCAATTAAAGAACCTGGGCTAACTCCTATCTCATTTTTAAAGGATCTAATTGATGTAATAATTTCAATTATATTACTTACATCATTATATTCATTGCTTTCTAGCGGTTTTTCCTCACTCCAATTAGCGTACATTAAATAATCACTACTATCTTTATCTAATTTATTATTTAGCCAGATTTCTTCTGTAACAAATGGAATAAATGGATGTAGGATAATCAGGATCTCCCTAAAAACATATGCAGAGACTTTTTTAACTTCCTCTATAGAAGATTTATCATCTGAATATAATATTGTTTTTGATAGTTCCAAATACCAATCACAAAAAGAATGCCAAACAAATTGATAAGCATTTCTAGCAGCTTCATCAAATCTATAATCTTTTAAATTTTGCTTAATC
>CACCLG010000026.1 GCA_902546765.1 uncultured Pelagibacteraceae bacterium | reverse complement strand
GGCTGTATCTTTTTTTTCTAGAACAACAACGTCACCTGGATTTTTATATGTCTCTGATAATTTCCAAGCAGTACTTAATCCATGGATACCCCCACCGATTATAACTACTTTTGCTTTTGTCGGTAATGACATAACTAAACTCTATTTTTTGCATAGAGGAAATATATGATTTTTTTTATATCTAATTTTTATAAATAAATTAAGTAATACAACTTCAAAGTATAATCTAATAAGGGCCTAGAAGCTCAAATTTTTAAGGGTCCTTAAATAATCATTAAACTCATTTATAAAAGGCTGACTTGGTTTTATGTGTTTCTTTCTTTGATCCTTTGAGGTTTTTTCAAGATAGAAAAAACCTTTTTCACATGCTTCTGTAATAATTAGAGCCGATTTAGGTCTAGATGTTTTAAATAATTTTGTTTTAAGCTCTTCAACGGAAAGGTTTTGGTTTAGTTTGTAAGCAGTCATTACAAGCAACATCATATGATAATGAGATGGTGATTTTCTAAAAAAATAGTTAGATGATGTATGTGATAATTTTAATTGGTCCTCCCAGAATTCTAATAAGTCTTTTGTAGCCTTTGACATTTAGGATCTAACTCTAGTTTTTTGTGGATCAAAATGCGGAAAGCCAACTATTTTAGCAGGAATTCTTTTTTGGTGACCATCAATTTTACCAACTTCAACATCTGTTCCTATTTCGGAGTGACCAACATCGATTCTACATAAAGCAATATTTTTATTTAAAGTGGGAGATAAACAAGCACTTGTTACAATACCTACTTGTGCTCTTCCAATATGAACACAGTCGCCATGATTTGCTTTTTCTTTACCAATTAATTCAAGTCCAACTAATTTTTTTTGAGGATTTTCTTTTCTTTTAATTAAGTTTTCTTTACCAATAAATTCATCTGTTTTCGTTTTTAATGGTACTGAAAAACCTATTCCTGCTTCAAAAGGATCTTGCTGGCCATCAAATTCATTTCCAAATAAAATTAAACCTGCTTCAATTCTAAGTAAATCTAATGCACCAAATCCTGCTGGAATTAAACCTTCGTCTTTTCCAGCTTCCATAACTTTATCCCAAACTTCTGGTGCATGATCAGGATGACACCAGATTTCGTAACCTAATTCTCCCGTGTAACCTGTTCTTGAAACAATTAATGGAATTCCTTTTAAATCATCTGCTCTACAAATAGTAAATCTGAACCATTGAAGTTCAGAAATAGTTGGTTGCGTAGGTGGCGTAAAAATAAATTTTTCCAAAATTTTTCTACTTTTAGGACCTTGCAATGAAATATTATTAATTTGGTCTGTAGAATTTTTAATTATTACTTTGTAATTTTTTTTCTTAGCTTGCTCTTTTAACCATTCTCCAGCGTACTCATCACCACAAATCCATCTAAATCCCGTTTCACTTAATCTTAATAAGGTTCCATCATCAAACATCATTCCATTTTCATAACACATTGCTGAGTAAACAATTTGACCAACCGATAATTTTTTAACATTACGTGTTAAGGTATAATTCATTAACTCTTCTGCATCAGGTCCAATTATTTCAAATTTTCTCAAAGATGATAAATCAATAACAACAGCTTTTTCTCTACAAGCAGTGTATTCGTTTATTACCCCATGTTTTGTGTAATCATTTGGTAACCAAAAACCTCTTGCATCAACATAGTTTCTAGTTAACTTTGAAGTTCTTTCATAAAATCCAGTATTTCTTGTAAGTTTATTTTCCGAGTCTGTTTTCATTCTAAATCCAAATGACTTTGTGAATTCCTTTTTTTTGTCGTAAGTTCTAACAAAAATATCAGTTGGATTCCAACCATTACAGCTATCGATATCGCTAGGACATGCTGTTGTCCCACATGTTAAATCTTTAAGAGCTCTAAATATTACATAGTCACCAGGTCTTGCAAAAGACTCATCTGATAATACTGAATTTTGACCACCTGCAGAGGTATTGAAAAACAAGTTTATTGCATGCCATCCTCTTTTTTTTTGAACACCATATTTTTCCATACTTTCATTAAGATTATCTGAACAATTAGCATGTCCAAAATATCCAGCATCTTCATAGTATTTAGATGTACAAGCCAAATTAAATGTATCGTGAATTCCGACTGTATCTCTTACCACCTCAATTAATGGTTCATGGTCAACATCATAAAATTTTGAGAATAAACCAGGACCAGGAAAAGTATGACCCATGAAGGTTCTTGTTGTTTGCCAATCCAAACCGTTTTCTTGTCCTTTATCTAATTTAGCAGTATCAAAAGCTACAAAATCTGAACATTGTCTTCCGGTTGGTGTTATTACTTGGATATAATCTCCTTCTTTAACTTGATAAGAATCTGCTGTTGTTCTTTTAATATCAATTTCTCCAGAAGGATAATACACAGGATCAGGTATCAATGAGAATTCTTTATCCTTTTTTTTTATAGCTCTTTTAACCAATACCGTTAAATCAGTAGATGGATTTTGTTCATGAACGATCATTGAATTGCCCGGCGCAGAAAATATACAATAACATTTGTCTTTAGATTTTAATTTTATAATTTCTTCTGCATTTGCATCCTCGTTAAATAGAATTGCTGATTTTGATTTTTCTATGTCTAGATTTCTTTTTTTTAATTGATAAAGAGCCTGTAAAGATGTTTCGTTCTTCTTAAATAAAATTTTTTTTATTTCAGAACAATTTTTATTTTCTTTTAGATTTAAAATTCCTAAATCAGATTTTCCATCTTTGTTAAAAACTGTAATTTCACAAATTTGATTTCCTTCATCATTAATAATTTCAATTTCGTCATCTGGATGAATCTGAACACCTGTTAGTCCACCACCATTAACTACATATCTTTCAACTCCAAGTGGTAATGTATTTAATCCAGGTTCTTTTATATTAAGACTTGTTTGCATAAACTAATTGTCACTGCATTATTAATTATAAAGTATAATAACAGTAGTCATAAAATTTATATATATTTATTATAATCAACACGTATTGACTATATCACCTAATTTAAGGATAATTTCATTACTTAATATTAAGAAAGGGGAACAAATGAGAAAAATAATATCTCTACTATCAGCGATAGTTATTTCAGCAGTATCTTTTGCAGGAATATCTAATGCAGCAGATAGTAAAAAGCCCATCGTAATCCCAACACATAACTGGTCAAGTCAAATTGTTATGGCTTACGTTATTGGTGGTATTTTTGAAAGTATGGGTAATAACGTTAAATACGTTAACGCAGACTCACAAGCTGTTTACGAATCTATAAGAATTGGTGATGTAACTATATCTCACGAAGTTTGGGAATCTGCATTTGGTAAATCATTCACAACTGCTCTTGATAAAGGTGGTTTGATAGATATGGGTGACCATGAAGCTAGAACGCTTGAGGATATGGGATATCCGAATTGGGTTGTAGAAAAAGGTTTATGCCCAGGATTACCAGATTGGACAGCTTTAAAAAATCCAGATTGTGCAAAAAACTTCACTACTCCTGATTCACCAGATGGAAAAGGAAGAATGTTAGAAGGACCACAAACTTGGCATGGTGACTTAATCCCTCAAAGAGTTGATGCTCTTGGATTAGGAGATCTATGGTGGGTAAAATTTGCTGGAAGTGCAGATGCACTATGGGCTGAATTATCAGCAGCTGAGAAAGAAGGCAGAGGAACTATAATCTTTAACTGGACACCAAACTTTACTGATGGTGCTGGTTTCACATTTATTGATTTCCCTCCA
>CACCLG010000025.1 GCA_902546765.1 uncultured Pelagibacteraceae bacterium | reverse complement strand
CTGTAGGCTTTTTGTTATCCCACTGATAAGTCATTTTTTTATCTCCTCTACTATTTTAGGTGCCCATTTTTTTGCATCTTGAGTTGTGACATGAAAATCAAAATTTTTTGGTTTTACAAACATTTGATTTGTATCTTCAAATCTGCCTTTTTGAATTGTATCTACCCATACTCTAAAGTCTGCTGGAAACAAACTTCTAGCTTCAGGTGTTGGTGCTACAAAATCGGCTATTACGAAATTACCCTCTGACTTAAGTTTTAATGCAAATTCAGCCATTCTTTTTGCTTGTCTAACTCTTCCCTCTTCAGAAAAATCCCAATCATCAGCAGCTTTTCTTACTTCATCAGCATTAAGTCTTTTTGCATCTAATAAAGGGGCCATCTCATTCGCAAGAGTTGTTTTGCCTGCTCCCGGCAGACCCATGACTAATATAATTTTCATTTAATTTTTTTTGATTATTAAATATCTTCTAAAGGATGATGAGACATTAATTCAAGTCCATTCTCTCCAACTAAATACTGCTGTTCAAGCTTAACACCCTCTTTCCCTCCAACTTTTCCGATGTAACTTTCAACAGTAATGGTCATATTTTTAAGAAATCTACCACTTTTATCTCCACCATCAGTTGGATACCTTATTGAAGGCCATTCATCACACAATCCTATTCCATGAACCATAACCGAATATCTATTGCCGTAATATTCCTCGGGTAATTTCCATGATTTTTCTGTAAACTCTTTGAAAGACATATCCGCTTTTATTAAATTAGAATTATGATTAATTTGTTCTAAAGACATAGAATAAAGCATTTTTTGATTATTATTAAAATCGTTTCCGCATACAAATGTTCTAGATATGTCTGCGCAATATCCATAAGGACCAACCATATCTGTGTCAAAAGAAACAATTTCTCCTTGTTGAATTATTTTATTACTGCTTTCTTGCATCCACGGATTTGTTCTTTCACCTGATGATAAAATTCTACACTCAATCCATTCGCCACCATTTTCTATGTTTGTTTTATGAAGTATTGACCATAACTCGTCCTCAGTCATACCTGCTTTAAGCTCTTCTCTCATTTTACTTACACCAATTTCTGCAACTTCTATTGCTGCCCTCATACATTTTAATTCCTCAGATGATTTAATAACTCTTGCTTGCTCCAATATTGATTTTGCATCCACTACCTCTATTCCACACTTATTTAATTCAGTAACCGCTGGGCCATTTAAAACGTCGATTGCGATTTTTTTTGATTTAAAAAACTTATTTGAAAGATCTTTAATCTCTGTGATCCATTTTTTTAATTGTAAACTAGCTTGATCTCCATGGGCGAAATAATCCCAAGTTATTGCAGGTCTAATTTCATCAATTAAATTTAAATGCTCGGATAATTTTTCACAATTAAAATATTCATAAAGTATTGTTGGTCCATCCACTGGAATAAAACAATATCTAGAAAGATTGTGCATGTTGAAAACACTCATATTTACAGTGTCCAATGCATAACGGACATTGACTGGGTCAAAGAGAATACAAGCTTCTAAATTATTTTTTTCTAATTCTTTTTTTACTCTTTCTAAACGATAAGATCTTAATTTATCAAAGTCAATTTCATCTTCCCTAATTCTTTTTTTAGAGAGAAAGTTTGTAAAAGTTTTATATTCTGGATTTATTTTTCTACTAAATTTCATTGAGCTATATTTGTTGCGACCCATTTGTGGAAATGATGTGTAGGGTTATCCATCACAGGAGAAAAATTTCCTCCGTTATAAACACTGGAATTTCTGCCTATTTGCATTCCCTGTATAATATCAACATCCTCTTTTTGTATGTGCTCCCAAAGTTTAAAATTTTGTTTTCTCAAAGATTTATATTTTTTTGAATTTGCTGCACCATCACCTACATAATATATTTCCATATGCTCCAAAGTTAAATCGTTACTTTTTGGCTCTAACCAATATGCATAAAAATGATCTTTATGAATGCCAAGCATAACATTTGGGAATAATGCAACGTATTCTGCTATATTTTCCTTATTTTTTGGCCAATTTGGAAAACATGGAAATTTCTCTTTTCCTTTAAGTCTTGGATTATAAACAACAGTTCCTTGACCTGCAAAACGATTTGGTAGCCCTTGTATGTGGTAATGATCCTCAATTTTAGAATAAGAATTTAAACCAGGGTGAACCCAGGGCAGATGATAACTTTCACAGTAATTTTCAATTGCAAACTTCCAATTACACTTAGCTTCTAATTTAAAATATCCATAATCATTTGAATGTTTAATCATATCTCTATCAAAATTTTTCCAAAATTTACTCCATCGATCACTTAAAGGTTTTATGTATTTATCAAAAGGCATTTCATTATTGCTAATATTAACCATAATTAAATCTAACCAAATATAAGATCTTATTTCTTTTAGATTACTTCTTGATTTATTAAACCGTGGGTGAGTATGTTTATTCATTCCACCAATATGAGGTGTAGCTATTAGCTCCCCATCAAAATTATATGACCATGAATGATAAGGGCATCTAATAACATTTTTAATTTTTCCTTCTTTATGAACAAGTTTTACTCCTCTATGACTACAGATATTGTGAAAAACTTTTATTTTATTTTGTTTATTTCTAACTATTAATAAAGGTAAATCTAACAAATCATAAGGTTTGGCGTCACCTATGTTTGGAAGTGAACTTGCAACACCAATCACAACCCATTTATCTTCAAAAAGTTTTTTTCTCTCTATTAAGGTATAGTCTTTATTTGTATAACACTCATTAGGCAAACCATGGGCTTTTGAAATAGGTTCAGTTACAACATCTAATTTTTTTTTATCTATGATATTGTATATTTCAGACATAATTAAATGACTTCATAAAGCCCTAACCAAGCATTAACATCTTTGCTTGCAATATAATTAGATTTAAAAAATTCGATCTCACGCCATTTATTATTATTGTTTAACTCATTTATTTTTTTATCAAATCCGTATTCTTCGTGAATACCCTCGTTTATTGTAAAGCATATGTATCCTCCTGGTTTTGTAATTCTTATAAATTCATCCAGTGCAGGTGGTTTTACATGACCAAAAGTAAAAGTGCCAACGCAAAGAACTGCATCGTATGTATTATCTTCCTCTTCTATTTTTTTGTTTAAGTCTACTTGATCCAATTTTTTATACAGGTTAGCTGGGACTAAATCTAATAATTTTCTTGAAAGGTCTGCACCGTAAAAATTTGTAAAACCATATTTTTTAAGTTCAACACCAACCAACCCGGTACCACAACCTGCATCATAAATTTTAGCATCTTTATTTTTTTCGAACTTAATAAAAACTTCAGTGGTTTCTTTGGGTCCAGTATAATTCCAATCAACCATATCTTGATCGTATTTATTATTCTTACCCCACTCATCATAGTACTTCATGACTTCATCTGTTTTTTTTAATTTATAAATCGGTACTTTGTTACCGACGTCTTTTTGTGCCATTAGCTTCTCATTTTCTGTCCACTTGGATCATAAAGTGGTTCTTTAATTATAGAACAATTAAACAGATCTCCGTTAATCTCCACTTGGATTTTATTTTCTGATTTAACTTTTTCCTGATCAATGAAAGTGAAAGCTACACTTTTGTTTACAAAATGAGCAAATCCACCTGAGGTGACATATCCAATGCTATCTTTTTCATTCATAACTGCCTCATTATTTGTTACATCAATATCGTTTGTTTCAACAATTAATGGAGTAAGCTTGCTAGAACTGTTTTCTGATTTGGCTTTTTCTTTTCCAATAAAATCTTTATCCCAATTTATAAACATGTCTAAACCTGTTTCTTTTGCACTAAAATCAGGCCTATAATCCAATGTCCATGCTC
>CACCLG010000024.1 GCA_902546765.1 uncultured Pelagibacteraceae bacterium | reverse complement strand
TTTGCAACTAGTGCTTCTGTATTAGAAGATCTAGCGTTTAAGGGCTATGACTTTCCTAAATTAGTTCTTGAATGGAGACAAACTAGTAAACTTAAAAACACTTATTCAGATACTCTTCCTGAACACATAAATAAAAATACAAGCAGAATTCATACATCTTTCCTTTTAGCTGCTACAACAACTGGAAGACTGGCATCAAGTGATCCAAATTTGCAAAACATTCCAATTAAAACTGAAGAAGGCAAAGATATAAGAAGAGCATTTATTGCTGAAAAAAACAAAAAACTTATTTCTGCTGATTACAATCAAATAGAAATGAGAATCTTAGCAGATCTAGCAGATGTGAAAGAGTTAAAAAAAAGCATTTAATAATAATGATGATATTCACTCTCTTACAGCAAGCCAAGTATTTGGCACTGAAATTAAAAAGGTTGACCCAGATATGAGAAGAAAAGCTAAAGCTATTAATTTTGGGATAATTTATGGAATATCGCAATATGGTCTTGCAAAACAAATTAATGTTTCAAACGTTGAGGCTGAGGAATTTCTTAACTCTTATTTTTTAAAATTCCCTGAGATAAAAGAATATATGTCTGAAACAATAAAGTTTTGTAGAAAAAGTGGATATGTAAACAATATTTTTGGAAGAAAAACACACATTACCGGTATTAACGATAAAAACTTTAACGTAAGAAATTTTCAAGAAAGAGCAGCAATAAATGCGCCAATTCAAGGTTCAGCATCAGAAATAATGAGGATGGCAATGATTAGATTAGATGATGAGATTAAAGATAAAAAAAATAATAACCTAAAAATGCTTTTGCAAATTCATGATGAGTTAATATTTGAAGTAGAAGAAAAAAATCTAATTAATAGTTCAAAAATTATAAAAAAAATAATGACAAGTGTAAAAGATAGTAACCTGCACTCATTCTCAATACCTTTATTAGTAGACATAAATTCTGGTGATAATTGGGGACAATTACATTAGAAACATTTAATTGCCCAAATTTAAACATTTTAGTATTTTTATAAGTAAATAATGAAACAAACAATTGCACTAGTCGATGATGATAGAAATATCTTAACTACTTTAAGTATTGCGCTTGAGAAAGAAGGATTTCAAATTCAAACATATTTAGATGGAGAAAGTGCCCTAATAGGTTTGTCAAGAACGCCACCTGATCTTGCAGTTATAGACATTAAAATGCCAAGAATGGATGGAGAAGAGTTGTTAAAAAAATTAAGAAAAAAAACTTCAATGCCTGTAATCTTTTTAACTTCAAAGGATGAAGAAGTTGATGAACTGCTTGGATTGAAACTTGGGGCCGATGATTTCGTAAAAAAATCTGGTGGATTTTCTACGAAAGTTCTTATTGAGAGAATTAGAGTACAACTTAGAAAAAAAGATAATAAAATTGAAGAAAATAAAAATATTATTTCTCACGGTAAATTAAAATTAGACCCCTCACAATTAGAGTGCGAGTGGGATGGAAAAGAACTACCAGATAAATTAACAACAACAGAATTTTTAATAGTGAAAGAACTTTCAAAAAGACCTGGTATAATCAAAGAAAGATCTCAATTAATGGATGTTGCATATAGAGAAGATACTGACATTGAAGATAGAACAATAGACAGCCATGTAAAAAGAATAAGAAAAAAATTTAAGAGGATAGATCCTGACTTTTCAGCGATTGAAACTAGATACGGAAGTGGATATCGTTGGAATGTTAAATAATGTTGAGTCGTTTTCTTAAAAATTTATCAATACTAAAAAAATTTCTATTCATTAATTTTTTGGTATTTTTGATTATTGGTTTACTCACATTAATTTACCTTAACAGAATTCAACCTACATTAATAAAAACTAAGAGTATAAATCATATTAATACGCTAGACAATACAATTGAAAATTTGAATAGATTACAAGTTCAATTTAATGAGGAAGAGGTAAAAAGTTTTCTTTTTTCTACTAGGTTTTTGTTTCAAAGTTTAGATAGAGTTCAGTTTTTTGATCTGAATTTCAATCTAATAGGGGATACCGACACTCTTGATCTGGACCCACGAGCTTTTTCCCAAAGATTAGACATAGTTGAAATGAATAACCTCAATGAAAACGAACAAAACAATAAACCTGAAAAAAAAGAAGAAAATTTAAAAAAAAAAGTTAAAATTTTGGAAAAATTAAACATTTATAAAAGTTCAAAAAATTATGGACAACCCTTTACATTTACTTCTGATAGTTATGATCAATTTTTGCTAACAACTTTAAAAAATGTCATAATAGATAATAGAGAAGTTGGTTTTATTGCAGTTACAGAAAACGCAAATGATGTAAAAGCTGTAATTAACGAGCGTAAAGTGTTTATAGTTAGAACAGCAATTTTAGTTGGTATAGTAATTATAATTTTTTCATTTGTTATGAATAGATATTTTTTAAAGCCAATAAAAAATTTGGTTATTTATACAAATTTAATAAAAGAGAAAAGTAGTCAAGAGACAAACATAAAATCAATTCAGAATAGAAATGATGAAATTGGAACTTTATCAAAATCATTGGGAGAAATGACTGATGAGTTACATCAAAGAATTACAACAGCAGAAAATTATTCAACAGACTTGTTGCATGAAATAAGAAATCCGCTGGCATCTTTAAAGAGTGCATCAGAAATTATATCTGAGACTGAGGATAAATCACAAAGACATAAGTTAGTAAAAATTGTTTCTCATGATGTTGAAAGGATTGAGAGATTAATTACAGATTATTCACAAATGTTGAGAGATGAGGCTGCAATTTCCTCTGAAAAGATGAAAAAAATCAACTTAGCTGAGGTAGTAAAATCAGTCGTTGATGATTTTAATAGTGTTTATGACACTAAAAAATCTATAGCAATTAATTTTAAGACAAATGGCCAAAATAATTATGAAATTCTTGCTATAGAAAATCGAATTGAACAAATTATTGCAAACTTATTAGAAAATTCGATTTCATTCAGCGAGAAAAATCAAGCAATAGATGTTGAGTTAGCAAAAAAAGATGAGGATAAAATTACATTAATAGTTTCAGACGAAGGAGTTGGTTTCAATGAAAACGATACAAATAAAATCTTCAATAGATTTTATAGCAATAGACCTGAGAAATTTGGTGAGCATTCAGGTTTAGGACTAAATATAGTAAAAAATCTAGTAGAGATACATGGGGGCGAAATCACCGCATCTAATAATGAAGATAAAGGTGCCAGAATTGAAATAAATTTCCCAAAAGCTTAAATCTTTGTTGATTAATTTTGTTAAATTGTTAAAAGCCACATCTTATGGAAGATTTTAAAGTAAAAGATATATCCGAAGCAGAATTTGGTAGAAAAGAAATTTCATTAGCAGAAACAGAAATGCCAGGCTTAATGGCATTAAGAGCAGAGTATAAAGGCAAAGAACCTTTAAAAGGTGCAAAAATTGTTGGCTGTTTACATATGACAATTCAAACAGCGGTATTAATTGAAACACTAGTTGAGCTTGGAGCTGAAGTAAGATGGTCTTCGTGTAATATTTTTTCTACCCAAGATCACGCAGCTGCTGCAATTGCAAAAGCTGGAATACCTGTTTTTGCATGGAAAGGTGAAACAGAGGAAGAATATTGGTGGTGTGTCAAACAAACTATTGAAGGAAAAGAAGGTTGGAAACCAAATATGATACTTGATGATGGTGGAGATCTTACAGCCTTGATGCACAAAGATTATAAAGATTTATTAAAAGATATAAAAGGTTTGTCAGAAGAAACTACAACTGGAGTTTTAGCTTTGAAAAAAATGGAAAGCGAGGGAACCTTACTTGTACCTGCAATAAACGTGAACGATTCTGTTACAAAATCAAAATTTGATAACCTTTATGGTTGTAGAGAAAGTTTAGTTGATGGAATAAAAAGAGCAACTGACGTAATGATGTCAGGAAAAGTTGCTATCGTAGCAGGTTTTGGTGACGTTGGAAAAGGAAGTGCTGCATCACTTCGTCAAAGTGGTGCAAGAGTTATGGTTACCGAAACTGATCCTATATGTGCACTCCAAGCTGCAATGGAAGGTTATGAAGTAGTGTTAATGGATGATATGATCAAAGAAGCTGATATTGTTGTAACAGCTACTGGAAACAAAGATGTAGTTACAGCTGATCACATGAGAGATATGAAAGATAGAGCTATACTTTGCAACATTGGACATTTTGATAATGAAATTCAAGTTGAAGCACTAAAAAATTATAAGTGGGATGAAATCAAACCACAAGTTCATGAAATTACTTTACCTAGCAATAAAAGAATAATTTTACTTGCAGAAGGAAGACTAGTAAATCTTGGTTGTGCAACAGGACACCCTAGTTTTGTGATGAGTGCATCATTTACAAATCAGGTAACTGCTCAAATTGAACTTTGGAATAATTCAGATAAGTATGAAAAGAAAGTATATGTTTTACCAAAACATTTAGATGAAAAAGTTGCAAGACTTCACTTAGAAAAGGTTGGGGCTAAATTAACTAAGTTATCTGAAGATCAAGCTCAATATATAAGTGTAACTACAGAAGGACCATACAAGCCTGATGCGTATCGCTACTAAAAGTAGCAAGTTAAATATTTCTAAATTAGAAAACACCAAAAAAATCGCAGATATTTTTGCAAAAAATATTTTTAAAGGTAATATTATTTTATTTTATGGAGAGATTGGTGTAGGCAAAACAACCTTTATTAAATCCTTGGTAAATAGTCTTGAGAAAATAGACAAAAAAAATATTTCAGAAATAACAAGCCCTACCTTCAGTTTGATGAATCAATATAAATTAAACAAATTTGATATACATCATTACGACCTTTATAGACTGAAGAGTGAAAAAGATATTTTGAGTTTGAATATTTTTGAAGATATTTCCGATAAAATTGTATTAATTGAATGGCCAGAAATATTAGGTGAACATAAGCCAAGTAACACAATTGATATAAATTTTGAGTATGGAGAAAATTTTAACTCAAGGTATTTAACAATATCAGGTTATAAAAAATTAAAAATATTTGATGAATTTAAATCATTATAAAAAATTGTCAGGAGACGCATCCTTTAGATCCTTTTATCGCTCAAACAAATCAGTCATCGTGCATAGTAAAAAGGATCCAAAAATAAATTTATTAATATATGACGCAATGAATCAACTTCTTTTAAAAAATAAAATTAACGCCCC
>CACCLG010000023.1 GCA_902546765.1 uncultured Pelagibacteraceae bacterium | reverse complement strand
ATTCATTGCCAGAATTAAAAAAAAATCAGTTCAAAAATCAAAAAGTAATATCCTCACCTGGATGTTATCCTACTTCCATTTTATTGCCTTTGGCACCTTTAATTCAAAAAAATTTTATTTCGAATAAAAACATAGTGATAGATTCTAAATCTGGTTATTCAGGAGCTGGACGTAATGTTCATAAAAAATACAAAAATAAAAATCTTTATGAGTCTCTTAGCGCTTATGGAATTGCAAATCATAGACACAACTCAGAAATTCAACAAGAATTAGATTTATATACAAAAAAAAAAAATTATTTTGATTTTACTCCTCATCTATCACCAATGTTTAGAGGAATTATTACAACTATTAATGTTGATTTAAAAAAAAATATAGATGCAAAAAAAATACATCGATACCTAACTAAATTTTATAAAAAAAGTAAATTTGTTAAAATTAAAAAAATTAATTCTTCGTTAAGCACAAATGAGGTTATAAATACTAATAATTGTTTGATATCTATTTGTAATAGTAAGAATAAAAATAAATTAATAATATTATCTGCAATAGATAATCTTATAAAAGGGGGTGGCGGTCAGGCCGTGCAAAGTATGAACATCTATTATGGATTTAAAGAAGATGAGGCAATAAATGTTTAGAACACTAAAATTAATAATTATTTTAATTTTTGTTTCTAACTGTTCTATTGATACAAAAACAGGTATTTGGGAGAACAAAAAAGGGATATCAATTGACACAGAGCTATCTTCATTAAGTTTTGATGAAAATTTAACATTTGATGAATTTAAAAATAATGTAATTATCTATGGTAAAAAAAGTGAATATCCAAAATTAATGGAATAATGTTATGAGGCAAGTTAATATTGCAATTGTTGGTTTAGGGCAAATTGGTAATTATTTTTACAATGAACTTATAACTAAGAAAAAAGATATAGAGACTAAAACTGGTAAAAAAATACATATAGTTGCTATATCTGCTAAAAATAAAAATAAGAAACGAAAGTTCAAAATTAATAAAAAAATTTTTTATCAAAATCCATTAGATGTAATTAAACAAAAAAAAGTGGATGTTTTAATAGAAGCAATAGGTTTTGCGGACGGATTATCAAAAAAAGTTGTAGAAAATGCTCTTAAAAATAAAATACATGTGATAACACCTAATAAGGCATTAATTTCTAAACATGGTGATTATTTATCTTTTTTGGCTGAAAAAAATAAAGTTAATCTCGAGTTTGAGGCTGCTGTTGCTGGTGGCATACCAATTGTCAGAACTATTAAAGAGGGATTAGCAACAAATAAAATTACAAAGGTTTATGGAATATTAAATGGAACATGTAATTATATACTATCTCAAATGGAGAAAACAAAAGATAGTTTTAAAAATGTTTTAAAAAATGCTCAAAAATTAGGTTACGCTGAACCTGGGAATCCAAAACTTGACCTTAACGGTTACGATGCACTAGCAAAAGTTAAAATCTTATCTGCCTTAGCTTTTAACTGTAAAATTTCAACATCACAAAGTTTGATGGAAGGAATTGAAAAAATTGAAACTACTGATTTCGATATTGTTGAAAAATTAAATTTAAGAATTAAACTATTAGGTATTACAGAGATAATTAACAATAAAATTTTTGAACGTGTCCATCCATGTTTAGTTTCAAGAGAGTCTTATATTGGAAATGTAGCTGGTGTTATGAATGCTGTTATTCTAGAAGGTAAACCTGTTGGTGAAAGCGTGATGCAAGGTGAGGGGGCAGGACCTGGACCAACCACATCAGCATTAATGTCTGATTTATTATCAATTTTAAGAGGTAATATTAAGTTTCCATTTGGTATATCAAATAATAAAAGAAATATATCATATAGTTATAACTATAATTCGTATGAAAATTCTTTATATCTAAGAGTTGAGGTAAAAGATAAACCAGGTGTACTTTCATCAATTACAAATATATTAGCTAAAAATAATATTTCTATTCAAAGACTTATACAAATTCCAGATAATAAAAGAAAAACTGCTTCAATCATAATTATCACTCATAAATGTAAAGAGATAAATTCAAACAAATGTATAAAAATGTTAAAAAGTGGTTCAAATATAATTAAAGAACCTAATTTAATAAGGCTTTTTTAATTAAGTAAATTCTCAATACTATTTATTATTTTTTTTGACGTCGGTCTTGTAAAAGACATAAATGTATCTTCAATTTTACCATTTGAATTTATAAGTATTTTATGAAAATTCCATTTTGGAATAGTTGATTTTCCATGATTTTTAAATGCCCATTTATAAATTTCATGTGCATTATCCCCTTTGACGTCAGTTTTTGCAGTCATTGGAAAAGTTATATTAAAATTAACTTCACAAAATTCTTTAATTTCTTCATTTGTGCCTGGTTCTTGTGAGCCAAATTGATTTGAAGGCATTCCTATGACTACAAAATCCTTATTTTTATAAGTATCCCAGATTTTTTGTAAATCATCATATTGTTTTGTAAAACCACATCTGCTAGCTACATTGACTAGAAGAACGGTTTTACCTTTATAATCAGATAAATTTATTTCATCACCTGAAATCGACTTTAATTTAAAGTCAAAAAATACTTTATCATATTTTGCAAATACACTTTTTAAATTAAACATACTTATTAATATTATTATTATAAATAACTTAATATTTACTTTTTTTTTCATTTATTTTTTGAAAATAAAAGTAGTAACAAATATCCAAAAACAGTCGAAAGCAATGAACCTGACAAGACCCCAATTTTTACACCATCCATATATTGCATACTATCTACAAAAGCTAGATTCCCGACAAATAAACTCATAGTAAAACCAATACCTGTTAACACTCCAACTGCATAAAAATTAATCCAATTTGAATTAGTTGGCATTTGTGCAAATTTAAGTTTAATCGAGATGTAGGAAAATACAAAAACACCTAATTGTTTTCCTACAAATAAACCTAATAAGATACCAAGAGGCACTTTATTTAAAAGGGAAGCAAATGTTAAACCTTCAAGTGATACTCCAGCATTTGCAAACGCAAAAAGTGGCATAATACCAAATGCAACATATGGGCTAATTGCATGCTCTAATTTAATCAAAAGTGAAAAATCTTTCTCTTTTTTTCTATGAGGTATTGTGCAAGCTAACAAAACACCGGCTATAGTAGCATGGATTCCAGATTGATGAGTAAACTCCCACAGAAATAAACCTACAATTAAGTAAGGTAAGAATTTTTTAACATTAAATTTATTTAAAGTAAGTAAAATAATAAATGCTATAAGCATTAAAGATAAATATTTTATGCTTAAATCTCCAGAATAAAACAAGGCAATTATTACAATTGCACCTAAGTCATCAATTATTGCAAGAGCTGTTAAAAAAACTTTTAGAGATATTGGCACCCTTGAGCCTAGTAAAGATAAAACACCAAGTGAAAATGCAATATCTGTAGCAGATGGTATTGCCCACCCAACAATTGTTTCCGAATTTCCATAATTTATAAATATATAAAAAAGTGCAGGTACCAACATTCCACCTACAGCTCCAATTATAGGGAGCATAGCTTGCTTAATATTTGATAGTTCGCCCTGTAAAAATTCTCTTTTAATTTCTAAAGTTACAAAAAAGAAGAATATTGCCATCAAAGCATCATTTATCCAATGTAAAACAGATAGCTTAATGCCAAAGTTGTTTATACCTATAAACAAATACTTTTCTAAAGTGTTAAAATATAGATTTGATAATTCAGAATTACTAATTACTAAAGCTATTATAGCGCTAAATAATAATACTAAGCCACTAGCTGCTTCCAATTTAAAAAACCACTTAAATGGTTTAGTTATATTATTTATCATTATCGTATTAAATCTTTAATAAATGAGTTTATGTCAGCAATAATTGTATAAAAGTTATCAAGCATTGAATTTAAAAAAGGTATATATTTAGATAATTCAATCCTAAAAGTATCTATAATAATAATTATTGCTGCCACAGAAATAATTATAACAATAATCATATTTATTAGTTTTATTGGCTTGTCTTTTTTTTTTCGTTTTTGCTCTTTTTTTTTTTCTTTATTTATTACTTTTTGTTCTTTTTTTAATTCTTTTTCAATAGTTTCGTCTTCAATAGGTATAAATTCTTGAGATAGATTAATTTTTTGTTCCTGATTTTTATCTACTATAATTACTTCCTCTGATTTAAGTGGTTCTTCAATTATCTCTTCATTTTTTTTAATTATGAAATGCCATTTGTGCATACAATTACTACATTGTAACAACCTTCCATCCTCGGGAATAAGATTTTGATCAATGTTAAATCTCTTATTGCATTCAGGGCAACTTATAATCATAAAAGTTAGAATATATAATAAATAAATAGTTTTTATTAATAATCGACATTAATATACTTTGAAATTTAATTATTCTAC
The DNA here is from genome assembly GCA_902546765.1 of uncultured Pelagibacteraceae bacterium. Lineage (GTDB taxonomy): Bacteria > Pseudomonadota > Alphaproteobacteria > Pelagibacterales > Pelagibacteraceae > Pelagibacter. Next base: position 1,314 of record CACCLG010000023.1, on the reverse strand, counting down.
TGTATTAGTACTGCATTCGGAGTGTAGCGCAGCCTGGTAGCGCATCTGGTTTGGGACCAGAGGGTCGCAGGTTCGAATCCTGCCACTCCGACCATTTTTATGAAAAAAGCAAAAATATATAAACCCTCAAAAACGGCCATGCAATCAGGTATCAAAAAATTCGATAAATGGATTATTGAATTTATAACAGAAAAACCTGGAATAAATCCACTCATGGGCTGGGAGAGTTCAACTGACACAAACTCAGAACTAAAACTAGAATTTTCAACTAAAGAATTAGCAATTGAATATGCAAAAAAGAATAAGATCATTTTTGAAATTTTAGAACCAAAGATAAGAAAAATAATTAAAAAATCTTATGCTGATAATTTTACTAAATAATTAAATGTTCAGATTCTTCACACAGAAAAATTGGTTTATTTGGTCATGGATAGGTTCAGCTATTATTTTATCCTCTCTTTGGGTTCAAGTAAAACTTGATGTGAAAATTAATGAGTGGTTTGGAGAATTTTACGATATGATACAAAAGGCCTTGGCTGCTCCAAATTCAATCACAATAAGTGAATATTGGATGAGTTTATTTTCATTTATAAAATTAGCAGCAATGGCTGTATCTCTTGGTGTAATAATAAGTTTCTTTACAGCTCACTATTTATTTAGATGGAGAACAGCTATGGTTGAATGGTATCACAGTGTATATGAAAAAGCACGATTGATAGAAGGAGCATCCCAACGTGTTCAAGAAGATACTATTAAGTTCACACGAATAATGGAAACTTTGGGAACTAGTCTTATTGAGGCAATTATGGTGTTAGTTCAATTTACACCAATATTATTTGGATTAAGTATTGGGATACCGATATTTTTTTTTGGAGATTGGGATTATGGCTTAATAGTAGGTGCATTAATATGGTCAGTTGGAGGAACAATTTTTCTGATTCTACTTGGTTTGATTTTAAGATTAGTCGGTGTTGAGTATGATCTTCAAAAGAAGGAGGCGGCTTACAGAAAAATACTTGTAATTGCCGAAGATGATGGAGCTATACGACCTAAAACTATTGAGGAATTATTTGATGATGTAAGAAGCATTCATTATTTGAGCTATATTAGATATTTATATTTTAATATTGGAAGAATAGCCTATTTACAAGCTAACGTTTTGTCAGCATATGTTTTTTTAGCACCTGCTATAGTAGCTGGTGTGGTTACACTTGGGGTAATGCAACAAATAATAAGAGCCTTCGGTAGAGTAGAGGGTTCAATGCAATATATATTAAAAGCTTGGCCAACAATTATTGAACTTGCAAGTGTTTA
>CACCLG010000022.1 GCA_902546765.1 uncultured Pelagibacteraceae bacterium | reverse complement strand
GGATAAAGAATTCAAAAATTAAAAAATTGGATGAGATTAAAGTTGAAAAAAAATTGGAAAGTTTCAGAAAGCAAAGTAAAAATTATTTATTTCCAAGCTTTAATACAATTGCAGGGTCAGGACCAAACGGTGCAATAATTCACTATAGATCCAATAAAAAATCAAACCGTAAACTTAATAAAGATCATCTTTTATTAGTAGATTCAGGTGGACAATACAAATGGGGTACAACTGATATTACAAGAACAATTTCATTTAATGATCCTAGTAAGAAAACTAAAGAGCTTTATACAAGGGTTTTGAAAGGTCACATAGCAGTCGCAATGTCAAAAATAGATAAATTTAAAAATGGAAATAATATAGATAAACTTGCTAGAAAAAGTCTTAACTCTGTAAATTTAGACTATAGACATGGAACTGGGCACGGAGTTGGGTTTTTTATGAATGTGCACGAAGGTCCACAAAGTATATCTAAAAACAACTTTATAAAACTCAAAAAAGGTATGATTGTTAGCAATGAGCCAGGTATTTATTTGGAAAACAAGCTTGGAATAAGAATTGAAAATTTAGTCTTTATAGATGAAAAGAATAAAAATCTTTTTTTCAAAAACTTAACTTTTGCTCCTCTTGAAAAAGATTTGATAGATGCAAATTTGCTAACAAAAATTGAAAAAGATTATATTTTTTCTTACCACTTGGAAACTTACTCGAAAATATCAGCATATCTCAATAATAAAGAAAGAAAATGGCTTGCAAAACTAATTAAATAAATCAGACCACTCTTTTTGTGTAAGTATTTTAATCCCCAAATTTTTAGCCTGCTCTACTTTTCTATTAGTTGGTTTTTCACCAGTAACTAAGTAATCTAATTTCTTCGTTACACTGCTAACAATACTACCAGCATTTTCCTCAATTAAACTTTTAGCCTCTGCACGACTAATGTTTTGAAGTTTACCAGTAAACATGAAAGAAACATTTTTTAATTTACCTTTGCTCTTAACTTCTCTTTCTTTAACATTCAGTATCTCACTTAATTTTTCTACAACTTTAATATTTGTTTTATTTTGAAAGAATTTTTCTAAAGATTTAACTTGAGTTTCTCCTATTCCATCAATGTTAATGAGTTCTTTAATTTTATCTTTTTTAAAAAAATTTAAAAAACTTTTTATATTATTTGTAAAATCAGCAATTATTTTTGCATTTTCTATTCCAATATGTCTTATTCCTAATGAAAATATAAATTTATCTAGTGTAACTTTTTTTGAATTTTCAATTGAAAATTTAAGATTTGAAGCTGATTGTGATCCCCATCCATCAAGAGAAGAAATTTTCTGGTAATCTAAATTATAGATATCTTGAGGAAATTTTATAAATTTTAAATCCCAAAATTTTTCTACTACTTTTTTTCCTAAGCCATCAATATTCATTGCATCTTTTGATATAAAATGTTTTATTTTTTCCACTGCAATTTTTTCACATTCAAATCCTTTATCTGGACAACGTCTCACAGCATCATACTTTTTTGTAATCTTATTAAACTCTTTTATAGTCTCGAAACCACAAGGACATTTTTTTGGAAAATTAAATTTTTCCGATTTGCCATCTCTTTTTTTTATATCTACTTCTAAAACATGTGGAATTACATCTCCTGCTCTTTCGATTTTTACTGTATCACCAATTCTTATGTCTTTTCTTAAAATTTCATCTTCATTGTGCAAGGTTGCATTTGATACCACTACACCTCCAATATTTACTGGTTTGACTTTTGCAACAGGCGTTAGGGCTCCTGTTCGTCCAACTTGGATATCAATGTTTAAAATTTCAGAATACGCATGATCTGCAGAGAATTTATGTGCTATTGCCCATCTAGGTGCATTTGAGGTAAATCCTAATCTTTTTTGTAATTGCAAACTGTTTACTTTATAAACCAATCCATCAATATCATAATTTAAATCAAATCTTTTCTTTTCAAATTGCTCATGAAATGTAAATAGCTCATCAATACCTTTTATTACTTTATTATAATCGCTTGTCAAAAAACCCCAGGACTTTAACTCATTCAAAAATTCAGACTGATTCTTAAATTTATTTTCGCTAGTAAATCCAAACGTATAAGCAATAAATTTCAGTGGAATCTTAGATGTTACTTTAGGATCTTTTTGTCTTAGTGATCCTGATGCTGCGTTTCGAGGATTTGCAAAGTTATCTTTTATTTTTTCAAAATCTTTTTTTTCAATAAAAACCTCCCCTCTTATTTCTATCTCCTTCGGAATATTTTTTTTTAAAATTTTATGTGGGATATCTCTGATGGTTTTTAAATTGTTTGTTATTAACTCACCTTCACTTCCATCACCCCGAGAAACGCCATAGGTTAAATTACCATTTAAATAAGTCAAAGATGCTGAAATACCATCAACTTTTGGTTCAACACTATATTCTAATGCAATTTTTTCATTTAAATAATTTAAGATTTTTTTTTCAAAATTAATTAAATCCTCTTTTTCAAACGCGTTAGATAAAGATAACATCTGTACCTTATGCTTAAACTTCTCAAAATTTTTTGATGGTTTAAAACCTATGGATTTAGTTGGAGAATTTGCACTGCTAAGAAAAGAATATTTTTTTTCTAAATTTATTATATCAGCTTTAAGTTTATCAAATTCTCTGTCAGAAATAACTGGGGTACTTTTGTCATAATATAATTTGTTATGTTTTTGGAATTCTTTAACCTTTCTTTTATATTTTTTTTCAACTTCTTTATTCATTTGATCAACTTATTTAAGTAGATCTTTAAATTTTTGCAATATTGATTGCTCTTTTTCTGAATTTCCTTTTTTTGCTGTTTTAACATAATTCTTATTTAAAATTTTGTAACTTTCCTCGTACCATTCACTCGATTGGTAATTATATCCTAATAAAGAAGCATATTTCTTAGACTCATCAACTAAACCTAACTTATAATGTAATTCAACTAATCTATGAAGAGCCTCCTCTACGTATATGGTAGTTTCATAATCATCAATTACTGTTTTAAACCTATTAATTGCAGGTATCCATTTTTCTCTATCTACATAATATCTTGCGAGGTACATTTCTTTTGAAGCAAGTATTTCTTGTATAAGTTCAAGTTTAAATTCCGAATCTATTGCAAATTCTGTATTAGGATAACTTTCAATTATAATTTTAAAATACTCTTCAGCTTTAAGTATTTCTTCTAAATCTTTAGTTTCATCAACTATTAAATTGTAATGACTCAAAGCCAACAGATAGTAAGCATAATCTCTTCTAGGATGATTTTTATATTTTTGCAGAAATTTTTCTAATTCTAATATTGTGTCATCATAATATAGTTGAGAAAAATAAGCATAGGCAGCCATTAATGCTGCTCTTGGTGCCCAGATAGATTGGGGGTAAAGAAGTTCTGCTTCATTAAATTTCCTTGCTGCATAAATTACATCATTTTTTTCCAGTTCCTCTAGTCCTGCGTTATAAGCATCTATCATTTGTGTCTCTAAACTCTTTTCCTCTACTATTGAAATTTTTTCATCTTTTTTCGTACAAGAATTAAGGTTTAGAAAAAATATTAAAATTATAATTTTATAAAATAAAGACATTCAAAAATTTAGCAGAATTTATGAAAATTTCTAATTATTAAGCAATAGATCTTAATTGACTTCTGTTTGCAAACGAATGTGGAAGGCTTTTTCCTTTAATTTCAATTAAAGAATAATTTTTTTTATCTTCGAATAATTTTCTCAATAATTTATTTGTTAGGCTATGTCCTCCTTGAGAACATTTTACTGATCCAATTATTCTATAACCAGACAAATAAAGATCACCCATACAATCAAGAATTTTATGATTAACAAACTCTAAATTATTTCTAAGTCCCTCTTTATTTAAAATAGTATTATCTTTTACAACAACTGCATTATCTAAACTGCCACCTTTGCCTAGTCCAAGTTCCTCTAATTTTTTTAAATCTTCATAAAGGCAAAAAGTTCTTGAGTTAAAAATATCATTAAGATCATCCTCAAATAAACTAACTTTATTTCTTTGAGTTTGTATAGTTGGATTTTCATATTTTATTTCAAAATCAATTTCTGAAGTAACATTTGATTTATCAATTGAAATTGATTTGTTTCCCTCTTTAAATTCTACTTTATTTTCAATTTTTATTAACTTGATAGGATCATCATAATTTCTAAAACCAGCTTTTAAAATTAGTTCTACAAATTTTTTTGCTGAACCATCGATTATAGGAACTTCTTGTGAATCTAATTCAACAATAGCATTATCAACTCCCAAGCCATAAAACGCTCCCATCAAATGCTCAATAGTTGAAACTTTTACATCATGTTGGTTTGATACCGTAGTGCAAAGTGTTACATCCATTACATTATTGTAATTAGGTATAATTAAGTTGTTATTTTTTAAATCGATTCTCTTGAAAACTATACCTGTATTTGCTGAAGCAGGTAAAACGTTCATGTTAACTTTAGCACCAGTATGAACACCTATTCCACTGACTGAGAATTTTTTACTTAAAGTTTTTTGAGTTAATAAAGACACTCACAATTTATAATGAATGATTGATTAATTAGACATACAAGTATTATTACAACAAAATACAACTATATTTTTTGAAAAAGATTGAAAAATTTCTCAAAAATTCCTTTATTTTTGTTATTTTTGACGAAATTTTCCTTTTCTAAGTTGTGTATTAAAGCATACTCTAGACCTGATTTGCAAATCTCTTTATCTGTTTCATCATAAAAAATTATGTCCTTGAAATTATTAGAACTTTCAAAGTTAAAAGAATTTTTATCAAACAACTTAGCTCCACCGCCTATCAAAATTAACAGAATCTCATATTTATCTATAGTTTCTGAAATTTTAACATCTTCAAATAACAAATTAAAAATTTCTTCAACACGAGCTAAAATAACTTTTTTCAATAAACCTATTGATATTTTTTTTGTAATTAATTTTTTTGTTAAATTATCTTCCTTTTGTTTTATTTCATTAAAATAAGAAAAATTTGTTTCCGATTTATTGAAAAGATGTTTAATCTCCTCAGAATCTTTTAGGTCGATTTTCATTATATAAGAAATATCTTTTGTAATACTTTGCCCTCCTACAGGTATATTTTTAAATAGGTGTAAACTGCCATCTTTGAATAAAATTAGAGAACTTCTTAAAAAACCAATATCTAAAAAAGCGATACATTTTTCATTTTTAAAATTATTTATATAATTGAAAGACCTTACAACACTAGAGCAAAAAGTATTTTTAATTTCTAAATTATTTTTAGAAAAAATATTTTTTAGATGAGAATAATTTTCAATAGATATGCATAAAAATTTCAATTCAAATATAATATCTGAATGATCTTTAAGATCATTTGGTATTTTTTTTAATTCAATTTTATCTACTTTAATACAGCTTATAAAAGATTGAATTATTTTTAAATCTTTATAGCAGCTATTTATAATTTGAGTACATTCTCGTATTGCTTCAATCTTTAGGTCATTTGGTAATTTGATGTGATCAATTCTTTTTTTTATTGATATATCTATTGTAAAAAAATTAGAGTCGTCAAACAATAAATTAATATTTTCTATATGATTGGAAATTTCTTTTTCTGAATTCTTTATTAATTTTTTTATTATACTTGAGATTTCTTCAAGGTTTTCTAAATCATCGATTTTTTCTGATAAATGAGAAACAATTTTTTTTTTTTGATCAAATGTTGTAATTTTCACTTTTGAAGAGCCAAGATCAATTATTGTATCCATTTTTATTTCATTTATAGCTG
>CACCLG010000021.1 GCA_902546765.1 uncultured Pelagibacteraceae bacterium | reverse complement strand
AGTTTCTATCTGATTTATATTATCTAAAATCGAATACATTTGATTATTATTAATAAAAAAAATATTTTGATTTTTAAATAATTGTAAATCGTTTCTCAAAGAGGTCTCTTCGTCTAATTCTAATCCGTTAATACTAATATTTTTTAATTTAAATGTACTTGAAAATTTGCTCATTTGCTTAAAATTAAAAATTGTATTTAGAAATACGAACATAAATAAATAAAAATAAATTTTTTTTTTATTTATTGATAGAAGCATCTAATAAAATTTTATTTATTAATTGTGCAAAAGATATATTTCTATATTTAGCTATTTCCGGAACTAGCGACAAAGCTGTCATTCCTGGTTGAGTATTAGTCTCCAGGAGGTAAAATTTATTTCTATTGAATCTAAAATCTGACCTGGTTACTCCTCTGCATTTTAGCAATTTATGTGCCTTCAATGCGATAGATGTAACTTTATAATAATTTTTTTTGCTTATATTTACAGGTATAATATGTTCTGTTTTAGCATTTGGATTATATTTTGCCTCATAATCATAAAACATTCTCTTTGGCTTTAGTTCAATTGCACCTAATTTTTTATTTCCAAGAATAGCTACCTGTATTTCTCTACCTGGAATAAATTTTTCAATTAATATTTCATCATAATGCCTCAATTTTTTTAAATTACTTAAGAAATTATTTTTTTTACATATATAAACACTTACACTTGATCCTTCATTAATTGGTTTAATTACAACAGGAAATTTAAGTTTTTTTTGAACTTTTTGAATAATTTTTTTTTCATTAAAATCTCTAAATTTAAATTTGATATACTTAGGAGTAAGGATGTTATTTTTAATATATATTTCTTTTGAAATTTCTTTGTCTATAGCTAGAGATGAAGATAAAACACCAGAGTGAGTATATTTAATTTTTTGTGACTCTAGTATAGCCTGTATATAACCGTCCTCTCCGTATCTTCCGTGAAGTAAATTAAAAGCTATATCAGGTTTAAAAGTATATATTTTTTTTACAAAATTTCCGTCAGGTTCCGCGACATCTATTATGTATTTTTTATTTTTTTTTAATTCTAAGTAAACGCTTCTTGCAGTTTTTAAACTTATTTCTCTTTCATTTGAATAGCCGCCTGCGATAATTAAAATTTTTTTCTTCATTCTACAATAATTATTTCTGGATTAATTTTAATGCCAGTTTTTTTCTGAACTTTTTCTTGAACTGTATAAATTAATTTTTTCATATCTTTAAAGCTTGCATTTTTCTTATTTACAAAAAAATTCATATGTTTTTCTGATATAATTGCATCTCCAAAACTCAAAGAATTTGGCACTGACTCATTTATTAACTCCCAAACTTTTTTTGAGGTTTGGTCTGTGGGATTTTTGAACGTACTCCCTCCTGTTTTTATTTTGGTAGGTTGAGCTTTTTCTTTACTATTTTTCATTTGCTCCATAGTTTGTAAAATTTTATTTTGCTCAGTTTTTTTTCCTTCAAACGTCGCGCTTAGAAAAATTAGATTTTTTGATAAATCAGAACCTCTATACTTAAATTTGATATCATTTTTATTTATCATTTTTACTGATCCATCAAAATCAATACATTGAACAGAAACTAATACATCTTTGAATTCATTATCAAAACATCCAGAGTTCATTCAAATTCCACCTCCAACTGAACCAGGAATGCAAGACATAAATTCCATTCCTGTTAAACTATTTTCTCTAGAAAATTCAGATAATTTTTTTTGGGATATTCCACATCCAGCTATTATTAAGTTTTCGTTCAAAATTGAGAGATTTTGAAAATTTTTACCGAGCTTAATGACCACTCCATTGAAATCATCATCTGAAATCAATACGTTTGAGCCTGCCCCTAAAACGAATATTTTTCCTCTTTTTTTGAAGGTCTTTAAAAAATTTACTAATCCAGTTAGAGATTTTGCCTTAAAAAAAACTTTTGTTTTTCCACCAATATTAAACCAATTCAATTTTTTTAAATCATAATCAAAATAAAGCTCATCATCATTAATTGGCAGTTTTTTTAGGTCATCAATTTGCATTAATTTGTTTTTATAAATTCCTCATCCAATTAGAAATGCTTCCAGCGCCCATTCCTATATAAATTTTTTCTCCATAGCCTGTTTGTTTAATTAATTTTTTTAGACTATCTTCATTCTCAATTTTAATAAGACTAACATTTGAATTTTTAATTATTAATTTTGCAAATTTTTCATATGCAAAACCGAGTTTAATATTTTCACTTGCTTTATATATTGGACAAAGAATTACGGCATCTGCTTTTTTAAAGGATCTAGAAAATTCAAATTTAAGGTTTTTTACTCTGGATATTCTGTGTGGCTGAAATATGCATATAATTTCCTTTTTCTTATAAACTTCTTTTACACCCTCGAGTACAGAAGATATTTCCGTTGGATGGTGAGCATAGTCATCAAAAAATAATGCATCGTTTTTTTTAAAAAGAAAATTAAATCTTCTCTGCACACCTTTAAAATTTTTTAAACCTTTTTTGATAGTCTTATCATTTATCCCAATTAAAAAAGCAACAGCAGCACATGAAGCTGCGTTTTTAATATTATGCATACCAATCAATGGTATCTTTATTTTTTTTATTTCTTTTTTACTACCAGGTATTTTTATTTTTAAATTAAATTCAGAGTATTTTTCTTTTTGCAAAGTATTTGTTATATTAAAGTTTGCATCCTTTGATAATCCATATGTATAAAAATTTTTATTGTTTGTTTTTTTGATTACTTTTTTAATATTTTTATCATCAATACATAAAAAGGTTTTCCCTAGTGAGGGAGTTTTTTCTATAAAGCTTGAAAAATTTTTTTTCAAATTTTCAAGAGATTTATAAAAATCCAGATGTTCTGCATCAATATTTGTAATTATAGAATATGTAAAAGGTATTTTTAAAAAGCTTCCATCAGACTCATCAGACTCAATTAAGCACCAATTGCTTTTTCCAAGTTTAGCTGAGTTACCAAATGAATTTAAAACTCCTCCATTAATTATGGTTGGATCCAATTTGGCGCTTCCAAATATACTAGACAGTAATGATGTTGTAGTTGTTTTTCCATGAGATCCTGTGACTACAATATTTTTCATTAAAGAAACAATATGACCAAGCATTTCTCCTCTTGTATATATTGGTAACTTTAATTTTTTTGCTTGAGCTAATTCAGGATTATTCTTTTTTATTGCTGTTGAAATTACAAGAACAGTACTATTTTTTAAATTTTTTTTATTATGATTTAGGAAGATTGGTATTTTTTTTTGTTTTAATCTATCAATATTCTTATTTTCTGAAATATCACTACCTTGAACTCTGAAACCGAGACCGTTCATTATTAAAGCCAAGCCACTCATACCTATTCCGCCTATTCCAATAAAGTGAATTAGCTCTCTTTTTCCTAAATTAATTTTCATTGATAAGGTCTATCAATTTTTTATTTACATTATTCCAGCTGTTTTGGTTAGTAATTTTTGATAAATTATTTTTTTTTTCTTCATGATCTTTCTTATCTTTAAATAAATTTATAAAATTTATACTGTTAAGATCGTTTTGTTTTATTAACCAACAACAATTATTTTCCTCGTATACCTTGGCGTTACAAAATTGATGATTATCTTTAGCAAATGGGTAAGGTATTGCTAAAAAAGGTATGTTTAAATGTGCTAATTCTGCAATTGCAGAGGCGCCTGATCTTGTAATTGCGATATCTATATCATTAATTTTTGTATGAAGATTTTCATCAAAATCAAATAATTCATATTTAAAATTAGATTTTTGATAATAATCATTAATTCTTTTTCTTTCATTTATATTTAAAACTTGTTGCTTAACTGCAATGTTTATTTCTTTTGATAACTCCAAAATGTATTTTGTTATTTGTTTATCAAAAAAAATAGATCCTTGACTTCCTCCAACTATTAAAATTTTAACAACTTTTTTTTGTAAATGTTGAGGATTTTTCTCTGCTTCATAAATTTCTTTTCTCAATATTGGAGCAATCAATGCAATTTTACCAAAATATTTTTTGGGAAACAATTTCAAGTTTTTATCGTAACATAAAATCTTTTTTGCAATTTTAATCATATATTTATTTGACCGTCCAATCACACTATTTGGTTCAAATAAAATAACCTCACAATTTAAAAATAAAGATGCAAAACAAAATGGAAAGGACATATACCCGCCTGTGCTTATAATTTTGCTTATATTATTTTTTTTTAAGTAATTATATGACTCGAACATTACATAAATAAATTTAAATAATTTAAATGGTAGAGACCAAATATTATTAAATAAGTTTGGTACTTTTATTAAATTATATTCGTAATCTTGTTTATTTATAAATTTAGTACCCCTTTCATCTGTGGCTATACGAATATCAAAATTATTTTTTAAATGATCAAAAATTGTGAGAGCGGGTATTACATGGCCACCTGAGCCACCCGTTACGATTAATATTTTTGTCATACCTCTAACAATCTTCTTTTTGTTAAGTTAAGTATTATACCTGAAACTAAAGCTGTACTAATTATAGATGAGCCACCATAACTTAAAAATGGCAGGGTCATACCAGTAGTAGGCAACAATCTAATATTTACTCCAATATGTACAAATGTTTGTAACAATATCAATGTTACACATCCAATTAAGATTAATTTATTTTTTTCTGAAATAGTGTTATTAATTTTTTTGATCACATTATAAGAGAAGACTAAATATAAAATCATTATCAAAATTACAATAATAGCTCCAAACTCTTCTGATATAACAGAGATTATATAATCTGTGTGCGCTTCAGGAACTTTTGAATTTAATGTTCCTTCACCGATCCCCCTGCCAAAAAATCCTCCACCAGAAATTGCATCACTTGCCCGATCCGCTTGGTAATTATTTCCACTACTAGTATTCAAAAAAGATAGAAGTCTTATTTTTATGTATTCAAACTTTGATACAAAAAATATTAAATATGTTGATATTGATATTGTAAAAATAAAAAACATAAAGAATAAATATATGTTTATTCCTGAAACAAATATTAGTGTTAACCATACCATGGTAATTAATAACGTCTGGCCAAGATCGGGCTGAGAGATTAAAAGAAGTATAACTGGCAAAAGAACAATGCCGCTTAATAAATATTTGTAAAAAATATTTTTATTTAAACAGAGCATAATTGAGACTAAAACTATAAAATATGGTTTTAACAATTCTATAGGTTGAAAGCGTGGTAAAACCCCTAAATCAAGCCATCTTTTTGATCCTTTTACTTCTATACCCACAAATGGAACCATTAAAAGAAAAACTAGTGTGATAAAAAAAAGAATTAATGAGATTTTAATCAAGATATCTTCTTTTAAAATTGAGAGAACAAATAGTATTGAAGCTCCCAATCCAATAAAAATTAAGTGTTTGATAAAAAAGTAATATGAGTTCGTATCAAGTTTGTCAGAAGCAATTAAAGATGTCGATACTAAAGAGAAGAAAAGACCCAAAAAAAATAAAACTGAAATAAGAAAAAGGATAAATTTATCTATATTCTTCCACCAATCATAAAAATTTTCAAAAAATCTATGCATTTATATATTTTTTAAGCAGTTGATTAAAATATCTTCCTCTTTCCTCAAAATTTTTAAACTGATCAAATGAAGCTGCTGCGGGGCTGAATAAAATAGTTTTTTTTCCATTTTTATTTTTTTTAATATCTAAAAATAATTTAGAAAGAATATCCTTTAGATTTTTTGATGAATGCAATCTGCATTTATTTTTCAGTACATTTAAAAAAAATGCTTTGTTAGTTCCATAGATATAAGCTTTTATTTTCTTAAAATATTTTTTATTTAAATTTAGTTTATCACCCTTCTTTGCTAAACCGCCTAAAATCCAATAGATATTTTCGTATGATTGTAACAATGGTACTGTTGATGAAAATGATGTTGATTTTGAGTCATTAATTATCAAAAATTTTTTTTTATTATAAACAATCTGTTGTCTATAATTTAATCCTTTGAAACTATTTACTACTTTTAAAATTTTTGGTTTATCAAGTTTTAAGATATTAGAAAGCTTTAATACAAATGATAAATTTTTTATATTTGATAAATTTTTAAAATAATTATTATTTATTTTTTTATAAAAGCTATTATATTCTTTAAAGTCAACATCTTTTATTTTAGATTTAACCTTTTGTGATCTTAAAATATTTTTAATTAGCTCATTATTTTTTTCGATAAGTGCAATTGATTTTTTGCTCTGTTTTTTAATTAATTTTAATTTAGCATTTATATAATTTTGAAAAGTTTTATGCCTTTCTAAATGATCGGGGGCTATATTCAAAATTAGAGCTATATTAGTTTGAAAATATTTGCTGTAGTCGATTTGATAGGATGATGCCTCAATAACAAAAATAGTATTTTTTTTTATATTTTTTTCTTTTAAAATTGGGTTTCCAATATTACCAACCAATCTAACATCT
>CACCLG010000020.1 GCA_902546765.1 uncultured Pelagibacteraceae bacterium | reverse complement strand
ATGTGTGTAAATTCCACACTCTGAGCAAAAATAGTGTTCCGCTACTTTAGTGTGATATTGGTAAAGTTTAAGCCTGTCTTCGCCCTTTGTAATTTTTACATCTGTAATAGGAGCAAAGGTCATTATGTAACCCTTCTTTTTACAAAGTGTACAGTTACATCTTAGAAATTTATTTAGCGCTCCTTCAGATTCTTTAATTTCAAGCTCAACCTCACTACAATGACATATTAATTTTTTCATTTTATTTCCTATCTTTTATGTGATTTTGACCGTCATTAATAAATGTTTTAAATTTAAATAAATCATCCGCCTTTATATCATCTATACACCCCATATTTATACCATAAGTATTAGGATCACTTCTTCTTTGATTGTGTGTTTGAATTCCACACTCTGAGCAAAAATGGTGCTTAGCAACTTTAGTATTGAATTGATAAACTTTAATTTTATTTTCTCCCTTAATAATCTTTAAATCTTTTTTTTCGATTGTTGCGACCATAGTTCCTTTTCTTTTACACATTGAACAATTGCATCTTTTAAGTTTATCAATTTCATCATTAAGATTGACCTGTATTTCTACTGCTCCACAATGACATGTTAATTTTTTTAAAGACAACATTTTTGTTAATTCATTTTTTCCTTTAATCTTTTTAAACTTTGCTCAGACCAGGTTTTATCTCTATCATACATTTCATCATGACAAATATTTTTATTAACTATATCAATCCAAGGGTCCTTGTCCTTAACAAAAATGTGTGCATCTGGAGTAATGGGATTTTCTAAAGTAGCCGTTCTAATAGCAATCCTACCACCCTTGCCTGATGAAATATTGTACTGACAGTACACGTAAACACCACAAATTACACAAAAGTAAGCTCTCATTCCTTTACCACTTCCTGTAGGCAGTTCCGTAGATGAAACATTGCCATCAACACTAAAGTCATCTTCAAATACCATTGTGTGAATTACAAATGATGAACCTGTTGATTTTTTACAATCTTTACAGTGACAAACTTGCGTTATGAGAGGTTTGTCTTTGATTTGATATTTTACTTTCCCACAACCACAACTGCCTTTTAATGTTTTAAAACTTTTCATTTTGTTTTTAATAAACTACTTGTTGTTAAAGTTTTCCACAACCATACAAAATCTAGTTTGAATGTTCTCGTTTTGATTCACTTTTGATTCACTTCTAGACTCAAAATACAACCTATTTGACACTATTCTGAAACTTATGTATTAATTAGAACAAAATAAGAACATTTATGAAGCTAACTGTACCCTACTATTTACATAAGGCTGGTGCGGGTTTTCCGTCGCCTGCAACAGACTATATTGAGGAAGATATCGATTTAAATGTGTATTTGATCAAAAATGTTCCAGCAACTTTCATCATTAGAGTTCAGGGAAAATCTATGGTGGACGTTGGGATAAACGATGGAGATTTATTAGTTGTTGATAAAAGTTTAACACCAAAAAACTTTTCAACTGTTATTGCAAATGTTCATGACGAACTTGTTGTTAAAACTTTAGTTCAAGAGAGAGATAAAAAATTTCTAACATCTGGATCTAAAGAATTTACAGACAGAATTTTAATTAATGAAGAACAAGATGTTTTTATATGGGGAGTAGTAACTTATGTCATCCACTCAGTATTCTAAAAAAATAGCATTAGTTGATTGTAATTCTTTCTATGTATCTTGTGAAAGATTATTTAATCCAAGAATTAGAAAAAAACCTGTTGTTGTTTTATCCAACAATGATGGTTGTATTATTTCAAGATCTAACGAAGCAAAAGCCTTGGGAATTAAAATGGGTGAACCTTATTTTAAAGCAAGAGATATTATTTTGAAAAATAAAGTAGAAGTATTTTCATCAAATTATTCATTATATGGAGATTTATCTAGAAGGGTAATGAGAACTCTCAAAAGATTTAATTCTGATATTGAAGTTTATTCAATTGATTTATCAAATTATACGGATACAGAGGTTGAAAGTGTAGGAAGAGAAATCAGGCAAACAGTTTTAAAATGGACTGGAATTCCAACCAGTATTGGAATTGCCAAGACAAAAACGTTGAGTAAAGTTGCAAATCATATTGCAAAGAAAAAACAGTCAGGTGTTACAAGTTTGATAGGTATTGAAAATCTAGATCCAATTTTAGAAAAAGTTGAAATTAATGATATTTGGGGTGTTGGTAGACAGCTTACAAAATTTTATCAAAAAAATGGAATTTACAATGCAAAACAACTCAAAAATAAATCAAATACATGGATAAAAAAAAGCTCAAATGTTTTAAGCTCAAGAACTGCAATGGAGCTTAGAGGAGTTCCCTGTATTGATATTGAGACTACTCAAACTAAAAGAAAAAGTTGTGTTGTATCAAGATCCTTTGGAAAAAGAATTGAGACTTTTCAAGAATTAAAAGAAGCAGTCGCAAACTATTGTTTAAACGCATCTGAAAAAATTAGATCAGAGTCTTTAGTTGCAAAAGCAATTACAGTATTTGTTAGAACTAGTCCTTTTCAAAGAAACTTTGGATATTATTCAAACTCAAAGACGGTTGATTTTCCAATTGCAACAAACAATAGTATTGAAACAGTTAAAACTGCTGTTGCAAGCTTAGAAAGCATATTTAAAAATGGTTATCGTTATCAAAAAGCAGGTGTAATGCTTACAGGATTATCAAATGCAGATGGTAAGAAGAATTTGTTCTCATCTGAAAAGGATGAAAAGATTAATAGTCTAATGCGATCTATGGATAATACAAATTATAGATATGGTAGAGCAACTCTAAGTCTTGCAAGTGCTGGTGTTCATAAAAAATGGAATATGAGAAGACAGTATTCTTCTAAAATAGATACTGCTGATTTTTATTCCTTGCCAAAGATAAGGATATAAATACTAAGGGAACTATCATATAAAAATTGGGGATAAATATTTTTTATTTAACCGTATCGATATTATCAATATTGGATAGAGCTTGATCAAATTCGTCCATATTTTCTCTTAAAGCTAAGCTAGAGACTGAATAGATCATGATTAATAACAACAAAAGGGGCATTGAGGTTAAAATTGAGGCATTGCTCTTAATTAAAAGTATGTAAACAACAATAAATAAAGCAGACCGAATTAAAACTGTTCTTCTGAATACGCTAATTATTGAGAGTGAATGTTTTATTAAATTGAAAAAACTCATTTTAGATGGTCCAAAATATCTTACACCTCTTGTTGATGGTATTTCTAT
Source organism: uncultured Pelagibacteraceae bacterium (assembly GCA_902546765.1). GTDB lineage: Bacteria > Pseudomonadota > Alphaproteobacteria > Pelagibacterales > Pelagibacteraceae > Pelagibacter. The sequence goes on along the minus strand of CACCLG010000020.1, from coordinate 4,665 downwards.
TAAATCTTTCTCAAGTTTAATTAGTGATCCAGAAAAGCTGTTCCAGGTTGCTTTTTCATTGATCATTTTTTCAACTGTTGATTTTGGAAGACATGTGAAATTTCCAAACTTAATTGACTTTCCGGTAAAAGTGAAAGTAATGAGTTTATGTAATTCATAGCAAATTTTAAATATTAATTTTTCTGTTCTCTTTACTCTTTTTCCTACTATAGGTTTATTGGTAAATTTTTTAATTTGGTTTGTGAACTCTATTATTTCTTCAGGTCTATCTTCACCATCGCCATCCATTGGAATAATATAATCATAATCTTGTTTTTCATGAACATATTTTAATCCAGTTGCAATGCATCTGGTATGTCCTCTATTCTCTTTCATATTAATAATTTTAATATTTTTTAAACTATCTGTATTTTCTAGATTTATGTTTTGCTGGTTATTTGATGCGTCATTAATAACTATTATTGAAAATTCTGCTACAAGATCCTTGATGCAAAAATTTATTTCTTTAATAAGTTTAGAGACAGATTCCCAATCATTAAAAATTGGAATTAAAATATAAATCTTTTTCATCTATTTTTCACACCAATCATACAAAAACCTTGCTTTTTAATTTTTCCAAAATCACCTGGACAAATTTCTTTTAAAATATCTGCATTACCTGTATAAATTATTCCACCATCAGGATCGAGTTCATGCGTTTTCCCTTTAATTGTTTCATACCAAATAGGCCTAGTAGAAATATGATAAGATAAGTTTCCTGCATGCCATTCATCTCCGACTACATATTTAATTTCATTCACAAAGTTTTTTCCCCATCTTCTCTCTACTAATTCTGCAATTTCTTTACCTGGATAGTCTGTTCTTTTATTATCTTTTGATAAAGAAACATATCCATATAAAGCGGGGAATAGAAAAAATAGAAATAAAAATGATATCAAAAAGATATTAATCTTTTTAAAATTTATTTGGGATTGAAAAATATAAATAAAAAAAGCGCCCCAAAATAAATAAAAAGGCGTCATCCACATTGTTCTTATTTTAGATCCTAAAATCAAAGATGTAACTATCATTAAAAAAATTGGAATTAAATTAATTGCTAATAAAAAAATAAGCTTCTTGTCTTTAAAATTTAATTTAAAATTAATTTTTTTTACTAAAGTCCATAGTAATATAAAAAATGGTATTAAAATTGCTACTTGCTTTATTAAAAAAATAACTGGATTTTTTAAATGATCTATAAAACTAGCTTCTTCAACACCTGTCCTTGATAAACCATATTTTATAGTGATATAATCGTTGTTAAATAACCAAACAAGATGTGGAATTAGAATAATTATAAAAGCTTCAAAAGTAATCAGGTATTTGAAATCAAACTTCTTTTGTTTTTTAATAAATATTAAATAAATAAACAGAAGATCTATTGAAATTAACAGATATATAAATAAATATTTTGAAAGAAAACCAAAACCAGCAAACAATCCAACTAGGAGACAATCAATAAAATTTATTTTATTATTTTTGTATATTTTCCAAGAATAATAAACAGTCAACGACCAAAAGGGTAATTGGCAAATATTTACATTAAATTCTGGGGTAGTAAAATTGTAAAAGTAAATCGACTCTATTATTAAAACAGACAACAAGCCTAAAATTTTATTGTCAAAGATTTCAACAGAAAATTTATAAACAATAAAAAAACTTATAATTACAAAAATTTGACTTAAAAAATAGTACGCCCAATCTTGTGGACCAAACATTTGATAAAAAAGTTCAAGAAATACAGCCACTAAAGGTGGATGTTTATCAAAACCCCAATCTAAATTACTTCCCCATGCCAAATGTTCAATTGTATCTAATGGGAGATTGTGATTTGTAAATGTTGGAATAAGTGTCCAAATTATTAGATGGGATGTAATAAATATGTAAAATAAATTATTTAAATTCTTTTTATTTAAAGCCATTTTTTACAATCTATACAATTAAACGTTTCTTGACACCCCAATTATCATGAATATATTCACCAAATTCAAAAAACTAAGTATGGTAAAGATCTCAAAAACTTACGTTCCAAAAGAAACTGAGAAATATATGTGTGCTAAACATTTAGCATATTTTAAATTGAAATTAAATGAGTGGAAAAAAGATCTTAAAAGATCGAATAATGAGGCAATTGCACAAGCTTCTATGGATGATAACAGTGCATCAGCAGATATTGTTGATCAAGCAAGTTCTTATACTGAAAAGAATGTAGAAATGAGAGCAATTAATAGACAAATCAAACTCATAACAAAAATTGATGGAGCTCTTAAAAAAATTCAAGATGGAACATATGGTTTTTGTGAAGATACAGGAGAACCAATTGGTTTAAAAAGATTAATGGCAAGACCAGTTGCAACTTTATGTATAGCCGCGCAAGAAAAGCATGAAAAAGATGAAAAAGTTTATGCTGATGATTAAGGTTTAGGTATTTCTGAATTTTTATCTAAAAATTTATAACCTTTAATCACTGCAGGTCGATCACCAATACGAAGATACCAATCACATAGATTATCATAATTTTTTAAACCTATGTCATGCCATTGATGTCTTGCTATCCATGGCCAAGTTGCAATATCTGCAATAGAATAATTTTCTCCTGCAAGATAATTATTTTTTGATAAATGATTTTCTAATACTTCGTATACTTTTTTTGTCATTTCAAAATATCTTTTTTCACCAACTTCACTTAATCCTTTATTAAATTTATAAAAAAAGTGATATTGGCCAATAAAAGGACCTATTGACCCCATTTGAGCCATAAGCCATTGATCAATTTTAAGTTTATTTTCTTTCTCGTAAAATTTTCCACTTTTTTCAGCGAGGTAAATTAATATTGCGCCAGACTCGAACACACTTTCTTTATTATTTGAGTGATCAATGATGGCTGGTATTTTTGAAAAAGGGCTTATTTCTCTGAAATCTTCCCTGAATTGATCTCCTTTAGATAAATCCATTTTTTTAACAGCATATTCATAACCTATTTCTTCAAGCATAATGCTTATCTTTTTTCCATTAGGTGTATCAGATGAAAAAAGATCAATCATTTTTTAGACCAAGTCTATTTTGAACTGCTTTAGAAGTTGTCGTGAATTCAAAACGTAACTTTTCATCTGGTCTAGCATATTTAAAGCATCCTCTTGCTGCCAAGGCTCCTTCATGAAAGCCTGAAAGAATTAATTTCAATTTTCCTGGATATGTACAGATATCTCCTATTGCAAATATTCCTTGTTTATTTGTTTCAAATGTCTCAGTGTTTACAGGAATTGTTTTTTTATCAATGTTTAAACCCCAATCTAAAATTGGTCCAAGCTGCATTATTAAACCAAAAAAACCTAATACATAATCAGCAGATATCAATTTTGAATTTCCATCATCATCTTTTATCTCGACGGACTCAAGCTTTCCATTTCCTTTAACATCTTTTATTGAGTATTTGGTAAAAATTTCTAATTTATTATTTTTTTGTAATTCTTTAACTTTATCAACGCTTGATTGAGCTCCTCTAAATTCATCTCTTCTATGAATTAAAGTAACTTTTGATGATTTTGATAATTCAATTGCCCAGTCTAAAGCGCTGTCACCTCCGCCAAAAATCACGACTGATTTATCTTTAAAAATTGTTTTATCTTTAATTGAGTATAGAACAGTTTTTCCATCAAATTTATCTGCACTTTTTGTTGGAAGTTTTCTTGGTTCAAATGAACCTACTCCACCTGCAATTACAATATTTGGAGTTAAAAATTCTTTTCCTTTAAATGTTTTAACTATCCAATTCTCATTTTCTTTTTGAATTTCTTGAACTCTATCGCTTAAGTGAAAATTAATATTAAATGGTTTTATTTGCTCGATTAAATTATTTGTTAGTTCCTCACCAGTGCATTCTGGGATTGCGGGAATATCATAAATTGGTTTATCAGGATAAAGTTCTATACATTGCCCGCCAATTTTATCTAGGTTATCAACTATCTCACATTTTAATCCAATTATACCTAATTGATGTGCACAAAAAAGACCTGTAGGTCCAGCTCCAATTATTAATGCATCAGTTTTAATCATTAAACTTGTTTCTCTGGTAAATGTACTACCAAACCATTTAATTCATCTGAAACTGTTACTTGACAACTCAATCTACTATTTGCTTTTGGTTCAAATGCTTGGTCTAACATATCATCCTCACCAGGTTCTTTATTTTGTAGTTTTGGATACCAATCTTCTTTCACATAGATATGGCAAGTGGCACAAGACATACCCCCACCACAGTCTGCATCGATTCCTGGAATATTATTTTGAACAGCACCTTCCATAACTGTAAGGCCATTAGCAACTTCTATTTCATGTTTTTGCCCGTTATGCTCTATGTATATAATTTTAGTCATATAATTTATATAATCATGTAAAAAAAAAGGGCAAGTGTGTGAAACACACTCGCCCCGATATTTTTTAAAGCTCTAAGCTATTATTTTGCTCTAGCTCCACTTTGTGAAACTGCAGCAGACCAGATTACTAGTCCAAATGCAATTTTGTTTATGAAGTCAGCTAAATTGTAAATCACGTTTAGTGAGTTAGCGTCAACTCCACCTACTAGATATCCAAAAACATATCCTAGTGGGTAAATTGCCCAACCTA
>CACCLG010000019.1 GCA_902546765.1 uncultured Pelagibacteraceae bacterium | reverse complement strand
ATTCCAGCTGTTTTTGTTTGATACAAATCATTATTCATATGAAACATCATTTCATCTGGATCAACTTTATCCTTTGACATTATTTCAAATAATGTAGAAGCTTTTGCCATTACCATGCCTGCATGAATTCCTTTTCCAGCAACGTCTGCAATAATAAAATAAATACTTTCGTTATGAGGGTAAAAACTATAAAAATCTCCTGAGACTTCTCTTGCAGGAATGTTAATACCACTTACAGGAAAATTATTTAAATTTCTTTTTGGTAAAAAGTTTTCTTGAACCTTGACTGCTAGATTTACTTCTTTAGATATTCGATCTCGCCATTTATTTTTTTCGGTCTCGCTAGACTCTAACTTGCTCATAAGTTTATTATAATATAATCCAATTACACCTCCTGCTGTGAATGGATCTTGAGGGCCTCTTATTTTTAGATCACCTGATTTTGATTGTTTATCTAAAATTGCAATTAAATCATGTTCAACAGATACAGCGCCGTGTTCTGCAATATTTAATCCTAACTCTTCATGTATTGGGCTTACTCTCAAAGGATAAAAATAATTTACAACTTTAAAAAATATAAATGATGAAACAAACGAAAAGAAACCTATTGCACCTATTCCAATTAGTTGAGCTTTGATCTGTTCCATTCTTGTTAAACCTGTACCTAAAATTTCTAAATTAGAAAAAATTCCAACAGCAAGTGTTCCCCAAACTCCAGCAGCTAAATGCACTGGTACTGCTCCAACAACATCATCTATTTCTTTTTTATTTAATAACTCATGAACAATAATTGCAATAATCGTTCCAATAATTCCGATTAAAATCGCTAAAAGAGAATTTACAGAGTTGCATGCTGCAGTTATAGATACCAATCCCGCTAAAGGTCCAAGGACTACATAAAAAGGATCTGGTTTTTTAAATAGTACAAAAGATATCAATAAACTCGTTAACAATCCAAAAGCAGCAGCAAGAAATGTGTTAATCAATATCAATGGAACAGCCTCATCCATTGCACCATTGCTTCCTCCATTAAATCCAAACCATCCAAACCAAAGAATTAAAGTTCCAAGAACAGCAAGTGGAAAGCTTGAACCTGTAAATTTACCTTTATTTGCCTCTGAATATTTCCCAATTCTAGGTCCTAAAATTAAAACACCTGATAATGCTATCCAGCCTCCAACTGAGTGAACAATTGTGCTTCCGGCAAAATCTACAAAACCTAAGGCTGCAAGCCATCCTTTATTCATAGCCTCCCCTAAATAACTTGAGGACCATGCCCAATGACCTACAATTGGATAAATTATTCCAGTAGCAAATATGGTCATTATTAAATAACCAACAAATTTTAGTCGTTCAGCAACAGCACCAGATATGATAGTTGCTGCAGTTGCAACGAACATTGCTTGGAATACAAAATAAGTTTGGAATTCTGGAATATCAGTTGCAAAAAAGAATAAATCTGTTCCAAATAAACCGTTGAAGCTTTTACCAAACATCAAGCCAAAGCCAAAAAGCCAAAAGACTACAACAGATACACCGAAATCAGCTGCATTTTTTAATGCAACATTAATACTGTTTTTGTGTCTTGATAAACCACTCTCAACACACATAAAACCAGCCTGCATGATAAATACAAGAATTGCACAATCAATTACCCAAAGGGTATCTATAAATGATTTTACATCACCCACATTTATTTCCATTAATGTAGTTTAATCTCTTTTTTTCCAAATATAGAAAAAAAAATAAGGTGCTATGGCAGGCACGATACCAAACCAAAACCACTCATCCCAACGAAAGCTTTTATCAACAGCAAAGCTTTTTAGTCCATTCCACCAAGTTAAATAGCCAATTAAAATTATCCAAGCTAAACTTATGGTTGTAAAAATTTTTTGGTTTTGGGTAAGATCTCCACTAAAAATTTTAATAATAAAATTTTTAATATCTTGGTACATTTAAGATATTTTTAACAATTAGTTCTAGTTATTGACTGTGTATTACCGGTCAACTTAATTTCACAAGTACCGCCTGTTTCTTTAGCAATTAGAAAATAAAGTGCTGCACTATTTTGTACAGCACAAACGTTAAATCCAACTTCTGTTGGGAATAATTCAGCCTTATCCACCAATGCATCCTCGACAGCATCTGAAGTAGAAGCGCTTGGTGTACAAGTTGATCCTGATGTACCGTAATAAGTAGAGTTGTCTGAATAATATTCTGTTTGCCCCAATGATAATTGCATTAATGCATTCTCTACTGATTTTTGCTTTGTAGAGGATACATAGCCGTTGTAAGCAACAATACCAACTGCTGCCAAAATTCCTATTATGGCAACCACAACTAGGAGTTCGATTAATGTAAATCCCGAACTCCTAGATGTTGATTTTTTTTTTTTATTCAATGTTAATGACGTTAGTAACTAAGTCAGCGGTTGCGTTACTGCCACAAGTAGTAATTGTTACTTTATTACTACCTGCTGTAGTACCTTTCGTGTGGTCGACTACAGTATCACCCTGAGTGTCATCAGTACATGCAGTCATAGCAGTTCCGTCGATAAGAGCCTCTGTCTTATCATATGGATTTTTAAATTCTCCCGCCATCATGGCTACTACAGCTTCATCAACTTTACCAGCGGTATATCTGTCTGTACAAGTTAACTGTTCACCAAATGCTTTCAGATCACCTAAATCACATTTCTTTAGTTCGCCAGCTACAAGCTTAACAATTTGAGCTTGGTGAGATTTTGCAGCTGATTTTTTTGCTCCTCCAACATAACCAGAATATGCAACAACACCAACAGCAGCTAGGATACCTATAATCGCTACTACAACTAATAGCTCAATAAGCGTAAATCCTTTTTGTTTTTTCTTCATTATAATGTTCCTTTTTATTTATTAATAAACTCTAGAATGAATACATATTTTTAGATTATGCTCAAATATGCAAGTGTTAAAAATGGGTCATTTATGCGATGAATTGCTTGATTTTAATTAAAATTTAATAAATATTCATGATATAACCATCCAATGTCTTACAAAATATCAGAAGAGGGAAATGTAGCTACTGTTCATCTTGACGGTGAAATAGATATGGATGTGACTGAAAAAGCAAAAGAAGTAATTATGCCTCTTATTGAGGCTGGTAAAGAGGTTCATCTAAATCTTAAAGAAGTACAATACATGGATTCTTCTGGGATATCTGTTCTAATCGAAAGTCATCAAAAGGCAGCTGAACTTGGAACCAAAGTAATTTTAAAAGAAATAAGTAAATCAGTTCTTAAGGTAATTATGATGGCTAAATTAGAACAAATATTAATTATTGAGTGATGACATTCGAAGAGCATAAAGAATTTCCTGTAGACTCTTCAAGTTTAAAAGATGTTAGAAGCTTTGCACGTGAAGTTTTAGCAAAAGATCCATTATTTAAAAATACTAGTGACGATGTAGTATTAGCTTTAGCTGAAGCTGCGCAAAATATTGTAAAACATGCATACAATGGTCAACCGACAGGTGATACAATGAGAGTTGAATTAAGTTTTAAAGATAATCAGCTAGTTATTGATTTATACGACAAAGGTAAACCAGCAATTCCTCAGAATATAAAACCACGAGCAGTCGATGACATTAAGCCTGGAGGACTAGGAACATTTTTTATTGGTCAAATTATGGATGAGGTAACTTTTAAAACGTCCGCATCGGATTGGGTTAATCATCTAATTATGACAAAAAATTATTAATTTATTGACCCATTAATGCACCAACGTTAAAGATTGGTGAGTACATGGCGATCATTAGTCCACCAATCATTGTTCCCATAAAAACAATCATAATTGGTTCTATTAAACTAGACATGTTATCTACAGCTGTATCAAATTCTTCCTCATAATACATTGAAACAGAAGTAAACATTTCATCAAGATTACCAGTTTGTTCTCCAACTGAAACTAATTGACTAAATGTTGGAGGAAAAGTTGGTTCTTTCAAAAATAATTTTGTAAGCGTATCCCCAGAGAAAACTCCTTTTTTTACATTTTCAAGTGCTTGTGTGACCACATCATTATTGCTTACTTGTTTTGCTATCTCAATACTTTCTAATAAATTTACTCCAGCTGCACTAAGGTTACCCATAATTAAAGAAACTCTTGCAATTAGAGATTTTAAAATCATATCACCAAAGACAGGCATTTTTAACATTCTCCCATGCCATTTATATCTTATTGCTGGAACTTTTGTTGTAAGATATCTAAAAACTATAAATCCAATTACAGTTGTTAAAAGTAAAACCATTCCCCCCGTTCCACGCATAAAATTACTTGCATTCATTATTACTTGTGTAGGAGTAGGCAATCCAACACCCATGCCTTCATACATTTCAGCAAATATAGGTACAACTTTTACTAACATGAAAACCATGACTGTAATTGCTACTGTAAACATTACAGCGGGATACATCAAAGCACCTTTAATTTTCTTTTTTACTTTTTCTCTCTTCTCTAAAGAGTCTACAAGTTTGAGCAAAAAAACATCTAACTTACCACTAGCTTCACCAGCTTTGATTAAGTTAATATATACATTATCAAATACTTTTGGGTATTTTTCAAAACACTTAGATAAAGTTAATCCTCCTTCAAGATTTTTTCTAACATCTTCAACTATTATTTTAACCTCTGGATGTTCTAATTGATCTCTCAACATCGAGAGAGTTTGAAGAATTGGAAGTCCTGCTTTTACCATTGTTGCAAATTGCTTTGAAAATATAACTATATCTTCTGGTTTTATTTTCTTTTTAAATAGGCTAAAGCTACTCCCGCCACTTTTCTTTTTCTCTGCTGCTTTTTTCTTAGTTCTGATGAGTTTTGTTATGATAATTTTTTGATCTTTTAATTTAAACGATGCTTCCTCTTGACTTAGGGCATCAATAGTACCTTCAACATATTTTCCTGCTGAAATACCTTTATAACTGTAAGTTTCTGATGACATTTAAATTAATCCATGCTGAGAACTCGATCAAATTCTCTGAAATTCAAGTCCCCACTTATAATCATTTCTCTACCCATATCTGACATTGTTCTAAATCCTTCATTTTTTGCGATTTCTTTTAATTCTGGAGTAGTTGCTTTTCTTAAGATAGCTTCTTTTACAGGTTTCGTAACATTCAATACTTCATAAATTCCCATACGACCTTTGTAACCACTGTCTTTACACTTTGGACATCCTTTACCTCTAAATGCTTTTGCTCTCGAGGCTTGCTCTGCAGTAAATCCAATTTCTTCTAAAACTTTAGGATTAACATCGGGATCTGGTTCTCTACATTCTGTACAATTTTTTCTCGCTAGTCTCTGTGCAAGAACAAGTGTACATGCAGCTGAAATTAAATAATCTGGGGTGCCCATATTTTGTAATCTAGTAATTGAACTTGGTGCATCATTTGTGTGAAGTGTACTAAATACTAAGTGACCTGTTAATGCAGCTTTCAAACCAATATCAACAGTTTCTTTATCCCTCATCTCTCCAACTAGAATTATTTCTGGGTCTTGTCTTAAAAAAGATCTTAAAGCCCTATTAAAGTCATAACCTATATCATCTTTTATTTGAACTTGTCCTACTCCATCTAATTCATATTCAACAGGATCCTCTGCTGTTAAAATATTTAAGTGAGGTTTAGATACCTCTTTTAAAATACTGTATAAAGTTGTAGTTTTTCCTGAACCAGTTGGGCCTGTAACTAGTATTAATCCCTGAGTTCCATGAATAGCTTTTCTTAAATTTTTTAAATCAGTTTCCTCAAAGTTTAGTTGCTCTAAACTTATGTCACCAGCGTCTTTGTTAAGAATCCTCATAACAATTCTTTCATTAGTAGCTGTTGGTAATATTGAAAGTCGAAGGTCCACAACTTTTCCATCAATTTTAAATGGGATAGCACCGTCTTGTGGCAATCTTCTTTCTGCAATATCAAGTTTGCCCATAATTTTAAATCTTGTAACAACTGCTCCATAGTTTGAATGAAGAAATTTTGCAAAATGTTCTTGTTCCTGTAACATTCCATCTAATCTGTATCTTACTCTTGCACTAAATCTATAAGGTTCTATATGGATATCAGATACTCCTGCTTTAATTGCCTCTGCAACAACTGCCGTAGAAAATTTAATTACTTCAGACTCATTTTCTAATGCTTCAATATCTTCTTCTGGTTTCTCATCTAAAACCTCTGCGTTCTCATCAACGTCATAATCAAAAGTTTGTATTTTTTCTTTATTTGCTTTTTGGATAGCTTCAATAGTTGTTTCACCTTCTTTAAGAAGTTTTTGAATGTAATCAGAAATTTGAGTTACTTTTGCAGCGTGTAACTCTATATCTTTTTTAGTAATAGTTTTTAAGTTTCTCATTAAACTTAATTTTGAACTATCAGAAATTGCTATATGAAGAGTTTTTCCCTCAATTTTAAATGGAGCAATAAAATTCATTCTTATGTAATTTGATGGTAGAACAGACCTAACATCATCTGGTATTTGTATATTGCTAAGATCGACAACCTGAAGAGATTGTTCTTTGACTAAAAGATCTAAAATCTTATCTTCATCTGTTAATTTTAATTCAAATACTGCATCGAGTTGAGACTTTTCTCCCTCAGATGAAGCTTTTTTAATGTCAATTAAATCTTTTCCTGAAATAATATCTTGATCAATTAAGATATTTATTAAATTAATTTCCGATTCTCTACTAATATCTATCATTATAAAATTCTTGGAGCTATAAACACCAACAATTCGTCTAGGTTATCAGAATTTGACTTACCTTTAAAGAGATTACCTATCACTGGGACATTTCCTAACCCAGGAGTTTGACTTTTTGATTGAGCTATCACGTTTTTCTTAATTCCACCAATAACAACTATATCCCCATCTGCTACCAATAACTTAGTGACTATCTCCATTTTGTTAATAGGAGGCTCATCAGACTCTGCCGCTCTATTTGGTGTATCATTATTTACTTTAATATTGAGTAGTACATTTCCATCTCCGATTATGCTTGGTGTAACCTCTAATTTTAATGCTGCCTCTTTAAATGCTGTAGTAGTTGTTCCTTCAGAAGTGGTTTGATATGGAATTTCTTCACCTTGGGTGACTGTTGCTGATTGATTGTCTATTGTAAATACTTTTGGATTTGAAATAGTTTTTCCTAACCCAAGACTCTCAAGTGCTGTAATTTCTGCTTTTAAAACTCCAGTTCCGGTTCTTCTTAAAATTCCAATTCCACTTGTTGCACCTGTCGCAGCAAAATCAGTAAGGCTATCTGTTGCTGATCCTACATTAGCAACTGTGTTTAGATCTATACCATCTGCACTTCCTGAACTTGTACCTTGTGCACCTCCAATATTGTTACCACCTCTTAAATAATAACCACCTAATCTCGTTCCAAGTGCTCTTTCAAAATCAGAATTTGCCTCAACTATAAAAGCTTCAATGAGAACTTGTTTAGTCCTTATATCTATTTCTTTAATTAATTTATCAACTACATCTAAATCTGGCTCTTTCCCTCTTACAATTATTGACCTTGTTGTGTTCTCTTCTGTAACTTGAATTGGAATGAATGATGCATCGCCTGATCTTGAGGTAAATAATTCCTCTAGTGTGGATTTTGCTTGTGATGGTGTAATGTAATAAAGTCTAAAAATTTCTGAAATAATTGGTTCAACACTATCTTCTAATTCTACTTTTCTTTTAACAGCCTGTGCTCTATCTGATTTATAATTCTCTTGTTCTGTTAAAACATTTGGTGAGTGAATTCTTATCAAATTTGAACTTACATCAATGTCTGATGCATAATTTTTCATATCTAATAAAGCTTGGAATGCTTTATCCCAAGGTACATCTACTAACTCAGCCGATATGGCCCCTGCAACTTCATCACCTACTAATACATTTATTTCACCTATTTTACCCATCAGGTGCATAGTTTCTTTAAAATCTAAATTTTTAAATTTTAAAGTCACTCTTTGTTTTAAAAGAGGATAAGTGTCTGGTATTAACAAATAGTTTCTTTGTGCCTCCGAAGAAATTTTTTTTCTTTTACCAGCTTTTTTTTTTCCGTCCGCTGGTTTAGGGCCTAACTCTAAAGTTTTTTGAATTTCGGCTCTACCAGACTTCTTTATGTCTTCTTTAATTAAAGGTGTATTGTGTTTGAAAGGCTTATTGACATCTTTCATCTGTTGACATGCACTTAATACAACTGAAAATAGAATTACGCCAAATATTTTAAATATATTTTTAGTATTCATCTGCCTCTCTTATTAAATTATTAAAATCAATCATCATGTAAGTTTTGTCATCCTTTTCAAATATTGCTTCGGTCAATCTTAAATCAACTAATTTAATTTTTCCCAAATACTGACCCAATGTAAGTGTAATAATTTCGCCACTTGAATTGACTAGTGTTATGTAGCTATTATCTTTTCCAGAAATTAATCCAGCTAATTTAAAATTATACAAACTCATTACATCCTCTTGCTCTTCAGGAGTAACTGTTGCATCAAGTGAACCAGTTGTACCTTCGTTTCCTGCAAATGGATCGTTTAGTGGAACTTCCTCATCATCTTGAATTTCTTGAGAAATCTGATTCACATCCTCGTTTTGAGTTGTATCATGGTTATCAGCAAAAGCAGCAATTGAAAAAGTTAAAAAGAATGATACTAAGAATATTTTAAAAAAATTCATTAGGTAGTCCTACAATTGTTAATTCACCACTTGCAATAACTGAGCCGTTTTTGTCATTTTGTACAACATTTATCATCTCATTGTCAAAGTTTAACATCTTCTTTGATCTAGATACTGCTCTTTTAAACTTAATATAACTCAAAAAATTACCTTTGATTTCAAAAAGCACAGGAATTTTATAGTAAGATATTTGACTAGCTTGCAACAAATCCTCTGCTTGATCAGGCACTCCAGGCTTTAGTACAGGTTTTGGCTTTTGCTTCTCAATTTTTGAAATCACTAAACCAAATGCTCCAGCAAATCTACTTAGACTTTGATATAATCCCTCCACTTCTTCTTTAGAGTGAAAAAGAGTAGAATTTTTTTCAACAATCGGTTCCATCTTTTTAATTCTTTTTCTAATGGAGATAATATCATCTTCCATTTTTTTGATTTCTTGCAGTTTCAACACTTTATCCTCATGAGTAGCCTTTCTCTCTTTAACCATAGGATTTAAAATTGCATAGTATATTATTAAAAATAAAATTATTGCTCCAAATCCTATTCCGAACTTAATCAATGTTTTTTTATCAAAAGCTGCTAGCTTTTCTTTAAGATCATCCATTGTTATATTTTTAAGATCCATTAAACATTCTCCAATTTACAAGCTATTAAAAAACCCTTCATTGTATTATTTGCATTATTTCCAGTGTTAGGTAAAGTCATGCTGGCAAGTGATGCTTGTGATATCAATTTTTTATTATTTAAATTACTTATTAATTTTAAAATATCTTGATCGCTAGCAGCCATGCCTTCAATTAAAATTTGGTTTGATCCATTGTAATCAAGTTTTGTAAATTTTACTCTTTTTGGAACAGCAGATGCAATTTGCGCTAAAACTCTAAAGCTTATTTTTTTATTAGATTTAATTGATTTGCTTAATTCCATTTGTTTATTCAGTTTACCAAGTGTTTTGCTTAAATTATCAACTTCTTTATTTTTTAATTTATGGTTCTGAACTACTTGGTCATAGTCTGAAATTTTATTATTTAAAACAGAAATCTGCCAGAATGATAAGCCAAAAAGAATGATATAAACTGCTGCAACAACTCCAACAATTCCTTTAAACGCAAAATTTGAAAAAGCTTTTGCTCTTTTTTGTTGTATCATCGTATCACGATTTGGAAGTAAGTTAATATTTTTAACAGCTGTAACGAATTTAAAGTAACCAAATACATCTAGCTTTCTAAAAGCTAGTCCTAGAACGGTTGATAGATAAGATCTATTTTCTAACTTAACATTTTCTTCTAATTGTGCAGGAATTTTAATTCCATCCAAAGGATCAAATAAATTAAAACCTGTATTAACTAAATTTTTTCTAAAGCTTGCAAGATACGTTTCGACGTTTGGAAGATTTGAAGTAACTTTCAAATTTCTAATTCTTTTTTCATATTTGGTTTCAAAATCTTGTACAGCTTGTTTTACCTGTGTAATGTATCTTCTGACTAAAGCTTCCATCTCTTCTTGATTATCACTTTCGACTAAAGTCTTTCTGTCCTGGCCTCTAATAAATATATCTGTGATGATTGGATTATTTTCATATAAAATCATTACATAATTTTCATCTAAACCAAATTCTAATACTGCAGTTAGATTTGAATCTTCTATAGATCCTGAAATTTGGTTTATCTGGTCAACTGCAGATTTTAATGCAAAACATTTTACATCAATTATGACAGCATTTAATCCACCCTTTTTAATGATTTCTGTATAACTATTAATGTCTGCAAGTTTCGATGCAACAAACAAGATATCCATAGTGTTTTCTGTTGGATTTCTGTTTATTACTTGATGGAAAATTGAATAATCATCTAAATTGTCTGTTAGTTGGACTAAATTTTCCCAAAGTGAATCTGTCTTAACTGCGTTGTTTAATTCTTCATCAGTCATCAAAGGACTGGTCACTACTCTTATAATTGCACTAGTTACAGGTATTGCAATTGCAGCATTTGAAGTTGAAATTTTTGATTTTTGAAGAGCAATTTTAAGCTCATCTCCTATTTTATCAGGATGTTCTAACACAGTTGCATTTTCTGGCAAACCTTCAATTTTATGAGTGTAAAATTTTTCCAAAATCCATTGATTGGATTTATTAGTTGAAATTTGTGCTAGACGAATTTCGTTGGTTGTTAAATCTACCCCTACGATTTCCTCTCCTTTTACAGATGATTTTCCTAACCTATTTTTTATTAATTTTTGAAAAAAATTTTCCTTTTTACTTGAAGGTGCTTCCGGAGTTACGCTAGGAGCTTCTCCAGTATCTTTTTTTTTAAATAGATTAGCTAGTGGGTTTTTCATTCTATATATTCAAATCAAAGTTAAGTGTCTTTATATATAAAACATTTTAATATTTAAGTATTTAATTAGAAAGAGGGGTTTTAAAGGCTAAAACAGTGACTAATTTGGGTCAAATTTAGAAATACTATATTAGAAAATAACATTTTATAGTATCTATTAGTTATGTTTGAAAAATTAGAAGATTTAGCAAAAAATAATAAAAAAATTTCCGATTTTCATATTAGAGCAGGCTCTCCATTAGCTTACAGGCAAACTGGTGAAATTATAATGGTCCAAGATGTAATGGTTACTGCTCAAGATTTAAAAGATTTGTTATCTATGAATTGTAACGAAGGAGAGTTGGAAAAGTTTGAAACTACTCATGAACTTGATAGTGCTATAAACTTAGGAGGGTTAAGATTTAGAGCAAACTTTTATAAAACAATAAATGGACCCGCTTGTGTTTGTAGAAGAGTAGAAAGTAAAATTCCAGATATGGAACAATTTAGCCTTCCACAAGTTCTTTATGATATAATAG
>CACCLG010000018.1 GCA_902546765.1 uncultured Pelagibacteraceae bacterium | reverse complement strand
TAAATCCATAAGGGTCTATTTTTGTGGAATTTTTCATGTGGATATATCTATATTTTCTTAAATTAATTATTGATAATTATTTTTTAAGTTCTATAAATGTTCTCTTGAATTACTATTTATATAGTATATTTAGTCATTCAGCACACAACATCTAGTTATTTTTACATAAAAGAGTAACATTAATAAGAGGTTTATATGAACAAAATATTGTCACAAGCCATCAGAAAAGCTGTCTCTGATTTTAAACCTAATATTAATCCAGAAAACAAGGAAAAAAGACCAGATTTATTCTCATTGAACAATGATACAGAATTATTTCAAAACTCAAAAGGTATTACTATCAAAATAGATAGATCAAGAGATAGTAACTTAACTGAATTTGGTAAAGCAACTTTAAGTGACAGATACCTAGGTTTTAACGAGTCATATCAAGATCTTTTTGCAAGAGTAGCAAGTCATTATGCAGATGATAACTTACACGCTCAAAGACTTTATAATTATATCAGTAACTTATGGTTCATGCCTGCAACACCTGTTTTATCAAACGGTGGTACAAAAAGAGGATTACCTATTTCTTGTTTTTTAAATGAAGCTGGAGACAGTTTAACAGGAATACTTGATTTATGGAGTGAGAATGTTTGGCTTGCAGCTAAAGGGGGTGGTATTGGAAGTTATTGGGGAAATTTAAGATCTATAGGTGAAAAGATTGGAAGAGTTGGAAAGACATCTGGAATAATTCCATTCATTAAAGTTATGGACTCTTTAACGATGGCTATAAGCCAAGGTTCTTTAAGAAGAGGATCTGCAGCTTGTTATTTGCCAATTGATCATCCTGAGATCGAGGAATTTATTGAAATGAGAAGACCAACTGGAGGTGATCCAAATAGAAGATCGCTAAATCTTCATCATGGTGTTCTGGTGTCAGATGCATTCATGAGAGCTGTTGAACTAGATGAACAATGGGCACTTAAAAGTCCTAAAGACCAATCAGTTCAAGCAACAGTTTCTGCAAGAAATTTATGGATCAGATTGTTAACTGCAAGAATTGAAACTGGCGAACCTTACATCGTTTTTATTGACACTGTTAATAGAATGATACCTCAGCATCATAAGTTAGCAGGTTTGACTGTGAAAACATCTAATCTATGTAGTGAGATAACCCTACCGACAGGAATTGATAAAGATGGAAGGGACAGAACTGCAGTATGTTGTTTATCATCTTTAAATTTAGAAAAATATGATGAATGGAAAGATGATAATAATTTTATACCAGATGTAATGAGAATGTTAGATAATGTGCTAACTGATTTTATAGAGAAAGCACCAGAGTCTTTTAGTGACGCCACTTACTCTGCTTTAAAAGAAAGAAGCGTAGGTTTAGGTGTAATGGGTCTTCATTCCTATTTTCAACAAAAGAAAATACCATTCGAGTCTGTAATGAGCAAAGTCTGGAATAAAAAAATATTTTCAAATATACAAAAACAAGTTGATCAAGCATCAAAAGATTTAGCTGATGAAAGAGGCCCATGTCCTGATGCTGCTGATTATGGAATTAATGAGAGATTTTCAAATAAAACAGCAATTGCTCCAACAGCATCGATTTCTATTATTTGTGGAGGAACATCTCCAGGAGTAGAGCCAATTGCAGCGAATAGTTACACTCATAAAACACTTTCTGGATCTTTTAATGTTAGAAATAAATATCTAACTGAAGTTTTAGAAAAATACGGTAAAAATGATGAAGAGACATGGTCAAGTATTACTACTAACCAAGGTTCAGTTTGTCACTTAGACTTTCTCTCTCAAGATGAAAAAGATGTATTTAAAACAGCATTCGAACTAGATCAAAGATGGATTGTTGATTTGGGAGCAGATAGAACACCTCATATATCTCAAGCTCAGTCTATTAACATTTTTATTCCTGCAGATATCCATAAAAAAGATTTGCACCAAATTCATTTTCAAGCATGGAAAAAGGGTCTGAAAAGCCTTTACTATTGCAGATCGAAATCAATTCAAAGAGCTGAAAACGTTAACGATGCAAGCTCAACAGATGTTACGGCAAATGTATATAAATCAAAAAATCAAAAACAAAATCAACCAGAATACGAGGAGTGTTTATCATGTCAGTAGAAAGTATGAAAAATTTAAAATCACCAATAATTAAACCAAAGGATATGGGTTTGTTAGTTGAAAATCCAGTTTATAAACCATTTAGATATCCATGGTGCTATGATGCGTGGTTAACACAACAAAGAATTCATTGGTTGCCAGAGGAAGTGCCATTAGGAGATGATGTAAGAGATTGGCAAAAGAATCTTACTCAATCAGAAAAAAATCTCTTAACACAAATTTTTAGATTTTTTACTCAAGCTGATGTTGAGGTGAATAATTGTTACCTAAGACATTACACAACAGTATTTAAACCAACAGAGGTTTTAATGATGATGACTGCTTTTGCCTCTATGGAAACAGTTCATATTGCTGCCTACTCACATTTACTTGACACAATTGGAATGCCAGAATCTGAGTATTCAGCCTTTATGAAGTATAAAGAGATGAAAGATAAGTACGACTACATGCAGAATTTTAACGTGGAGTCCAAAGAAGATATTGCAAAAACAGTTGCTGTTTTCAGTGCCTTCACTGAAGGGCTTCAGCTGTTTGCCAGTTTTGCTATTTTATTAAACTTCCCAAGATTTAATAAAATGAAAGGCATGGGCCAAATTGTAACTTGGTCTGTAAGAGACGAAACTTTGCACTGTAATTCAATGATAAGACTATTTAAGGAGTTCATTAATGAAAATCCACACATATGGACACCACAACTTAAAAAAGAGTTATATGAAGCTTGTAGAACTATTGTGCATCATGAAGATGCATTTATTGATCTTGCTTTTGAGATGGGGCCGATGAATGGATTAACTGCACAAGAGGTAAAAGATTATATACGTTTTATTGGAAATAGAAGATTAATACAATTAGGTCTTGAGCCTATTTATGATGTTCAAAAGAATCCATTAACCTGGCTTGATACTATGTTAAATGCTGTAGAGCATATGAACTTTTTTGAGGGAAGAGCTACGGAATACTCAAAAGCATCAACCCAAGGTTCTTGGACAGAAGCTTTTGCTTAATTTACCTTTGGTTTAACTGAACAACTTTTCGGTACTTGCTACCCTTGTAACTTGCAAGTGGTCTAATCAATTTATTTGCAGCATGTTGCTCCATTATATGTGCAGACCAACCAGTGATTCTTGAGATTACAAAAATTGGGGTAAAAAAGTCAGTGTCAAACCCCATTAAATGATATGTAGGTCCAGTAGGGTAATCAACATTAGGATGTATGTTCTTTCTATCTATCATCACTTTTTCAACAATGTCATAAATTTTTTCAAACTTTTTATCTTTTTTGATCTTTGCAACTTTACTGAAATATTCTCTCATAGTTGGAACTCTAGAGTCACCACTTTTATAAACTCTGTGACCAAAGCCCATAATTACGTCTTTATTATCTAATGCTTTATTTATCCATTTATGAGCCTTTTCAGGTTTTTTAATTTTATTCATCATATGCATTACCTCTTCATTGGCACCACCGTGTAATGGTCCTTTTAAACTGGCAACAGCGCCAGTAATTGCACCATGAATATCCGATAAACTACTTGTAATTGTTCTTGCAGTAAAAGTTGAAACATTAAAACTATGTTCAGCGTATAAAATTAAAGATACATCAAATGCTTTTACGATATCTTTATTTGGTACTTTACCGAAACACATATGAAAGAAGTTTTCAGAGAAAGAAAGATTTTTTTTTGGAGAAATAATTTTTTTCCCTTTTCTTACTCGATAAAAAGCAGCTAAAGCTACTGGAGTTTTTGAGAAAATTCTCATCGCTTTTCTCATATTTG
The DNA here is from genome assembly GCA_902546765.1 of uncultured Pelagibacteraceae bacterium. Taxonomy (GTDB): domain Bacteria; phylum Pseudomonadota; class Alphaproteobacteria; order Pelagibacterales; family Pelagibacteraceae; genus Pelagibacter. Next base: position 8,186 of record CACCLG010000018.1, on the reverse strand, counting down.
CTTTTGGTGAATTATCTCTAGTTTCTTTATCTTCCAATCCCATTATGCTAACAGCAGTTCTAGCAACATCCATTGGGTGAGCTTTTTTTGGTATCTTTTTTAAATCATCTAATAAAGTTTTAGACAATTTCCTGTTTTTTCTCTCTATCTTTTCAAAAGCTTTTAGCTGTTTTTTGCTAGGCAACTCACCATTTAATATTAAATACGCAACTTCCTCAAATTTGCATTTAGCACATAAATCTTGAGCGGCATAACCCCTATATGTAAGCGAGTTTATTTCAGGCATTACTTTTGATACTTCAGTTTCATCAACTACAATACCTAGCAAACCTTTTTTTATTTCATCACTCATTACTCGTGTCCTTCTGTACTAAAATTATATATTTTTTCATCAAGCGAGTTATATTTTTCATAATCAACTAACTCATATAATCTTTTTCTAGTTTGCATTCTATCAATTATATTATTTTGATGTCCATCGTTAAAAATAGCACGCAAACCATCCTCAACATTTTTCATAGCCAATCTTTGAGTAGTAACAGGATAGATCACAATATTGTATCCTAAATTTTCTAATTCTTTGAAGTTAAGTAGTTTTGATTTACCAAATTCAGTCATGTTTGCTAATAAATAACAATCTAAAGATTTTCGTACTTTCTCAAATTCACTTTCATCTTTAAGCGCCTCAGGGAAAACTATTTCTGCACCAGCATCAATATAAGATTTACATCTATTAATCATTTTATCTAATCCTTCAACATTTTTCGCATCGGATCTTGCAATAATTTTAAAATTTTTGTCTTTCTTTGAGGAAACACATTCTTTTATTTTTTTGGTCATTTGCTCACTTGAGATAAGTTCTTTATTGTCAAGATGTCCACATCTTTTTCTCTCAACTTGATCCTCTATATGAACACTTGTAATTCCATAATTTTCGAACGTTTCTATTGTTTCCTTACAAGACTTAAAACCAGTATCTATATCAACAACTGTGGGTAAATTTGTTACTCTTGCTATTTGCTCTGAACGTTTGCTTACATCATTTAAGGTGGTAAGACCAATATCTGGATATCCTAAATCATTCGACATTACTCCACCAGAGACATAAACTCCGTCATATCCTATCTCTTCAATTAATTTTGCAGTAAGGGGATTATAAGCACCTGGTATTCTTAATATTTTTTTTGATTTTAGTTTTTTGTCAAAATCAATTCTTTTTTGCCCAGCTTTTTTTTCAATAAAATGCATTAAAAAATTCCTGCTCTATTATTCTTTTTTAGAAATTTTTTGTTTATCTCAATATTCAGTTTATCTAGTTGACCATTTTTCAAATTTTTACAGTTTTGTACATCTTTTAAAAACCTTTCAGATTCTTTTTTTGAAACTACTTTGTCTGTTAAAATATGAAATTTATTTATATAATTTTCTCTTTTAAAAGGTCTAGCACCATATGGATGAGCATCAGCTCTATCTAGTTCCTCTGTGTATTTTTTACCATTTTTCATGGTGATTATTACTTTAGCCCCGAATGATTTTTTTTTGGGATCTGGATCATGATATTTTTTTGTCCATTTTTTATCTTCGTGAGTTTTAATTGAATTCCAGATTTTTATTGTACTTTTTCTGTTAGCTCTTGCTTTCGTGTAAGACTTTACGTGATGCCAATTCCCATCTTCTAATGCGACAGCAAAAATGTACATAATTGAGTGATCTAAAGTTTCTCTACTTGCATTTGGATCCATTTTTTGTGGATCGTTTGCGCCTGTTCCAATTACATAATGTGTATGGTGACTTGTATATATATCAATCTTATTTATATTTATTAAATCTGTAATCCTTTTATTTAATTTTTTTGCAATATCTATCAAAGCTTGTGCCTGATATTCTGCAGAATACTCTTTAGTATATGTTTCAAGTATAGCTTTTTTTATTTCATTTTTTTTTGGAAGAGGCACAAAATATTTTGCATTTTTTCCATCTAATATTCTAGCAATAACACTATCCTCTCCCTCATAAATTGGACTTGGAGCACCTTCACCTCTCATTGCTCTATCTACTGCTTCTATACCAAGTTTACCTGCATGTGCTGGTGCATAAGCTTTCCAACTTGAAATTTCTCCTTTTCTCGATTGTCTTGTGGAAATTGTTACGTGGAGCGCTTGCTGTACAGCTTGATAAATTGTTTCAGTCTTTAAATTTAGCATTGAACCAATTCCTGCAGCCACACTTGGTCCAAGGTGAGCTATATGATCTACTTTATGCTTGTGTAAGCAAATTGCCTTAACTAAATTAACTTGCACTTCATAAGCAGTAATTATTCCTTTTAATAATTCTTTACCATTTTTTTTTAATTGTTGTGCTACTGCTATTAAGGATGGAATATTGTCTCCTGGATGACTGTAATCTGCAGCTAAGAAGGTGTCATGAAAATCCAATTCTCGTACTGCAGTTCCATTTGCCCATGCAGCCCACTCGCAATCAAATTTTAATTTAGAGTTTACTCCAAATAGTGTTGCTCCATTTTTTCTTTGATGAGCTAATGCCATCTCTCTTGCAGAAATTACAGATGTTCTGTTTAAAGATGCTATAGCAACAGATGCATTATCAATAATTCTATTAATTACCATATCAACTGCATGATTATTTAATTTTGCATTATCACTAGCTATTTCTGCAATTTTCCATGCTAATTGATTTTTTTTATTTATTTTAATCTTTGATGGGTAAACTTTTACTAAGTGTCTTATCATATAGGAAAAATTAAATACCCTTAAGAATGATTTTAATCAATATTAATCTATGAGATATTTGTTAATGATTTCATCGATTCCAACGAAATTTTTTATTAAATAATTGTGGTGGATATCAGAAACTTTCTTTTCAGTGTAGCCATCTTCCACAAGTATAAATGGTATTTGAGCGGCTTTAGCTGACTCAGCATCAGTTTCACTATCTCCAATCATAATACTTTTTTTTATATCACCCTGCATAATTTCTATTACATTTGTAAGGTGTCTTGGATCAGGTTTGCAATAATCAAATGTATTACTTCCAGCAACATACTCAAAATAATCGTATATTTTTATTTCTTTTAATAAGTTAATAGCAAGATGTTCTTGTTTGTTAGTACATATACCCATTTGAATATTTTTTTTTTTAGACCATTCTAAAAAATCTTTAACACCCTTTATTAATTTACTTTCAATAGCAATATTTTTTCCATAATAATCAATAAATTCTTTGACCATTTGTTTTTTTATTTTTTCATCAACAACTTTACTAAATTCCATTTTAGCCTGTCCCCATATAGATCTCCCAATTAAAGATGATGCTCCTTTGCCAACTAAATTTCTTATTTCTTCGGTTGATCTCGTTTCATATCCAAATTTTTTCATTACATAATTGTGTGCATTCATTAAGTCTGGAGCAGTATCAATTAAAGTGCCATCTAAATCAAAAAGTATAGTGAGTTTTTGCATAATTTAAGTTTTTTTAAGAAATAAATTGTGAATTAATTAAAACAAAACCTAAATATATACAATCATTATATGCTTCAAAATAATTCACAAATTGCGCAAAATAAATTAAGAAAAAAATTTTTAAAAAAAGGTATTAAAATGATGGCTCCTGAAACAATTTTTTTTTCAAAAGAAACAATTATTGGTAAAAATGTAACGATTGAACCTTATGTTGTATTTTCAAAAAAAGTTAAAATTGGAAATAATGTTACAGTAAAATCATTTTCTCATCTCGAGGGAGTTACTGTTGAAGATAACGTGAATATTGGTCCATATGCAAGAATTAGACCTAACGTAAGAATTCAACGAGGTTCAAAAATTGGAAACTTTGTTGAAATAAAAAAAAGCAACATCGGAAAAAACTCTAAAGTAAATCACCTGTCTTATATAGGCGACACTACTATTGGTAAAAATGTTAATATTGGAGCTGGTACTATTACTTGTAATTATGACGGGGTTAAGAAAAGTAAAACAAATATCAAAGACAGTGTATTTATCGGTTCTAATTCTTCCTTAGTAGCTCCAGTTACAATTAATAAAAATAGTGTTGTTGGTGCAAGTTCAGTTATAACAAAAAATGTATTATCAAAAAGTTTAGCTTTGACAAGATCAAATCAAATAACAATTAAAAATTATAAAAGAAAAAAATAAATGTGTGGAATAGTAGGCATAACAAGCTCTAAAGAGGTTACCTCTAGAATTATAGGATCATTGAAAAAACTTGAATATAGAGGATATGACTCTGCAGGTATAGCGACAATATCTGATAATAATATTAATGAAGTAAAGTGTGAAGGAAGAGTAAATGAATTAGAGAAAAACGTTAATCAAATAAACTTATCAGGCACCACAGGTATTGGTCATGTAAGATGGGCGACTCATGGGAAGCCAAGTACAATTAATGCCCATCCTCATTCCTCTGATAATGTTTCAGTTGTACATAATGGTATTGTTGAAAATTCTACAATTCTAAAAAAAATATTGGAAAATAAAGGATACAAATTCAAATCACAAACAGACACCGAAGTAATAGTTCACTTAGTAGCTGATTATTTAAAAAAAAATAATCTTAAAGATTCAATTATTAAAGTTCTCAAGAAATTACATGGAAGTTTTGCATTAGGGATCATTTTTAAAGATCAACCAGATTTAATAGTTGGTGCGAGGAGAGGATCTCCTTTAGCTGTAGGTTACGGTCCTGATGAACACTATTTAGGATCAGATTCTTATGCTTTAAAATCAATGACTAACAAGATTTCATATTTAAATGATGGCGAGTTTTGTATTTTGAAAAAAGATCAGGTCGAATTTTTTGATTCGGATGGAATTAAAACAAATAAAGAAATTTTAAACCTCTCTAAGTATGAGGAAAATTATGAAAAAGGTAAATACAAATATTTTATGGCAAAAGAAATAGATGAACAACCAGTAACTATAAATAATTGTATCAATGAATACATTGACAAACATAATAATGAGATAAATATTTATAATTTTCCATGGAGAATGATTGACATTTCTTCAGTGATTCTTGTAGGTTGTGGTACAGCCTATCATTCCTGCTTAGTTGCAAAATATTGGTTTGAGCAACATACAAATATGGATGTTTCTGTGGATATCGCATCTGAATTCAGATACAGAAAAATAAATTTCAAACAAAACGCTCTTTATGTATTTGTTTCTCAATCAGGAGAGACAGCTGATACATTTGCAGCACTCGATTTATGCAAGAAAAATGACGTTAAAACTTGTGCAATTGTAAATGTTGTCGAGAGCTCAATTGCAAGAGATGCTGATTTAGTTTTGCCAATTCATTGTGGACCAGAAATTGGAGTTGCATCTACAAAGGCATTTTTGGGTCAAATGCTTGTGTTATACTTACTTTGTATAAAGATTTCTTACGAACAAAAAACAATAAAAAAAAAAACATATCAAGATAAAATTAAGGATGTATTGTTACTTTCTAAATGTGCGAAAGAAACATTAAATATAGATAACAAAATCCATAATTTGGGAAAAGATTTTGCCAATTCCAAAGGATCAATGTTTTTAGGAAGAGGCTATTCGTATCCAATTGCTCTTGAAGGCGCTCTTAAACTAAAAGAACTTGCTTACGTACACGCTGAGGGGTATCCAGCTGGTGAAATGAAACATGGCCCGCTTGCACTTATAGAGGAGGGCATGCCAGTTGTTGTAATTGCCCCAAGAGATGAACATTACAAAAAAACTATTTCAAATATGCAAGAAGTTATTTCAAGAGGTGCTAAAGTATTGTTTATTACAAACAAGAGCACTGACGAAATTTTTTCAGAAAATATCTGGGAGCAAATTGAAGTTGAAAATATATCTGACGAACTAATTCCTTTTTTAACAACAATCCCTTTACAAAAATTAGCCTATTACTCAGCTTTAGATAAAGGTTATGATATCGATAAACCTAGAAATCTTGCTAAATCAGTTACTGTTGAATAATTAGTAAAGTCTGTTAAAACAATTTCAAGTTGAAATGAAAAATTGGAAAATAAATAGCTGGAGAAAATATCCTGTAAAACATCAACCTATATACGATGATGAAAAGGAATTAGATATTGTTCTAAACAAGTTAAGAACTTTTCCACCTTTAGTTTTTGCAGGTGAAACAAGACATTTAAAAAATCAATTATCAGAGGTCGTTGATGGTAAGGCTTTTCTTTTACAAGGAGGAGATTGTGCAGAAAGTTTTGCTGAATTTCATCCAGATAATATTAGAGATACATTTAAGGTTATACTTCAGATGTCTTTAGTTTTAACTTATTCTGCATCATTACCAGTAGTAAAACTTGGTAGAATTGCTGGACAGTTTTCAAAACCTAGAAGTGCACCTACTGAAAAACAAGGCGATAAAGAATTACCAAGCTATTTAGGTGACAACATTAATGCTATTGATTTTAATGAGAAAGCTAGAAGACCTGATCCAAAAAGATTATTTAAAGCATATTCTCAATCAGCTTCAACATTAAATCTTTTGCGTGCTTTTTCAAAAGGTGGATTTGCTGATTTAAACAAAGTTCACCTATGGAATTTAGATTACATTAAGAAGAGCCCACAATCGAAAAAATTCAAAGAACTAGAAGATAAAATTGCTGATGCATTAGCTTTTATGGAAGCGTGCGGAATTACATCAGATTTTAATAATAGATTATATACAGTTAACTTCTGGACATCTCATGAAGCTCTGCATTTACCATTTGAGGAAAGTATGACAAGAGTAGACTCCACGACCGGTGAGTATCATGATACTTCTGCTCACTTTGTATGGATTGGTGATAGAACAAGACAATTAGATGGTGGACACGTTGAGTTTTGTAGAGGGATAGAAAACCCTATTGGCATTAAATGTGGACCAACGTCAAAACCAGATGAAATTGCTAAAATTTGTGAAGCTATTAATCCAAAAAACGAAAAAGGAAAAATAACTTTAATTTCTAGATTTGGTCATCAAAATGTAGAGAAATTTTTACCAAAATTAATAAGAGGAATTAAAAAAGAGGGATTAAATGTTCTATGGTCATGTGATCCGTGTCATGGCAACACTATAAAAGCGTCAACGGGATTTAAGACAAGACCGTTCAATGATGTAGTTAAGGAAGTTAAAAATGTTTTTGCAGTTCACCAAGCAGAAGGCTCATACGCCGGTGGGTTGCATGTTGAGATGACTGGTCAAGATGTGACAGAGTGCACAGGTGGAGCAAAAAAAATATCTGATACCGACTTATCAAGCAGATATCATACTCATTGTGATCCAAGATTAAACTCTGATCAAGCTATTGAATTAGCATTTTTAATTTCAGATGAGATAAAAAAGAATAGTTTGTATTCCAAATCTGCAATTAAAGCGGCATCTTAGCCGTTTAAAAATAATATTTTATTTCTATATTTACCTTATGCATCCAAAAGACAAAGTTGATCATATAAAAAATTGGATTTCAAATTACGTTAATTCAATGCCAAATAAAGCCAAGTCATTGGTAATTGGTATTTCAGGTGGAATTGACTCTTCAGTATCAAGCACATTAAGTGCAATGACAGGTTTAAAAACAATAGTGTTATCTATGCCAATTAAACAAAAATCAGCACAACATGACTTAAGTTTAGCGCATCAAGAATGGTTAAAAAAAAATTTTAGCAATGTTGAGGGTCATACATTAGAACTTGATAGTTTGTTTAAATCATTTGAGGGAACACTAAATAACTTTGGTAATGAACATGGCATGGCGAATTCTAGAGCAAGACTAAGGATGACAACATTATATCAAGTTGCTGCTGCAAATAGTGGAATAGTTGTTGGAACAGGAAATAAAGTCGAGGATTTTGGTGTAGGTTTTTATACAAAATATGGTGATGGAGGAGTTGATATTTCTCCAATAGCAGATTGTAATAAAACTGAAGTGTGGGAACTTGGAAAAGAACTTGGGATATTAAAAGAAATTATAGAAGCCCCTCCAACAGATGGTTTGTGGGATGATGGACGTACTGACGAAGGTCAGCTTGGTTTAAGTTATAAAGAGCTCGAAGAAGCAATGGAAAATGAAAACTCTATAAATAGAGAGAAATATAATTCAATAAGAAGAACAAATTTGCATAAAATGGAACCAATTCCAGTATGCAAAATTCCTAATTAATCAAATA
>CACCLG010000017.1 GCA_902546765.1 uncultured Pelagibacteraceae bacterium | reverse complement strand
GATAAATTTTTAGATAAATTAAAAAATAAGCAAAACTTATCATTTGAAGAAAGTATTAATGCTTTTCAAATTTTAATGGATGGAAAAGCAAATGATGAAGAAATATTCAAATTTTTGACTTACCTTTCTGAAAAAGGCGAGGTTTCAGATGAAATTGCAGGAGGTGTTGCGGTTTTGAGAGACAAAGCAACAAAAGTGAATGTGCAGAATTGCATTGATACTTGTGGAACAGGTGGTGATGGGAAAGATACATTAAATATTTCAACTGCCTCAGCTTTGTTATTGGCAAGTATGGAAGTTAAGGTTGCAAAACACGGTAATAAAGCAGTTTCGTCCAAATGCGGCTCTGCTGACGTTTTAGAGGCATTAAAAGTAAATATCAATTTAGATTCAAAAGGTGTAGAAAATCAAATAAATAAAAACTATTTTGGTTTCATGTTTGCTCCTAACTATCATAGTGCCATGAAATATGTCGGACCAACAAGAAAAAAAATTGGAAAAAGAACTATATTTAATTTAATTGGTCCATTAAGCAGTCCAGCAAAAGTTGATAGACAAGTAGTGGGTGTGTTTGATAGAAATTTACTTAAAATATTTTCTAGCGCATTAAAAAATTTAAATATCGAATTTGCTTGGGTAGTAAACAGTGAAGATGGTTTGGATGAAATATCTCCATATCAAAAAACGCATGTTATGCAATTGAAAAGAGGAGAAATAAGTGAAATCATTATTGATCCTAAACAATTAAATATAAAGGCTGATAATTTTCAAAAATTAGTTGGCAAAGATGCTGAATATAACTCTCAAAAAATAATTGAAATATTTAAAGGTGAAGATAATGATTTTTCGAAAGCTGTTTCTTTAAATGCAGCAGCTGGATTAATAGTTTCTGAAAAAGAAACGAATTTTAAAAATGCTTATGAAATGTCAAGAAATCATTTATTAAGTGGTAAAACACTAGAACATTTAAAAAAATTAAATTATGTCTAACAATGTTTTACAAAAAATCATCGACAAAAAGAAATTGAAACTTGAAAAGATAAAAAATGAAATATCCTTGGAAAGTATAAATGACCAAATAGAAAAAAACAATAATTTTATTGATTTTAAAAATAAAATTCAAAATAATATAAATAATAATAATTTATCAATTATTGCAGAAATTAAGAAAGCAAGTCCTTCGGCAGGTATTATAATTGAAAATTATGATCCTTTAAGTATCGCAGAGATTTATTTTAAAAATAAAGCTACATGCTTATCGATTTTAACAGAAGAAGATTACTTTTTGGGTAAATTAGATCATATTAAAAAAATTAAACAAAAAATAAATCTTCCTGTTTTATGTAAAGATTTTTTTATAGATAAATTTCAAGTTAAACTTTCAAAAAGTTATGGAGCTGACGCAATTTTGATTATTCTTGCTGGTATAAATGAAAAAATTGCTGATGAGCTCTACCAGGAAGCTATTAATCAAAAAATGTCAGTTATTGTTGAAGTTCACACAGTAGATGAAGCAAAAAAATCTCTTAAATACCATGATGCTTTGATAGGAATAAATAATAGAAATTTAAAAACTCTAATAACAAATATTAATACAACTTATGATATTCATGATGTTTTAGTAAATCACGATGGCCCTTTAATTTCTGAAAGTGGCATTAAAAACAAAGAAGATGTTTTAAAAATCAGTAACAGTACAAAAATAAAAACTTTTTTAATTGGTGAATCAATTCTTAAAAATTTAGATAATAACAATATTTTTTCTGTTCTTTAGGCCAAAAACCTTTGTTTTATTGATCTTTTTTCTGTTGTGATAATTGTAGAACTTTAATAGAACATCTTTGTACACAATTTGTTCTATGCTAACTAAAAAACAAAAAAATTTACTCTTATTTATCAACAAGAAGTTAAGGTCTACAGGTGTATCCCCATCTTATGAGGAAATGAAGCAATCTCTAAATCTTAAATCTAAATCAGGGATACATAGACTTATAAGTGCTTTAGAGGAAAGAGGCTTCATAAAAAGATTAGCTCACAAAGCGAGAGCTCTTGAAGTAGTCAAATTACCAGAAACTGCTTCTGCCAATGATATTTATAATAGTTTTTCACCAAGTGTAATTAGAGGCGGATTGGATGATAAAAATCTAGATGATAAATCTGGTAGTGAAATACCAGTATTGGGAAATATTGCAGCGGGCACACCTGTAGAAGCTATTCAAAATGAAGTAATGAGAATTCCGATGCCAGATAACATCGAGAAAAATGGAGAGTTTTTTGGTCTAAAAGTTAAAGGGGATTCAATGATTGAAGCGGGTATTAATGATGGTGATACTGTAATAGTTAAAAAGGCTGATACTGCTGAAAATGGTAAAATTGTTGTAGCTTTGATTGATGATAATGAAGCTATGTTAAAAAGAATTCGTAGAAAAGGAAAAACTGTGGCACTGGAAAGTGCTAACAGAAATTATGAGACTAAAATTTTTGGTCCTGACAGAGTAAAGGTACAAGGCGTACTAGTATCTTTATATAGAAACTTCTAATAAAATAGTCTAAATATTTTCGGATGAAAAAAGTTGCAACTCGGTTTGCACCCTCACCTACTGGGCCATTGCATATAGGTGGAGTAAGAACTGCTTTATTTAATTGGCTATATTCAAAAAACCATAATGGAAAATTTTTTTTAAGAATTGAAGATACTGATAAGGAAAGATCAAAAGAGGAATTTAAATTACAGATTTTAAATTCTCTTAATTGGATAGGGATTAATCATGATGGAGAGGAGTATATTCAATCAAAAAATATTGAAAGTCATATTATAGTCGTAAATAAATTATTAGAAACTGGAAATGCTTACAAATGTTATTGCTCCTCAGATGAAATAGAAGAGCAAAAACTTAGAGCTAAACAAAAAAAGATACCGTACATTTATAATAGAAAATGGAGGTATAAAAGTGAAATAGAGGCTCCTCAAGATGTAAAACCAGTTGTAAGGTTTAAAAGTAAAATTGAGGGCAGCACAAAAATTAATGATTTAGTTCAAGGAGATATAGAAATTGAAAATAATACAATTGAAGATTTTATAATTTTACGAAGGGATGGAACACCAACATACAATTTATCGGCTTCAGTAGATGACCATATTATGGATATGACTCATATAATTCGAGGTGATGATCATAAAATCAATACATTTAAACAAATTCAAATTTATGAGGCGCTGCAATGGGAAAAACCTTTATTTGCACACATACCTTTAATTCATACATTGGAAGGTAAAAAATTGTCAAAAAGAGATAATGCTTCAACAATTGATGATTATGAAAAAATTGGAATTATGCCTGATGCACTAAGAAATTATCTTATGAGATTGGGATGGTCTTATAAAGATAAAGAAATATTTTCTCTGGAAGAAAGTATTAAATATTTTAATTTAGAAGGTATTGGAAAATCACCTTCAAAACTTGATATGTCACGAATTTTATCAATGAATGAGTATTATATAAAAAATAAAAGTAACGATGATCTTTTCCAAAGTTTCGAGGAATATTGTAAAAATTTTAAGGAAAATATTAACAATGAAAAACTAAATATTATAAAGAAATCATTAACTTTTTTAAAAAATAAAGCAAAAACAATGGAAGACATTTATAACAATTCAAAATTTATTATAAATGATGAGATAATTATTGAAAAAGCTGAAATGAGTTTACTAACTGAAAATGCAAAAAATATAATCAAATCTTTCATGAAAAAAGTAAATGAAATAGAAGTTTTTAATAAAGAAACATTAGAACCAATAATAAATAATTTAATATCAGAAAATCAAACAAACTTTAAAGGTGTAGGACAGCCATTAAGAATTATTTTAACAGGCTCAAAATTTGGACCTGGAATATATGATATTATAATTTCGTTAGGAAAAAAAAGAGTTTTAGATAGATTAAGTAAGGTAGGATAAAATTACTTTAGATGCCTGGTCACTTGCTGAAGTTGAAGACTTTAAATCATCTATGGTATTTTTAACAACAGACATTTGTTCTTTAATTAAATTAGGTTTTTTCATAAAGTAATAAAAAGTTTTAAAAATCTCATTTGGATTACATTCATTCTGTAAAAGTTCTGGGATGATTTCTTTATTATTGATTATATTTATCATATTCACATATTTAATTTTCAATAAAAATTTAGCTAAATGGTAATTAAAAAAATTCATTTTATAAATTATCATTGAAGGAATATTATTTTTACATACATCGAGAGATACAGTTCCAGACTTCACAATCGCAAAAATTGATTTTTTTAAAACCTGAGATTTTATTTTATCATCACTAACAACTTCAACATTCGAGATTTTTTCTGCTAATAATTTACTTTTTATCATTTCTTTAAATTTTTGAGTAGAATGAAAAATATAATGATAAGAATTATCTTTTAAATTCATTTTCTTTATAAAATTAATTAATACTGGAAAAAGAATTTTAATTTCACTATCTCTACTGCCTGGAAACAAAGATACAATATTTTTTTTTTCTACAAAATCATTGATCTCTAAATTTATATCATTTGCCATGGAATCTAACAAAGGATGTCCAACAAAAGTATTTTTTAAATTTTCTTTATCAAAGAATTTTTTTTCAAAACCAAATAAAAGAAGAATATGATCAAGAAATTTTTTCATTTTTTTTACTCTCCCCTCTCGCCATGCCCATACCTTTGGTGCAATAAAATGTATTGTTTTGATTTTTGGATTGATTTGTTTTACTTTTTCAGAAACACGTAATGAGAAATCAGGGCTATCAACTGTGAGAAGAATACTAGGATTAAACTTAATCACTTCATTTACAGTTAAATCAATTTTTTTTTTTATTTTTAAAAAGTTAAATATGACATCAGTAAAAGCCATATAAGTGATATCTTTTTGATCATATATAGATTTAATTCCTAAAGATTTTAAATTATTGCCACATACACCAAGATATTCAATATCTTTTTTTTTTCCATTTAGACTTTTAATTACATTTGAAGCCAATTTATCCCCTGAAGGCTCGCCTGTTAAAACAAATATCTTCTTCATATCACATGTAAAATCATTTTATTTTTATTTGAAAATTCAATTATTTTTTTTTTATCTAAAATTATATGTTGATTGTTTTTTAAAACTATACCCTTCAAACCAATTCTTTTACATCCTTTTATTGTATCAAATCCTATTGTTGGTAAATCAGCTCTTAAGTCTTGGTTTTTTTTGGGAAGCTTTATTAAAAAACCATTATTTTTTTTCACTTTACTTATTTTTGATAACATTGATTGAGTGCCTTGTTTTTTTTCATACGAGATAAGTTTATTATTTCTAATGACAGCGGCTTGAACGTGATTATGAGAATTAATTGAATACAAATATCTTATACCTTTATCAATCTCTCTTTTCTGGTTTAAGTTAGGTTTTAACTTGCTATAAGTTCCTTTTTTTAGGGTTAATTCAGGATTGAATTTATTCAGTTTTAAAACTTTTATTTTATTTTCTCCTAATATTTTTATTAATTCTTTTAATATGGCTGCATCTCCAAATTTTGCTGCTTTAATAATTCTTGGCAAATAATAAATTCCTTTTAAATCAAGTTTTAATGATGAAATCTTTGGTTTTTCGATATTCCCTGCAAATATCACTTTTTTACAATTTTTATTTTTTATTAAATTTAATATTTTTCCAAATTTTCCTATACCAATATGGAAGCTATTATCAAATTTTTTAAAGATATTTTTTTTTGTTAAATCAATAATAAAAAAATTTATTTTTTTTCTTTTTAAACTTTTAATAATTAATTTTGGTAAATTTCTATTACCGAGGAATAAACAAATCATTTATTGTTTAAAGGAAGAGATATTGGTCTTTTTTTATCCGAATTAATAAATTTTACTATATTATTTACATATTTATTTTCTTTTAATTCATGGCCTAAATTTTCAATATTTTTTCTAAATGTCTCATTACAAAAAATAATATCATATGCAGCTTGAATTGTTTTAATGTCTTGATTTGAAACTCCTGATCTTCTTAAACCAATCAAATTTAATCCTGTTAAAATGTTTCTATTTCCAAGAGACAAACCGTAAGGAATAACATCGCTTAAAACCCCAGTCATTCCTCCTATCATTGCAAGTTCACCAATTCTTGAAAATTGATGTATTGCACAACTTCCACCAACTATAGCATTATTGTTTATTGAGACATGACCACCAACTTGAACGTTGTTAGCAAGAACTATATTATCATAAATCATACAATCATGAGCTATATGACAATAAACCATAAATAAGTTATGATTTCCAACCTTAGTAATGCTACCACCTTGCTCAGTACCTGGATTAATATTTACGTACTCTCTAAATTTATTATTATCTCCTATTATTAAAGAATTCATTTCTCCTTTATATTTGAGATCCTGAGGAGGTGTGCCAATCGAACAAAATGGATAAATCTCGTTTTTTTTCCCTATTTTTGTATGACCAGCAATATTTACATGGGAATGAATTGTCGTTTCATCACCAATTTGAACATTGGGTCCTACTGTAGAATATGGACCAATTTTTACATTATTGCCTATTAATGCTTTGCTATCAATTATTGCTGTTTTATGGATCACATTCAAATAAATAACAAAATTATTTATTTATACTTATCAACTATTGCTACTGTTTATTTCTTTCTATCAACTATTGTTGCAGCCCATTGAGCATCTGCCATTTTTTTACCATCCACAAAAGCTTCACCTTGATATTTCCAAACCCTTCCATGAGATCTAATTGCTTCTATATTTAATTCGAGCTTACAATCTGGAATAACTGGACTTCTAAACCTTGCCTTATCAACAGTCATTAAAAAAACCAGCTTATTTTCGTATGTTGATTTATCTATACCAGCGGCTGTCAGAGCTGCTGCTGCTTGTCCAAATGCTTCTACAATTAATACACCTGGCATTACTGGCTCTCCTGGGAAATGACCTTGGACATAAAAGCTATCTTTCTTAACATTTACGATTGCTGTAGCAGATTTTAATTTTTTAATATTCACAAGCTCATTAATTAAAAGCATAGGCTCTCTATGTGGTAATAAATTCTTAATATCTTCTTGATCTAATTTATCTGTCATTTTTTATTTTCTTTTATAAATAATTTAATGTCTTTTGCTGGATAGCCCATAACTTTTGTATTGTCAGGTATATTTTTAATAACGCCACTGCCACCTCCTATTTGAACATTATTTCCAATTTTTAAATGTCCAGAAATACCAGCTTGACCACCTATTAAAACATTATCACCAATCTCAGAGCTTCCAGCAAAACCAACCTGGCCAGCTATTATGCAGTTTTTTCCAATTTTCACATTATGGGCAATGTGGACTTGATTATCTAAGAACGTATTTTCTCCAATAATTGTATTACCTAGAGAACCTCTATCAATCGTATTATTTGAACCGATTTCTACGTTATCTTTTATTATAACCATACCTATATGTGGATATCGTAAATTTTTACTTTTTTTTGGAAAAAATCCAAAACCTTTTTTACCTATTATAGCACCATCTAAAATATTTACATTATTTCCAACGACGGTTTTTTTTATAATTACATTAGAACCTATTGAACAGTTTTTTCCAATTATTACATTATCTTCTAAAATAGAATTGTGTCCAATATAACTGTGATTACCTATTTTTACATTTTTACCTATTAAAACATTCGAGCCTATTGTAACAGTTTTTGATTTGATCAGATTTTTATTTGATTGCATGTAAATAAAATTTTCATTTAATGACTCTGGATAAAAAAGCATGGTAATGTTTGCCACACTAAGAAGAACGTTGTCAACTAAAAGTAAATTTTTATTGGGTAAATATTTCTTAAATTTGGAAGATGTAATAATATAATCAGATTTAATTTTTTGAATTAATTTTAAATATTTTGGAGAATGTAGAAAGGTTAAATCATTTTTAGACGCGTCGTTTAAAGTTCTTATATCATTTAAATAAATATTTTTTTTTGAAATATTTTTAATTTTAAGTTTATAACAAATTTCATGTAAAGAAATACGTTTTATTTTACTAAAAAAAAAATTTTTATTCATTAAAGTTGACCTTTTGGATAGAGTTATCTAGTATTAGTAATATTTGTTGTGTAATATCTAATTTTTTTTTCCCTACAATTATCATTTTTTTGGGTAAGACAATAGTAATTAAATTTTTTTCAACATAATCGGATATTATTGGATTAAGTTTTTCAAGCAATTGATTGTTATATTTAAATTTGCTTTCACTTAAATTCTTATTAAATTTTTGTCTTTCTAACTTATAATTATTTATTCTGAGTTTTAATTCATCAACTTTTTTATTATATACATTTTTATCAATAATATTTTTCTTAGAAAGAAGATCATTTTCATCCTCTTTAAGTTGATTTTCAATTATATTAAACTCATCTTTTTTTTGTTTACTTAAGTCGTCTATAAAATTATTAATTGACTTTCCAGCTACAGAGTTATTCATAATATAATTTAAATCAATAAAGGCAATTTTTTCAGTTGCAAAAGCTATTTCAAATTTAAATATTATTAAAATAATTATAAAAAAAAATTTCATTAAAAAGATGTTCCAATTTGAAATCTAAATGACTCAGTTTTATCAGAACTTGCATCTGTAACAGGGATTGCATAAGAAAAAGATAATGGTCCAATTGCGGTAAACCAATCAACTGCAACGCCAGTTGAAGATCTAATTTTATCTGAGTCTAGAGAACTATCATAATCAACATGCCACAAATTTGCTGCATCAAAGAATATATTTAAGTCAAGATTTTCAAATTCATTAAATAATTTTGGAAAAGAAGATGTAAAATTTATTGCGGCGCCATAATTACCCCCAATGTATTGAGTTCCATCTATTGGTCCAATTTTACCTGCTTCAAATCCTCTTAGCCTGCTCGAGGGTATGTAAACTCTTTTTGAGACCCTAACGTCTCCGTCCACTGAATTCACAGATTTTAAAAATAATTTAGCAGCAAGTAAGAGGTTATCTGAAACGGAGTGAAATTTTGAGGCTAAAAAAGAGTTTTCTAGTGAATTATCATCTGAATATATCGGTAGAGATTGACTAAATTTTGTAAAAAATCCATCTGTGGGCTGAAAATTTTGATTTAATTTATTTAATGTAATTGAGTATAAAAATAAATTTTCAAAATAAGTACCTTCTTGTTTTTTTTTGATCTCAGTGGCTTTATCAGATGTTATTAATTTTTCGTAATAGTTTGAAATATCTAAGTTTATAAAAATATCTTGATATTGTTCAAAACCAGTACCTAAACTTAATCCAGTTCTAGTGGTTTTATATCCACTTGAACTCATAAAGTCAGAGGTAGTACTCTCAATTGTAGTATTTAAAGATCTATCTGTATTTTTGAAATTGGGATTAATCACACTAAATTTACCTCTAATCTCATCATCTGAAATAGCAAAATTAGTATCGAGAGTTATACCTTTACCAAGATAGTTTTTTTCTTTTAGTCCCGCAGAAAAAGATGAGCCCCCTGTACCTGTTCCAACTCCAGCGAAAATTTCACCAGTGGGTTTTTCTTCTACTATTATATTAATTAACTTATTTTTTTTATTCTGTGTTTCTAAAATTTGACTTTTAACACTTTTAAATAATCCTTTTGATTTTATATTACTAATCGATTTTTCAAATAGGATTTTATTATATGGATCGCCCTCATCGACAATTAATGAATTTCTTATAACTTTTTCTTCAGTAATAAAATTTCCAAATACATTAATTTTATCAACATAGGATTTTTCTAATTGATCTAAATTAAAAATTATATTGATTTTATTTTTATCTATTATTTTTTTCTGATACTGCGTATCAATAAAGACAAATTCTTTTTCAAGTGCGATTTTATCTATTTCATTCTTAATTTTGTCAATTGATTTGATTGAGTATAATTCACCTTTAAGATCATTAAATAAATCTACTACTTTAGTAAAATTTTCTTTAGAATAATCATTACTAATGTTGAGTGAAAAATCATTAAAATAAAATTTTAATCCAGAGTCCACGGAAAATATTAAATTAAAATTTTTATTATTATCTAGCGTCGCATAAGAAGATTTTATATTTACGTTGAAATATCCCCTATTTTTGTAATATTTTTTAAGTAAATTTACGTCTGTAGAAATTCTATTTGGATTTAAAAATTTATTTTTTGTTAGAAATTTCCAAGGTCTTGTTTCTTCAGATAAAATTATTTTTCTTAGTTTCCGTGTTTTAAAAACTTTATTACCAACAAAAATAATTTTATTTATTTTTGCTCGTTCACCAAGATCAAAATTATAAATTAGATTTATTGAGTTATTATTATTTTCTATAATTTGAACTTCTATATCCGCAAAATAAAAACCATTAAAACGTATAATATTATTTAATTTATTTTTTTGACTAATTATATCAGAGTCTATATAAGGATATTTTTCCGATTTTCTGGTAATCTTTTCAATTTCTCTTTTAAGAGATTTATTTTTTATACCTTTGACTTCAATTTCATTAATAATTGGATTTTCTTTTACAATGATATTTAAAATACCTGAGTCAAAGCTAATCTTTAAATCTTTAAAATAATTAGTTTTGTATAAACTTTTAAATGAATTGTTAATTTTATTTGAGTCTATTACATCGCCGATATTAAAATTAGAAAATAAAATTATTGTTTCCTCAGATAATCTTTCATTTCCTAAAATTTCAATTTTTTTTATAACTTCTCCTAAAGCAATCTTACATATAAAAAGATTTATGAGTAAAATTGAAATTATTAAATTTGTATTAATTAAATATTTTCTCATTTTTTTTTAAATAATTTTTTACTTTATTCACCATCAAATATATATCACTAATATTCTTTGGTTCTTTATTGAAATATTTTTTAAGGTCTTTATTAATAATTAACTTTAATAATGTTTTTTGCATCATAATAAATGAGATTTTTTTATTAAGAAACAATTTAACTAATTCGTCATTTATTGTTACTAAAATTACTTCAAAGTAAGAATCTTTGAAATTAAGCATTTTTAAAATATTTATATATGGAAATTTTTTTTTATCAGGTTTTATAAAATTAATTCCATTTAAATTTTTAAACTTAATATTAGTTTTTTTATAAAAGCTAATATTTGATTTGTTAAAAATGATATTAAATAAAGGTATTTCCATACTCGTATCATGCATTAATACCTTTATTATTCCATTATTAAATATCACCAAAGCATGTACAATTGATCTTGGATGAATAATAATTTTAATTATATTTGTTGGTAAATTAAAAATTTTTGAGGCTTCAATGACCTCAAAAACTTTATTCATCATAGTTGCTGAGTCGGTAGATATTTTTTTTCCCATTGACCAATTAGGATGATTAATTACCTTTTTGACGTCTATTTTTTTTAATCTGTTTGGTGTTATATTTAAAAATGGACCTCCTGAGGCTGTTAAGTAAATTTCAGATATCAACTTTTTATTATTATTTATTAATGACCAAATTGAAAAATGCTCTGAGTCTATTGGTATAAAATTTGTATTATATTTTTTTAGATTTTTTTTAATAAATTTCCATCCACAAATTATTGATTCTTTATTAGCACTTGCTAAAGTTTTGGTATAAGGAATTATATTCAATGTGGGTTTTAATCCATCTAATCCAGAAATACCAATTATTACTAGATCTAACTTTTTTCTATTTTTTTTTAAATAGTCAGAAAGATTTTTAAATATCCTAATTTTTTTATTTTTAAAGAAATTCTTTGCTTTTAAAAAAGTTGCATAATCATTAATTATAAGATTTTTTACATTGAACAATTGAGATTGTTTATAAAGTTTTTTATAATTTTTATTGGATGAAAGGCAGAGAATTTTAAATTTACTTTGGTGTCGTTTAATAACATTTAAAGTAGATTTGCCAATAGAGCCAGTTGAGCCCAATATTAAAATTTTTTTTTTTATTTTCATTAAAATAAGATCATTAAATTAACACTAATTGGTAATGCAAAAATTATTCCATCAATCCTATCTAAAATTCCTCCATGGCCAGGCAACAAAGTACCAGTATCTTTTACTTTTGCTTTTCTCTTTAAATAAGAGATAAATAAATCGCCTATTTGCGAAATAGAGCAAACTAAAAAAGTTAAAATAAGGAATGATAACGAAAAATTAAATTTAAAATAGAAATAAATAAATACTATGTTAGATAAAATATAAGACCCTATTAATCCAGAATATGTTTTTTTTGGGCTAATTTTAGTTAATTTTTTTCCTTTAAAAAATTTGCCAAAAAAGTACCCACCTAAGTCCGTCATCACACAAACTAACAGGAGATATATAAATATTAATTTGTTATTATGATCGATAGTAATAAAAAAAAATAATTGGGGTAGACAAATCAATAAATAAATAATTAAAATTAAAAACAAAAGTACAACTTTTTTATTATCATCTTTAAATATTAGTTTAAAAAGTCTATATACTTCAATCATTACAAAGAACCCGATTAAAGTAAACAACATAAATAATAGATGCTGATTTATAATTGCTCCATAGAGAACAATAAACAAAGCTATAGAAGTGAAAAATCTATTTAATACATTATTCACTAGATACCACCAAAATTTCTTTTTATTTTATTATACTTTTCTAAAATTTTATAAAAATCCCTTTGATTAAAATCTGGCCATAATTTTTTTTCAAAAAAAATTTCACTGTATTGTAATTGCCATAGTAAAAAATTACTTAGTCTATTAGTATTACCTGTTCTTATTAAAATATCTGGATCAGGAATATTTTTTGTATACAAATTCTGACTAATTGTTTTTTCACTTATTTGTGACATTTTTTTATTTAATTTTTTTAGTGTTAAAACAATTTCTTGTCTTGATCCGTAGTTTAAAGCTACATTTATTTGTAATTTAAAATTTTTTTTCGTTGATTCTTCTACTTTATGCAACTTTTTAATCAAATTTGAGGGTATTTTATTTAAATTACCAATAATTTTGATTTTGATATTCTGTTCAATTAGTTTTTGTAATTCTTTATCAATATAATTTTCCAGAAGTTTAAATAAAAAATTAATTTCACGTTTTGGTCTTCTCCAATTTTCTGTTGAAAATGTAAATAAAGTTAAAAATTTTAATTTTTTTTTTAAGGATGCTTCGATTATTTTTTGAACTGTTTTAATTCCTCTTAAATGGCCGTAGTTTCTAGTTTTTTTTTTTTTTAAACCCCACCTGCCGTTACCATCCATTATAATGGCTACATGTTTGGGTTCAATCATATTGTCATTATATCTTTTTCTTTAGATATAACTTTGTTGTCAATTACTTCAATATTTTTGTCAGTAAAATCTTGAATTACTTTCTCTTTTTTTTTTAATTCATCTTCTGAAATTTCTTTTTGCTTTAAAAGTTTTTTTAAATCATCATTTGCCTCTCTTCTAATATTTCTAATTGAAACTTTACATTTCTCACCCATTGATTTTACAATTTTTTTCATTTCATTTCGTCTTTCTTCACTTAAATCAGGAATTGGTAATCTTATAAGTTGACCATCAATTTGTGGATTCAATCCAAGTTCAGATTTTTTAATAGCCACATCAATTAGACTTACATTATTTAAATCCCAAACTTGTATATTTATCGTTCTCGGTTCAGGTGTTGTTATACTTGCTAACTGATTAATTGGCATTTTTTGTCCATAAACATCAACTCTAACAAGATCAAGCATACTTGCATTTGCTCTTCCAGTTCTTAAGGATGACAGTTCTTTTGTAAAAACATCAAGAGTTTTAGTCATTTTCTCATCATATTGTGATGAATTGAACATTATTCTCCTATTTTAATTCTAGTAAACTCTTTTATTTTTAAATTAGGTATATTTATTTCGGTTAAAATATCTTTAACTTTTTTCTTTGGTTCCATTACCCAATCTTGTGTCATTAGACTATTTTCTTCTTTAAATTTATTAATTTTACCTAAACTTATTTTTTTTGCAATTTCCGCTGGCTTTCCTGAATTTTTTAACTCCTCTGATATTAATTCCTGCTCTTTTTTGATTATATCCTCTTTTATATCATTTGAGTTTAAAGCAATTGGATTCGACGCAGCGATATGCATAGAGAGTTGTTTTCCAAAAGATTTTATTTGATCGTTATCCTCAGAAGTTTCAATAGAAACTATAACTCCTAATTTTGAGACATTATCTTTTATAACTGAATGTTGATAAATGAAATTTTGTGAATTTAAATTTTCTATTGTAGATGTTTTGCCAATTGTAATTTTTTCACCTATTTTAGCAATTAGAGCAACTAAATTTTCTTCAACAGTTTTTCCATTAGTCATAGTTGATATATTTAATTTATCTTTATCTGACGAGCATTGATTATTTATTTCACTTAATTCTTTTACAAAGTTTAGGAAATCGTCATTTTTCGCAACAAAATCAGTTTCACAATTGACTTCAATTAGTGAAGTTTTTTTAGAGTCACCGCTTACTACTATAACTCCTTCTTTAGCATCTCTTGACATTTTTTTTGATGCTTTTGCAATACCTTTAACTCTCAGGATTTCAGCAGCTTTATCTAGATCGCCAT
>CACCLG010000016.1 GCA_902546765.1 uncultured Pelagibacteraceae bacterium | reverse complement strand
TTAGTTGTTGCAGTGATAATTCCTGAGCACCCAACAGACATTCCCTCTAACAGTTTTGTTTCTGAGCCAGGCATCACTGAAAAATTATCTATTTGTAAATTTTTATAAAGATTATAAGTACTGTCTTTTAATCCAATAATTTGTCTTGGAAATTTTTTGACTAAATTTTCTACACAATTTATACTGAACTTGTAACCAGATAACTTCTCAAAATTATAAAGTATGATTTCACTCTTAGGCAATGCTTCAATAATCTTGGTGTAAAAACTTATTACATCACTATCTTCGTACTTGTAATAAGCAGGTGGCATTATTAAAAATCTATTTAACTTATTTGACTGTGAAATCTTCATTAAATTTATTGTGTCAGTTAATGAATTTAAACCAGTGCCAATAATAAATTTATCTTTATGCTTACTTAAAGTTAAACTGTTTATCAGTTGTATCTTCTCAGATAATGAAATCAATTGGGATTGTCCTGTACTGCCAAAAAAAACTACACCGTGACAGCCTAGATCAATTATATTTTCTGCATGATTTAAAGTTTTTTTTACATTTAATGACAAATCTTCATTTAATATAGACAGGGTTGCAGTATAAATGCCATTTACCTTACTCATTACAATAAATTAATAGATTATATTTTTTTAGTAAAGATTAAATATCTATACTTTTTATCACAACATCCTTAGCTTCATTAACAATAGATGCCAATCTTGAAAGTTCAGGACTCACATCTGGATGTATTTTTTTCATAATACTCTTGTAAGATTTCATTACCTCATCTTTTGAATATTTTTTACTCATATCAAGATTAAGAATTTTGTAGGCTTCATCAATTTTCATATTTTGAGTATTGTTAGCTTGATTAAAATTTTTGAAATTAAATCTTCCGGAGCTTTTTAAAACTCTCAATAGTCCCCAGATCCGAATTAACTGAAGCAGAGTTATACCAGCTTTTGTTTTAATTAAAGGAAGTATTGCCAACAAAAACGGTAATGAGAAAATATACCTTCCTGCATAAAACATAAGAAATGCTAAAAGAACTGAAAAAAAAATTATAAATAATCTAATATACTTTGAAATTTTTTTTGAAGATGTTTTGGCAAACCAGTTTAGGAATAGATATACAACAATAAAAATAATAAGTATTAAAATAAAATAATTCATGTAATAAATTTCATAATGAAAATACCACAATTACAAAAAAAACCAGAAGTAAAATCTTGTCACGATGTCTCTTGGGAAGATAATTATAGCTGGATACATCAAAAAAATATTTTAGAAGTTCTCAAAGATAGTTCAAAACTTTTACCTGAAGTTAGAAAATATCTAGAGGAAGAAAATGCATATTTTGAATATCAAATGAAAAATACTAAAGATAGTCAAAAACAAATATTTGATGAAATTAAAGGGAGAATAAAATTAGAGGATCAGTCGTTGCCTTTTAAAGATGTTCGTTATGAGTATTGGACCAAAACAACAGAAAAAGGAAATTACTCAATTAAATTAAGAAAAAAAATTAATACCAATAAAGTAGAAGAGATTTGGAATGGAGATAAGGAAAAAGAAAAATTAAATACTGAATATTTTGGTTTAGGAGATTTGGAAGTTAGTTTTAATGATAAATACCTTGCCTATTCTCTAGATTTGAAGGGATCTGAATATTACACAATTTATGTAAGAGATATAGAAACAAATAAATTAATTACTGAAAAAATACAGGAAACAAGTGGAAGTATCACTTTCAGTTTAGATGATATGTACATTTTTTACTCAAAACTTGACGAACATCATCGACCAAGAAAAATATTCAGACATAAATTGGGTAGCAGTGTTTTAGATGATGAGCTTGTTTTTGAGGAAAAAAGTGAAGCATTCACAGTTGGGTTAGGTATTAGTTCAGATGAAAAGTTTTTTTTTATTACTTCTTCAGATCATAATACATCAGAACAATATTATTTTTCAGTTGACGAGCAGGTACCAAAACCAAAACTTATTCAAAAAAGGGAAAGAGGAATAATTTATTCTGTAAATTCTTGGGATGAGCATTTTTATAAACACACCAATAAAGATGCTGAAGATTTTAAAATTGAGAGAGCAAGAAGTTTGGAAGATCAAAATTGGGAAGTTTTTATTCCAGCAAGAAACGAAGTTTTGATAGGTGGTTTAGTATTTTTGAAAAATTGGATAATACGATCCGAAACCTCAAACGCATTGAGCAAACTTATTCTTAGAGATCCCAAAACTAACAAAGAGGAGGAGATTATTTTTTCTGATGAAAAAGTTATTGTTCCTGGTATTTCTTTAGCTCAAAAAGATAAGAATACTGATGAGGTTCACTTGTCATATTCGTCACCAAAAACACCTGGAAGAACGTATTTGTATAATCTTAAGTCTAAAGAGAGAAAATTATTAAAAGAACAGGAAATTCCCTCTGGTCACAATTCAGATGATTACATAGTGGAACGACTTGAGTGTTCTTCACATGACAATAGATTAATTCCAATAACAATAACTAGGCATAAAGATACCCCAGTCAATGGCTCAGCTAATTTACTATTGTATGGCTATGGTTCGTATGGAAGTTCAATGACACCCAACTTTTCTTCAACAAGATTAAGTTTAATTGACCGAGATATAATATGGGTCACAGCACATATTAGAGGAGGAATGGAAAGAGGAATGAAATGGTGGAAAGAAGGAAAACTTCTTAATAAAAAAAATACTTTTGAGGATTATATTGCAGTTGCAAAATTTCTTATTGAAAAAAAATATACATCTAATGGAAGAATAATTGGAATGGGTGGTTCTGCAGGTGGTTTATTGATGGGTGCAGTTGTTAACAAAAATCCAGAATTATTTAAAGGTATCATTATGGCTGTTCCATTTGTAGATTCATTAACAACAAATTTAGATCATTCACTTCCTCTTACTGTAGGAGAATTTGATGAATTTGGAAATGCTAAGGAAAACAAGCAACATTTCGATTATATTTATTCTTATGCGCCTTATAACAATATAAAAAAAATGGATTATCCAGATATATTAATTACCACAAGTTTAAGTGATAACAGGGTTCTGTTCGATGAACCTACAAAATTTACTGCCAAGCTTAGAGAATACAAAACAGATAATAATCTACTGCTATTAAAAACTGAAATGAATGCTGGGCACGGTGGCAAATCTGGAAGAGACGGTGCTATTGAAGAAATTGCACTAGATTATTCTTTTATATTAAAAATTACTGATAAAATTTAACCAATCTTGAAAAAATAAATTTCATTCCTATATATAATTAGTAAGTCGCCTAATGGGGCTTGCAAAAATACACTTGCTTTGCAAAGGAGGAAATTATGACAAGTAAGGATCTATCTATTTTCAACTCACTAAGGCCATTTTCTATCGGTTTCGACGATATGTTTGACCAATTTGAAAATATGCTTGGCAATGGAGGTTTGAACATGCAATCAAACTATCCGCCATACAACATCAGAAGAACTGGACAAGACAAATACTCTATAGAGGTTGCGCTTGCAGGCTTCAGTAAAAATGATGTTGAAGTTGAGTTTGAAGATAATTTATTAACTGTAAAAACTAAACATGTTGATAAGTCAGAAGATAAAAACGATGATGGTGAAATAATTCACAAAGGCATTTCTCAAAGACATTTTGCAAGATCATTTACAATTGCTGATGATGTAAAAGTAAATGGCGCAGAATTAAAAGACGGTCTTTTGACTATTGATTGTGAAAGAATAATACCAGAGCATAAAAAAAGAAAACTTATTGAAATCAAATAAGTAAACCTTGCTTGTGGGGTTAAGCCCCACAGGTTTAAAAACAACCGCTTGAATTAAATCCTATAATTATACCTGAAGAATTAATTTCGAATTTTCTGTCACAAGGTAAACCATATTTTTTAGTTTTATAAACCAAAGTTTCATTCCCAAGTTCATTAACAAAATCCTCTGTAGGTGCTCCAAGTTCCATTTTTAATTCATTAACTTGTTTACCCAAGAATTGTCCATATTTCTGATTCTCTTTTTCTGCAGCTTCATCAGATTTATTTTTAATTGTTTGACAACCTGATAGGAGAATTAGAGAAAACATGGATATTAAAATAAATTTTATTTTCATAAACATGTTATGATAAATCATAGGCACGAAAATAAGGCAAATTTAAACTCCTCAGTTGAAAAATGTTAATAATTCAATCTAAAATCGCGAATTTCAATTAAGAATCTAATAAAGTTAGTTATTTAGGAGGAACGAATGTTAGATAATTATTTTGATTATAAAAAACATAAAACAGACTTTCGAACAGAAGTCATAGCCGGTGTAACAACGTTTTTAACTATGGCTTACATTATGTTTTTAAATCCATTTATACTTTCAGGTGAATTTGCTGGACCTGAAAAAGGATTTTTTGATTTTGGAGCAGTTTACACAGCAACAATTTTAGCAACTGCTCTTGCATGTTTTATAATGGCGTTTTATGGAAAAACATGGCCCATCGGATTAGCTCCAGGAATGGGAATTAATGCTTTTGTTGCATTTGGAGTTTGTGCAGGAATGGGATACACGCCACAAGAGGCATTGGGCGCTGTACTTGTTGCAGGTGTATTGTTTTTAATTATATCTCTCACACCGATTCGAGCTTGGTTAATTAACTCAATACCAAGAAGCTTAAAGTTAGGTATTGGAGCTGGTATAGGATTATTTTTAGCGATAATTGGATTACAAATTATGGAAGTTGTGGTTGACGATCCTGTAACTTTAGTAAAACTTGGAGACTTAAGTAATCCATTGGTTTTATTAGGTTGTGCAACTTTTATTGTAATTGTAGTGCTTGAAAAAATGAATGTAAAAGGAAATATTATTATTGGCATTTTAGCGTTCAGTATAATTTCATGGGCAGCTGGTCTAGCAAAATTTAATGGTATAGCAAGTGCTCCGCCTCCTATGACATACCTTTTTGAATTTGACTTATCTGCGGCTATGACAGCAGGAATGTCGACTGTAATCTTTACGTTACTTTTTATCGATTTTTTTGATACGGCAGGAACATTAACTTCTGTTGCTAATGTTGCTGGCAAAGTTGACAAAAAAGGTAAAGTTCAAGATATAAATAAAGCAATGCTATCAGATAGTGTTAGTACTGTTGCTGGTGCGATGATGGGAACCACTACTGTAACAAGTTATGTGGAGTCTGGTGCTGGTGTAAAAGCAGGTGGAAAAACAGGAATGACTTCTTTAGTTATTGGACTTCTGTTTCTTTCTTGCATATTTTTTGCACCATTAGCAACTAGTTTACCAAAACAAATCGATGGTGCGGCTCTATTGTTTGTTTCAGTTCTTTTTGTAAGAAACATTACAGATATTGAATGGAATGATATAGGAGAATCAGCCCCAGCGATACTTGCAATGATAACGATGCCGTTAACTTACAGTATCAGTAATGGTATTGCCTTAGCATTTGTATCTTATGCATTAATAAGATTATTTACAGGAAAAGCTTCTGATACTTCTCCTGCAATATGGGTTATTGCGGTTTTAAGTTTAATTAGTTTCGTGGTGGCTTAAATAATTATCTAAATGGGCTAGAGTTAATCTCTAGCCCTATTTTGTTTTTTAATTACTTCATCAATAGAAATTTCCTCGTAATGCTCTGTAGGTTGTACTATCCATGGATCATTATCAAGCTTAATCGGACAAAAATCTGGTTTAAATTTAGATGATTTTTTCTTCCATAAACAAGCAGTTTTAATTTCTTGAATTTGATTTTTAATTGGTTGGTAATTTTTCAACCACTCTATGCTTTTATTTAATGTAAGACCCGTATCAGATAAGTCATCAACCAATAATACCTTTTTAAAGTCTTCATCTTTAGCTATTGAGCTTATATCTCTAGCAAAAACTAATTCTCCTTGCTTATCTTCCGTGCCTTCACCAGAATAACTTTGGATTACTATATAAGCTGTAGGTAACTTTAAAATTCTTGATAAAATATCAATTATAGGCGCAGCGCCTCTCATAATTCCAACTAATACAGTTGGTTTAAAATTATTATTTATTTCTAATGCAAGTTTTTCTACTGTGTCCAGGTATTCTTCAAAACTGATTACTAATTTTTCTGACATAAAATCTGGTATCATAAATTTTAAAATTTAAAAAGGAGAAATATAATGAAAGGATATTGGATAAGTTTATATACAAAAATTGAGAACAAAGAAAATTTAAAAAAATATGCTGAAGCAGCAACACCAATTATTAAAAGTTATGGAGGTGTACCTCTAGTAAGAGGAGGTAAGAGTCAATCTTTTGAGGGAGATAATTTTTTAAGAACAGTTGTTTGGGAATTCCCAAATTATCAAAAGGCAATTGAATGTCATGATTCAAAAGAATATCAAAAAGGTTGGGCGTTAGCTAAAGATACAACTGTTCGACACATGCAAGTTGTAGAAGGATTTAGTACTGAATAGGTTCATCATCTATAGATCTCCATAGATACCATGTTGCTACTGAACAATATGGGGAAAATCTAGTTTTTAATTTTTCTACAAAATTATTTGGTGGTAAATATTTTTTTTTATAATTATTTGATATAGCTCTCAATAAACCAATATCTTGAACAGGCCAAATATTTGATCTGTTATAGGTAAATAAAAGTATCATCTCAGCAGACCATCTGCCTATCTGTCTCAATTCTGATAAATATTCAATAGCTTTCTCGTCTGACATATTTTTTATTAAATTAGGTTTAAATTCTTTGTTAAGCATTTTTTCAGCTAACGACTTAATTCCCTTTACTTTTTGCCTGCTTAATCCACAGCTTTTTAATTGTGTAAAAGTTAATTTTTTAATTGTTTTAGGAGAAATTTTGTTCTTACATTTTTTTTTAAACTTTAAAAATACAGAATTAGCAGCCGCTACACTAATCTGCTGACCAATAATACTTTTACAAAGTGAAAGAAATATATTTTTTCTAGTTGTAAGTGAAGCATCAGAATATTTTTCAATTAAAGTTTTCATTACTCTATCCTTTGATGATAAATATCTCCTCGCTTTATTCCAATACAATGGCGGTTTACTCATGTCTTGCAACTGTTAACTGTTTTTTGAGATATATCTCTCTTCGAAAAATGATTAATGATGAAATTATTACCAAACTTGCTCCCATCAAAGTTTTTATTGTTGGTATCTCTCCCCAAATTAAATAACCAAAAAATATAGCAAAAACTAAAGCTAAATACTTAAGAGGAGTAACTAATGATACCTCAGAATATTTATATGACTGACTTAACCATAAATTTGCAACACCTCCAAAAAAACCTATAAAAGATAAAAATGCAAGGTCATATAAACTTGGCATAATCCACCCGAAAGGTATTGTAAATAAACTTAATAAAGTGATTGCTAAAGAAAAATAAAGAGAAATTAACCAAACTGGCTCTGTTTTTGACAACTGTCTAATAGCAATTGCTACATAAGATAATCCCAAACAAAAAATTATTGGATATATGTAATAAATGTTCACTGAGCTAAAACCCGGCTCAGTAATAATAATTATTCCAACAAAACCTATAATGACTGCTAACCATCTGAATATGCCAACTTTTTCTCTTAATAAAAAAATTGAAAATATAGTTGTGAATATCGGTGCAGCAAATGAAATGCTTACTACTGTAGCCAATGGCAAATTTCTTAAAGCAATAAATATTGCAACTAGAGCAATTAATCCAAAAGCACATCTTAAAAAATGTAACCCTGCCCTCTTAGTGTAGTAAAAATTTTTTCGTCTATCTGATGGTATAATAAATAAATAAAAAATGACGCCAAAAAATCCCCTAAAAAATAAAACTTCACCCAAAGGGTAATGTTGTGACCATTTTACAATTATATCCATTACTGAAAATGCACATACAGATAGAAACATGTACAAAAAACCTAATTGATTTTTAGAGAGCATGTTATTATCTTTAAATTAAATACACTAATTATCAATGGAAATAGCAATTTTAGCACTTGGATGTTTTTGGGGTCCTGAACAAAAATTTAGTAAGATAGATGGAATAATTAGAACAGAGGTTGGTTATTGTGGAGGTAACACTGAAAAGACAACTTATAAAGATGTTTGTACAGGAACAACTAACCATGCTGAAGTTGTTAAACTTGAATATGATGAAAAAACCGTCACTTACGAGGATATATTAGAATATTTTTTTGAATTTCATGATCCTACTACGCTAAACTCTCAAGGTTATGATTTTGGTACACAATATAGAAGTGAAATTTTTTATTTAAACGAAAAACAAAAAAAGTCTGCTGAAAAAATGATTGAAGCCGAAAATAAAAAGTTAAACGGAAAAGTAGTCACTCAACTATCACTTTTAAAAAATTACTGTACAGCAGAAGAATATCATCAGAAATATTTAGATAAAAAATTCTAATGTATTTAGTTTCCACAGACTGGTTAGTAGGAAATTTAAGTCATGTAAAAATAATAGATGCCTCGTGGCATCTGCCCTCGACAAATAGAGATGGATTTGAAGAATATAAAATTGAACACATTGAGAATTCAATTTTTTTTGATTTAGATGATGTTTCAGACAAAAATACTGATCTTCCTCATATGCTATCAGATGCTAAAAGTTGGGCAAAAAATATCTCAAAACTTGGCATAAAAAACGAAGATAAAATAATAATCTACGATAACTCTGATGTGTTAAGTGCGTGTAGATGTTGGTATAATTTTATTTATTACGGTCATAACCCCAAATACGTGAGTGTCCTCGATGGAGGACTAGGTAAGTGGAAAAAAGAGAGAAAGCCTACATCAAAAGAAAAAGTAAATTTTAAAGAAACAAAATATGAAGCTGATGAAAATAGAAATATGGTAAAAAATAAATCTGATATTGATTTAAATATTAATACAAATGAATTTTTAGTGTTAGATGCAAGAAGTGAAGAAAGATTTTTTGGAAAAGTATCTGATCCTAGAAAAAATGTTAAAAGTGGATCGATACC
Source organism: uncultured Pelagibacteraceae bacterium (assembly GCA_902546765.1). Taxonomy (GTDB): domain Bacteria; phylum Pseudomonadota; class Alphaproteobacteria; order Pelagibacterales; family Pelagibacteraceae; genus Pelagibacter. Next base: position 6,911 of record CACCLG010000016.1, on the reverse strand, counting down.
AAACTCAAACTGTTTACCATTTACCACTATTATACGATCAGACAAAACATTCAAAAATATTGACGAAATTAAACAAATATTTAATCAAATAAATCCTGATAATAATAAAATGTTAGTTTTTTCTTGTGGCTCAGGAGTTTCAGCTTGTATATTAGCACTTGCATATTCTTTGGTTGATAATAAATATGTGCCTACCATTTACGATGGTTCATGGGCAGAGTACGGAAAAATAGAATAAAAAATTAAATGAAAAGATCATCTAAAATTACAACAGTTATATTTATATTTTTTCTTATCATTGCAGTAGTAATCATTGCAAGAACAATGATTGGAAATCATTTCAAAAAAAAATTTAGTAAAATGCCACCTCCAGGTGTAATAGTAACATACGCTAAAGAAAGGATTTTTGAAAATAATATCAGTACTTTTGGTACAGCAGTACCTATTCAAACTCAAGCATATAAGATAGAAAAATTTGAAATAATTAAACCAATAGAATTTAACCGAAAAGTTAAAAAAGGTGATGTAATAGTCGAATTAAAAAATAGAAAAATTTTTGCTCCATTTGATGGGGTTATTGGTAAAAAAGAATTCTCCGAGGACGTTGAAGTTTCAAAATCATCACTTTTAATAAATTTAGATGACTCATCAACAATATATTGTGACGTTCAAATCCCAGAAATTTATTTTCCTTTTATTGAAGTTGGATTGCCAGTCAAAATTGAATACTCCGGCTCTACAAAAAAATATTTTGATGGAGTAGTAGATTCCATATCAAGCAGAATTACAGAGGACACAAGATCATTACCTATTAGAATTAAAATAGATAATCAAAAAGGTGAAATTTTACCTGGATCTTTTCTTGAAGTCTCAATTAGATACAATGTAAGAAATAATTTGGGTGCGCCTGATACAAGCACAATTGTAGAGGGAGACAATGTATTTATTTATAAAGTAAACAATGAAAACACAGCGATTAAAACTAAAGTTAATGTAGGTGATCGTTTTAATGGTTTTATTGAAATTAAAGACGGAATTAATTCTGGAGATAAGATTGTAGCTGAGGGATTAAAAAAAGTCAGACCAAATTTAAAAATAAAGCCAATTGAAAAAGGTGAAAAACAGAAAGCATCGACATGGGGGAAAAAAGACCAAACTACTAAAAGTGAAACGACAAAAGGAAAATTTGATTGGCTTAAAAAGTTAAATATCTTTAAAAAATCTGAGGCTGAGAAAAAAAGCTAAGATAAAAATTTATAATGAATCTTACAGAAATAAGCATTAAGAGACCGGTAGTAGCATGGGTGATGTCCTTAGTATTGGTTATATTTGGGATGTTTGTTTTCTCAGAACTTCCAGTGAGAGAACTGCCTGAGGGAATTCAACCACCTGTAGTCCAAGTTCAAACAGATTATAAATCAGCTTCTACTGAAATTATTGATGAGGAAATTACACAAAAAATTGAAGATGTAATAGGGGGTGCTGAAGGGATCAAGAACATAGATTCAACTTCTTTAAATGGCAGAAGTAGGATTAATATTGAGTTTAACACCGATATAGACCTAGACAATGCCGCTAACGACATTAGAGAAAGAGTATCAAGGGTAGTTGATAATTTACCAAGTGAATCTAGTCCTCCTCAAATCTTAAAAAGAGCAGCAGGATTTACTACAACTATGTGGCTAAGTCTTTCATCTTCTACATGGAACGATTTAGACCTTGGGGATTACGCCGAGAGATACCTTGTGGATACCTTTTCAAGCATACCAAATGTCGGCAGAATTTTAGTCGGGGGTCTAAGAGAATTAAGTGTTAGGGTATGGATTGATCCAATTAAACTAGCTGCAAACGATTTAACTATTCAAGAAGTTGAAAGAGCTTTAAGAAATGAGAATGTTGATCTTCCTGCTGGTACTTTAGAAGCAGATAATAGAGACTTAACTTTAAACATTGATAAATCTTATACAAATATAGAAACAATAAAATCACTACCAATTAAGAAAGTTAAAGATAAAGCAATATTATTATCTGATGTCGCAAATATAGAATTTGGACCTGTTTCAGAAAAAACTCTGTTTAAAGCACAAAGAAAAAATGCAAAAAATTTAAAAACTGTTGGAATTGGTATTTATGCTAGAAGTGGTGCTTCTACAGTTGAATTATCTAATCAAATTAAAAAAAAAATAAATGAAATAAAACCCTCATTACCAGATGGTTTAAATCTTGAAATTGCATTTAATAGGGCAACATATGTTGGAACTGCTATTCAAGAAGTTTATAAAAGTTTAATTATTGCTTTTATATTAGTTGTATTAATCATTTATTTATTTCTAGGAAATTTAAAAGCTGTCATTGTGCCTGCAATTGCACTTCCAGTAAGTTTAATTGGATCTTTTTTGGGCTTATATATTTTTGATTTATCAATAAATATTTTTGTTCTATTAAGTTTTATACTAGCGATTGGAATTATAACAGATGACTCTGTTATAATGACTGATGCAATTTATACTCGTATTGAAAAAGGAGAAACGTCTTTAGTTGCTGCATATAAGGGATCAAAACAAATTACCTTTGCAATTATTGCAACAACATTAATTTTAGTAGCGGTATTTTTACCGCTAATTTTTATAAAGGGTATTTCAGGTACACTATTTAGAGAAACTGCCATAACTTTATCTTTTTCAATTGTTGTTTCCTCATTTGTTGCTCTTACTCTGTCTCCGATGCTAGGTAGCAAATTTTTAAGTAAAAAAGAAAAAAAAGGTTTATTTGTTAAAAAGTTTAATAATTTGTTTAAATCGTTCTCTGAAGGTTACATCGAAACCTTGGGATATTGGTTAAATAAAAAAAAAATAATATCAGGATTTATAATATTAGTAGTCTTAGGGTCTATTTTCCTTTTTAATTTTACCAAAAAAGAATTAATCCCTATTGAGGATCGAGGTGCATATTTAATAATTGGTTCAACAGATGAGGGAAGTTCTTTTGAATACACTCAAGATAAGGCACAAATTATTGAAAGTAGATTATTAAAACTTCTTGAAGCTGAAGATAGTCCTTATGAAAGATTAATTATGCGTGTTCCAGGATTTGGTAAATCAGCAACCACATACAACAGTTTTATTATAATAGCATTACTAGATGAATGGAAAAATAGGAAAAAAGGAAGTCAGACAGTTTTAAGAGAAGCTATTGGAAAGATAGTTACAGTTCCACAAGCTTTTGCTTTTCCAATTTCTCCACAATCTATAAGAGTATCTAATTACAACAAACCAGTTCAAATGGTTATTTACGGTACTAGTTATGAGGAGCTAGAGAAAATTCAAAATGAAGTAATTCAAACTCTTAGAAAAAATAGAAATCTTTCGAGAATTGAGAGTGATTACACAAAAAATAAACCTGAAGTTAAGTTAATTACAAATAAAAATAGAGCAAAAGATTTAGGTGTTTCTACAGAGACAATAGGGAGAACTTTGGAGACTTTTTACGGTGGAAAAAGAGTTACATCATTTAATAGAATGGGAAGAGAATATCCTATTATTTTACAACAATATCTCGCAGACAGAAGAAATAAAGACGGAATTTCAAAAATACATGTTAGATCAGAAACAAGTGGTAAACTAGTATCTTTAGCAAGTTTAGTTGAGTTTGAGGAGAAAGGTACAGCAGAGACTTTACCAAGGTATAATCGACAAAGAGCTGTTACCATATCTGCAGCAATTGATGAAAATTATAGTCTAGCTGAGGCAATGAATTACTTAGAAAGTACAATGAATAATTTAGCGCCACAAAATCAAATCACTTGGAAAGGTAAGTCAGAGGAATTGAAGGAAACTAGCAATGAAATATTTATTATTTTTGCTTTAGCATTAATTACTGCATATTTAGTTATGGCTGCTACATTCAATTCATTTATTCATCCATTCATCATAATTTTAACAGTTCCACTTGCTGTGTTTGGAGGATTGATATTTATTTTATTTTTAAATAGTTCAATAAATATTTTTTCACAAATCGCTCTGGTAATTTTAATTGGTATATCTACAAAAAACAGTATTTTAATTGTTGACTATGCTAACCAAATAAGAAGATCAGGTGCAAAAATAGAAACAGCAATTAAAGATGCTTGTAAACTTAGAATAAGACCTATCATTATGACATCTTTAAGTACTATGATTGCAATGTTGCCTTTAGTTGTTGGAAATATTGGACCTGGAGCAGGTGAAGGATCAAGATTAGCTGTCGGATCAACAATTTTAGGTGGAATGATAATTTCAACATTTTTTACATTGTACATTACTCCAACAATGTATTTGGCTCTTGCAAAAAATACTAAAAGAATAGATGCCGTAGATTTAGAGCTAAAAAAACAATTAAACTAAAAAATAATATACCTTTTAGTTGATAAGGAATTTTTACATTCATTAAGTTGTTTTTTGTATCTATTTGAATTGTTCTCTACCTTTTTTGCTAATAGGATAACCTTTTGATTTTTTTTGTAATTTTTGTATCCACCCCATCCCTCATGATAAGCAAGATATTGCCTGAAACTGTCATCTAATGGTATTTTAAGTAAAGATTTTGTTTTGTTTGTGTACCACCCAATAAAATCAACACTATCTTTAAATCTTGCTCTTGATGCAAATTTATTTCCAGTCTCGTCTTTGTATTGTTTCCACGTTCCTTTGACAGCTTGTGAGTATCCAAAAGAACTTGAAGGACGTTTGTAAGGTATTATTTTAAAAATTTTTTGTCTTTGTGGCTTTGCCAACCAATCAAAATCTGACTCCATTTTAATGATAGCTAGTTGTAAATAAACAGGGGTACCCCATTTCTTTTCTGTTTTTTTTGCATGTTTATACCAAAAATATTTTTCAGAAAAAATTGAACAACTATTTACTGTATTCTTTGGTACAGATGAACATGCAGATATAAATAAAAATGAAATTAAAACTATTAATTTTTTTGATCGAATCACTTATTCGTTTATAGTTTATCTGTTTTTTTTTCTCCATACCCATGGATATTCAAATTTAGTTTTCCATAATCCAAGTTTATTTTTTTTTGCAAAATTTTCATATTCTTGGTACTTTTTTTTTGAGTATATAGCATAATCAAATGCGTAACCATTTTTCACCATGTAAACCGATAAACTTTCATTATTAACAAAACATTCTGCTAGAATTCTATTATATCTATCATTATTTTTCTCAATAAAGCATTTTACGATTTGATTATTAATTTTTTGATTTAGTTTTTTTTTTGAGATTTCGCCACAAAAAATTTTTTTACTTTCAAGCTTACACGTTTGTTTCTTACCTCTAAAAAAACTTTCTGGAGCATCAATTCCTGAAAATCTAATTTTTTTTTTATCTAAAATAATTGTGTCGCCATCTATTACTAAAACATTTTTTGAGGATATTTGTTGTGTATCCGAGAAAGAATTACTACAAAATAAAAAAGTAATGAATAACTTAATTAAAGTCTGCTTTAGCCTTTTCATTCATCTCATTCATTTTACTGCGAATTTCGTCATCAGAAATATTAAAACTTTCTAAATCGCTTTTAATTTTTCTAAATACATCTTCATCACCAGCTTCTGCAAAATCTGCTTTTATTACTGATTGTATATACTCCTTAGTTTGCTCTTCATTATAACCCATAATTTTTGATCCCCATTCTCCTAGATATTTATTTCTTCTTGCACTTATTTTGAATTCTTTTTCTTCATCATGAGCAAACTTTTTTTCAAAACCTTTTTTTCTATCTTCGAATGAGTCCATTTCTTTTCCTCCAAATTTTAAAATTTAATATATACCTAAGATATTATTATATTAATATTTTAAATATGTTTAGTATGTATATATATTATATTAAATATTTAAAATGAGACATTTAATTTTAATAAGACATGGTCAAAGTGAATGGAATTTACAAAATAAGTTTACAGGATGGGTTGACGTTGAACTTTCTCCACAAGGCAAACTTGAAGCATGTAAAGCAGGTGAACTTATAAAAGAATTAAATTTTAAAATTGATTACTTTTTTAGCTCTTATCAAAGGAGATCTATAGATACTCTTAAGCTTATCTTAAACACAATCAGAGAAAAGGATGATCAAATTATAAAAGCTTGGGAGTTAAATGAGAGACATTACGGAGCCTTAACTGGTTTAAATAAAGATGAAATGAAAAATAAATTAGGAGAAGAGCAAGTTCACATTTTTAGACGATCATGGGATACTCCACCTCAACCTTTAAGTAAAAATAGCCCTTATCATCCTTTAAATATTGAAACTTATAAAGACATTCCAAGAGAAAAAGTGCCTGATACTGAGTCTTTAAAAGATACCTATGAAAGAGTAATTCCTTATTATAAGTCTCAAATCGAAAATAAATTGGATAATAATATTGTTGTTTCTGCCCATGGAAATTCAATAAGATCAATGTGCAAATTTTTATTTGAACTGGATAATGATGAAGTAACTAAACTAGAGATACCAACTGGTAATCCTTTGAAAATAACATTTAATAATGAAAAAAAATTAACTGATGCAATTTATCTAGACAAAAGTAGAGCGAAAAACCTGATCAAATTTTAAGAAATTAATTTTTTATAAATATCAAGATCTGTAACATGCAAAAATTCGTTAACACTTTCGATGCCGTAAAGCTGCTTTTTATTAATTTCTTTGTCCCAAACTTCAGAAATTGAAAACTTATCCTTATTAATACTTGCAAAAATATTTTTATTTAAAATTTGGCACCCAGTAAAAATATAGTCATTTATATTCTCTTTAGATACTAAATTATCTTTTAAAGTAAAATCGCCTTTAAATCTTTTATCAAAACTTCTAGATTTATTAACGAGCATCAAAATGTTGCTTAAATTGTTGTCGAAATAAAATTTTTT
>CACCLG010000015.1 GCA_902546765.1 uncultured Pelagibacteraceae bacterium | reverse complement strand
ATTTAATTTATTTTTGATAAGTTGTTTAGTTTCTTGCACTCCAAAAAAACTTATAAAGAAACCCATTCTAGGTCCATTCTCATCACCGAAAACAACTTCATAAATAAGTTTAAACCAATCTCTTAAGTTTTCTTTGTAACCATTTTCTTTTCCAACTGTAAATATATTTGTCTGAAGTTCTTCAGGAGCCATATCATCATTACAATTATCAAGTGACTTTATTAATGCATTTAAAGCGTCTTTTTCATTTTTGCTTGGTGTTTTGTAGACCTTTTTAGTTTTTATAACATCATTAAAATATTTAATTGCATAATTGATTAAATTATCAAAAATTGGATGCTCATCCTCTTTGATATCCTGCTTGTATTTTTTCACAAATTTCCAAAGTAGTTTTTTGTTATCTGCATTGCTTGTCTCAACCAAATTTAGCAACATAGAAAATGACATTATAATTTTTTCATTTGGAATTTTTCCATTATGAACATGCCAAACTGGATTTATTAATTTTTCAAGATCACTTTGATTTTTCCCTTTTTCTATAAACTCTAGATATTCATCCATAGCTTTAGGAACAACTTCTCTATAAAGTTTTTTTGCTCTTTTAGGGTTTTGATACATATAAAGTGATAAACTTTGAGGAGAAGCATACTCTAGCCATTGATCTATAGTTACTCCATTTCCTTTTGATTTTGAGATTTTCTCTCCTTTTTCATCTAAAAATAATTCATATGCAAAACCTGAGGGATTGGGTTTACCAAGTAATCTTATAATTTTTGTTGATAAGATTGCACTCTCAATTAGATCTTTTCCATACATCTCAAAATCAACATCAAGTGCATACCATCTCATAGCCCAGTCTACCTTCCATTGTAATTTACAATCACCATTTAAAATACTCTTTTCTAAATCTGTTCCATTGTTATCAAACAAAACCTTAGAATTGCTCTCGTCGATTTCCTTAATTGGTATTTCTAAGACAGCTCCTGATGTTGGGCAGATAGGCAAAAAAGGTGAATAAGTTTGCTGCCTCTCTTTACCTAAAGTTGGTAAAATAATATTCATTATACCTTTATAATTACTTAATATTAATTTGAGAGTTTGATTAAACTTTCCAGATTTATAAAGCTGAGTAGAACTTCTAAAAGAATATTTAAATCCAAACTTATTTAAAAAATCTTTTAACATTTCATTATTATGTTCTCCAAAACTATTAAATTTACCAAAAGGATCTGGAACAACTGTTAAAGGTTTATGTAAGTTAGCATTTAAAATTTCTTGGTTTGGTACATTCTCTGGGACTTTTCTCAAACCATCCATGTCATCTGAAAAAGTAATTATCTCTTTAGGAAGGTCGGTTAAATGATTAAGGGCATTGACTATCATTGATGTTCTTGCAACTTCACCGAATGTTCCAATATGAGGTAAACCGCTTGGGCCATAACCCGTTTGTAGAGTTATTTTTCCCTTGCTCTCTATATTTTTCTTTCTCTCTCTTATGATTTTTTTTGCTTCTACAAATGGCCACGCATTAGTTTTATCAATATTTATTTTATCAATCATATAAATGCAAAATACTCAAAAATAACGTATTTAATAACTCTTATAGAGTTGAAATTTATTTACCATAAAATAATGTCCAATCAAAATGTCCAATTATAAAACCGTTTTTTTTATACTCGGTGTTTTACAAATTATTTTAGGATTATCTATGATTGTGCCTATTATGGCGCAGTTTTATTATAATCAGATAGACTCGGGTTTTATTGGATCTGGCTTAGTTTCGATAATTTTTGGAGTTCTATTTTTTTTATCTAACTTAGATTACGAAAAAAAATTAACCTTACCTCAAGCATTTCTTTTAACGGCACTATCATGGTTAAGTATTGCAATATTCGGCTCTTTGCCATTTGTTTTCTCAGATTTAAATCTTTCATTCACAAATGCATTTTTTGAAAGTATGTCAGGAATCACAACTACTGGCTCAACTATTCTCACAAATCTGAACGAAACACCAAAGGCAATCTTATTATGGCGAGCAATGCTTCAATGGTTGGGGGGAATTGGAATTATTGTAATGGCAATTACTTTAATGCCAATAATGAATATTGGAGGTATGCAATTATTTGTTATATCAAATACCCATACCCCAGAAAAAATATTACCTAAGTCTAAAGAAATTTCTATCAGATTAATTGTTATATACTCATCATTAACTTTAGTATGCGCTTTCTTTTATAAAATTTTTGGAATGAGTTTTTTTGATAGCATTGTGCATTCAATGACAACCATAGCAACTGGAGGATTTTCAAATTACAATGAATCTATAGGTTATTTTGATAATGGATTTATTGAGCTAACAGCTACTATCTTTATAATTCTCGGAAGTATTCCATTTATTGCGTATATCAAATATTTGGGCGGCGATAAAAAAATATTTATTAGCGATACTCAAATAAAAACTTTTATAAAAATCTTAATTTTTTCAATTTTTATAATTTTTCTTTACTTATCTATAAAAAATCAGAGCATATTTGAGATAAATTTCAGAGAAGTATCTTTCAATGTTGTTTCAATTTTAACTGGAACTGGATATGTAACAAATGATTTTAGTAAATGGGGACAGTTTCCGCTCATTTATTTCTTAATATTAATGTTTATAGGTGGTTGTGCTGGATCAACTGCATGCGGTATTAAAATATTTAGAGTTCAAATACTCTATCAATTTATATCAAATCAATTAAAGAGAATTATTTATCCAAGAGGAATATTTAATATTAAGTATGATAAAAATAATGTTGATGAAAAATTTATGGCATCAATTATTTCTTTCATATTTTTATATATATTGATTTTCTTTGTTATTACTGCTTTGTTATCTGTAGATGGTTTAGATTTTATTACAGCTATATCTGCTGCTGCTACATCTATATCAAATGTTGGACCTGGATTAGGCGATGTAATAGGTCCAAATGGAAATTTTTCTTACTTGTCTAATTTTTCAAAATGGATCTTGAGTATAGGAATGATACTAGGAAGGTTGGAACTATTTGCGGTACTTGTATTATTTATTCCTTCCTTTTGGAGAAAATACTGATGATTAAAAAAGAAGAAAAAATTTCAAATTTATTCAAATATTATTTTGATATCAGAATGTTAAGAATATTACTTCTTGGTGCAATAAGTGGTTTTCCATGGGTTTTAATAGGAAGCAGTTTATCTCTATGGCTCAAAGAAGAAGGATTAAGTAGATCAACAATAGGATGGGCAGGTCTAATATTTGGAGTATATGCATTCAACTATTTATGGGCACCTTTAATTGATAGGATACAAATCCCTTTTCTTACAAAAAAAATTGGTCACAGACGCGGCTGGATAGTTTTAATGCAGTTAGTAATTTTAATTTCTTTAATACTTTGGAGTTTTATAAATCCATCTGAAAACTTAGCGTTACTAATATCTATTGGTCTGGTGATAGCTATAGCCTCATCCACGCAAGATATAACTGTTGATGCATTAAGAATTGAGCAAGTTGGAGAAAACGAAAATAAGTCTATGGCAGCAGGGGCAGCCATGGCTGTAGTTGGTTGGTGGACTGGTTATAAAGTTGGTGGCGTTGTAGCATTGTTCACTGCAGAAAATTTCGAAAAAATTGGTGTTATTAATTACTGGCAAACAACATTTTTGGTCATGGGTGTTATTGTAATTTTAATGAATGTTGCTCTAATGTTTGTTCATGAAAATAATTTTATAGAAAGAATTTTATCTCAAAAAAAGACAGATGAAATAATTAGAAATAAACTTGGAAATAATAATTTTCTAACAAAAATTTTATCTTGGTTATCAGGAACTATAGGAGGTCCAGTTATAAGTTTTTTTAAGAAAAACGGATTTTCAATTGCAATTGGAATTTTAGGATTTGTTTTCTTATTTAAAATTGGGGAAGCTTTTTTGGGTAGAATGTCTATCGTTTTTTATAAAGAGCTTGGTTTTTCAAAATCAGATATAGCTATATATTCAAAAACACTTGGATGGATTACGACAGTTGTATTTACTTTGTTGGGCGGACTGTTTGCAATAAGATCTGGAACAGTCAAAACAATGTTTATAGCCGGAGCTTTGATGGCTATCACAAATTTAATGTTTACACTTCTTGCTTGGAGCGGAAAATCCGAATTATTATTCGCTGCAGCTGTAATATTGGATGATATTGCAGCCGCATTCGCAACTGTAGCATTTGTGGCATTTATATCTTTACTCGTTGATAGAACTTACACAGCCACGCAATATGCACTTCTTGCATCTATAGGAACAGCAGGGAGAACTTTACTGGCATCATCATCAGGATCATTGGTCGATTGGTTAAACGGTGATTGGGGAATGTTTTTCATTCTAACTGCGTTAATGGTTATTCCATCACTAATTTGCTTATGGTTTATAAGAAAAAAGTTAAAACTTAGTGAAAAATAATTTTATCTACAATTCTGAATTTTCTAATATTTATGAAAGACCAAATGATAATTCAAATGTCAGTACACAAATTTTATTTGGCGAAAACTTTAGTATTTTAAAAAAATCTAAAAACTTTTATAAAATTAAAATTGATACTGATAATTATGTTGGATTTATTAAGAAGTTTAAACTTTTTGATAAATACCAAACCTCACATAAAATTTACGTACTAAAATCAAAAATATATAAATTGTCTAAGAAGAATAAATTTACTTATACAGGCAAAGATTTACCATTTGCAAGTAAAATTCAAATTTTAAACAAATACAAATCATATTTAATGTTTAAGAAAAATTTTTGGATTAGAAAGGATGATGTTAGACCAATAAATCATAATATTAAAAATTTTGCAAATATTGTAAATCTTTTTAGAAATATAAAATATAAATGGGGAGGTAAAACTTTTAAAGGTATTGATTGTTCTGGTTTAGTGCAAATAATTTATAATTATAATAATAAATTTTTTCCTAGAGATACTGTTGATCAGATAAAGTTTAAGAGAGGACTTAAATCCAAAAAAAAATTTAAAAAAGGTGACATCGTTTTTTGGAAGGGACATGTTGGAATTTGTTTAAATTCAAAAAAATTTATACATGCATATGGACCAAGAAAAAAAGTTTTGATTATGCCAATAAATCACACGATTAAGCTAATTGAAAAAACTGCTGGGTTAAAAGTCAAAAAAATTTTTTCAATTTAATTATCTTGTCTTCCAAAATCTGGCATAGAGACATCTTGTTTAAGTTCAATAATTTGACGTCTAACTTTCTTAGAGTTTGTTAATTTTTTTAATATTTTTGAATTTTCGGAATTAATTATATTTTTCTTAAATTCATTTAAATTTTTGATAAATAAATTAATTGCCTTTAACATGTTCTTTTTATTACTAAAGAATATATCTCTCCACATAATTTCATTGGATGCTGCTGTTCTTGAAAAATCTCTTAATCCTCCAGCGCTATATTTAATAATATTTTTTTTGTATTTCTTTTGAAAATCTAATGCTGTTTTGATTAAATTATATGAAATTAAGTGTGGCAAATGACTAGTAATAGAAAAAATTCTATCATGCGCGTCAGGATTCATCATTATTGTTTTTGAACCAATCATTTTCCAAAATTTTAGTAGTTTTTTTTGCTTTTTTTTATTTTTATCTTCAAAGACAATACACCATTTATTAAGAAATAAATTTTTTGTACCATAAGCTGGTCCACTAACCTCTGAACCTGCAATAGGATGACTCATAATCCATGTTAATGATTTATTTAATTCTTTATTTTTGATTTTTAAAACATTTAATTTAGTTGATCCTACATCGGTAATTATACAATCTGATTTAATATATTTATTTAGCTTAGGAATTATTTTTTCATATTCACTCATAGGAGTACTTAATATTACGAAATCAACATTTGATATATTTTGATCAAGCCTATCTAGAACAATTATTTTTGAATTGATATTTTTGATTTGCTTCTTATATGTTTTTGATTTTTCAAAAACTAGTATTTGTCTTGAAATTTTTTTATTTAAAGATGCTCTCAAAAGAGAGGATCCAATTAATCCACATCCTATTATCAATAATTTTTTAAACATTTTTAAATATTAACGACATCTGTTTTAAAAAGAATTTATTCTCTTTAACATTGCCTATTGTTAATCTTAAACAATTTTTTATTCCATAAGCATACATTTCTCTTAATATGATTCCTCTATTCTCAAGTTTTCTTGAAATAAAATTTGAAGAGAATTTGCAGTTTTTAAAATTTAATAAAAAGAAATTTGCTGTAACTTCATTTGTGGTAATGTCATATTGTTTTAAATCATTTTTAATTTTTTTACACCAATAATTATTATGTTTTATAGAATTTTTTATATGTTTGTTGTCATATAAAGCCTCAACAGCACAATCTTGTGCAAATTTATTTACATTAAATGGTGGTTTAATTTTATAAAGTTCTTTAATTATTTTTTTATCACCATATCCCCAACCAACTCTTAATGATGCAAGACCATGAATTTTTGAAAATGTCCTTAAAACAAAGACGTTGCTAAAATTTCTAAAAATATTTAAGGCTGGTGAGTAATCTTTGTTCATCATATATTCAAAATAAGCATCATCGACAACCAATAGTATTTTCTTATTTAATTTTTTTCTTAATTTTAATAATTCTTTTTTTGTCAAATAAGTGCCTGTAGGATTGTTTGGATTTGCTACAAAAACTATTTTTGTATTTCTTCCTACTTTTTTCAAAATTTCATCCACAGAAACTTTAAAATTTATCTCTTTTGAAAATTTAACCTTAGCACCAACAATTTTCGAATAGACTCTATACATTAAAAAACTGTACTGTGGTACGACTACTTCATCACCCTTATTCAAAAAGAGTGTGCATAACATTTGTATTATTTCATCTGATCCTGCTCCACATATAATTTTTTCTTTATTTAAATTAAATTTCTTTGAAATAGTCTCTATTAATTTTTTAAACTTACTATCGGGATATTTTGAAATATCGCTCTTTCTATTCCTTAAGACATTTCTAACTCTTTCCCCTACACCAAAAGCCGACTCATTTGCTGATAGTTTAATTACCTTTTTTTTAGAGCTCAATAATGACCTTCCTGGCTTGTATGTGACAAGATCTATTTTTCTAAAATTTGGTACATTCATATCGATAATTATTAGAGTGAATATTTATATATTTAATCAAAAGAAGCAATTAATTCTAAAAAAATTGACATGTAAATACCTATCTTGTAAAAGTTTTCTGCGCTGATTTAAACTGAATTGCGAGCGCTTTAAAAAACCTGCTAAACAAGTTTTTTTGCCTCTCAATTCATTAAATCTTAAATTTATTATGAACAAGTTAAAACAAACAAAAAATATTATAATAACAAAACCACAAAAATTAGATTGTGGAAAAGAAATTTCTAATTTTCCAATTTCATACGAGACATATGGAACTCTAAACGAAAAAAGAGATAATGCTATTTTAGTTTTTCATGCGTTAACAGGTGATCAGTTTGCTTCTGGAAAAAATCCTATTACCAATAAAGATGGCTGGTGGAGTTATGCACTTGGATCAGGAAAAGCTATTGATACAGAGAAATTTTTTGTCATATGCGCCAATGTGATTGGAGGATGTATGGGTTCATATGGCCCAAGCACAATAGATGAAGAAACAGGCAAACCTATAGGGACAAATTTTCCAGTTATAACAATTAATGATATGGTTAATGCTCAATACAATCTACTAGAGCACTTTGAAATAGATAAATTATATGCAGTTATCGGCGGATCCATGGGTGGTATGCAGGTATTACAATTTGTTTCTAATTTTCCTGATAAAGCACATATTGCAATACCGATTGCCTGTACATCAAGTCATTCTGCACAAAATATTGCGTTCAATGAACTTGGAAGACAAGCAATTCTAGCTGATACGAATTGGAAGAGTGGTTTTTACGAAGAAAATAAAATAAGTCCTGATAAAGGTTTAGCTGTTGCTAGAATGGCGGCACATATTACTTATTTGTCGAAAAAAGGTCTCCAGGAAAAATTTGGTAGAAAGTTACAAGAAAGAGATGATTTAAAATTTAGTTTTGATGCAGATTTTCAAATAGAGAGTTATCTAAGATACCAAGGATCGGTGTTTGTAGATAGGTTTGATGCAAATAGTTACTTGTATATAACTAGAGCAATGGATTACTTCGATTTATCAAAACAATTTAATGGTAGTCTATCAGCAGCTTTCAGTAAGACGACTTCTAAATTTTTTGTAATTTCATTCACTTCAGATTGGCTATACCCAACTGCTGAAAATAGAGAAATAGTTATAGCACTGAACGCAATTGGTGCAGATGTTGGTTTTGTAGAAATAGAGTCCGACAAGGGACACGATTCATTTCTTTTAGATGTACCAGATTTTTTAGATACTTTAGGGAACTTTTTAAAAACAAACTATAAAACTGTAAATGAAAAAAGAATTTAAAGTTATTTCTGAGCTAATATTGCAAAATTCCAAAGTTTTAGATGTTGGATGTGGCGATGGAGAATTAATGAAGTTTCTTAAGGATAATAAAACTTCTAAAATACGTGGTTTAGAAATTTCAAAAAATAAGGTTCAAAACTGCCTATCAAAAGGTTTGACTGTCATAGAGGGAAATGCAGAAAATGACTTACAACAATTCCCAAATAATTCATTCGATTTTGTTATATTAAGTCAGACGCTTCAAGCTTTTTTAGATCCCGAAAAAGTTATCTCAGAACTTTTGCGAGTTGGTAAAAAAGCAATTGTTACTATACCAAACTTTGGTTACTGGAAAGTTCGTCTTAATTTATTAATTAAGGGCACAATGCCAGTTACAGAAAACCTTCCTAATGAATGGTATAATACACCTAATTTGCATATGTGCACTATAAGGGATTTTTTCAATTTTTGTTCAAAAAGAGAAATAAAAATTTTTAAATCTTTAGCATTAAAAAATGATAAAACTCTAAATTTAAGTTCTAAAAATTTAGCATGGAGAAATTTAGAATCGCAATTAGGTATTTTTTTAATAGAGAAATAAATGAATGTTGAAATTATAAAATGTCTAGAAGATAACTATTCTTATTTAATTATAGACAGTAAAAAAAATGCATGTGTTGTAGATCCAAGTGAAGAAGAACCAGTAATTGCTTCTGTAGAAAGTAATCAAGCTAATTTAAAGTATATATTAAACACACATCATCATTTTGATCACATTGGAGGAAATTTAAATTTAAAAGAGAAATATAATGCCAAAGTAATAGGATATGTAAAAGATAAACATAGAATACCAGGAATCGATATAAAGTTGAATGATAAAGAGATTTGGAACAAAGATGGATTTAGTTTTCAAGTATTCCATATACCAGGACATACTTCTGGGCACATATGTTTCTATTTTAAAAAAGAAAAATTATTATTCACTGGAGATACATTATTCTCTTTAGGGTGTGGAAGAATATTTGAAGGTACATATGAACAAATGTTTTCCTCGCTTCAAATATTGAAAAATTTCCCTAAAGATACAAAAATATTCTGTGGACATGAGTACACAATGAAAAATGCAGAGTTTTGTAAAATTCAAGATCAACAAAATAAGAAATTAAACAAAAAATTTGAAAAAATAAAAAATTTATTAGATAAAGGATTACCAACTATTCCAACCACAATTGGGGACGAGCTAGATTGCAACATTTTTTTAAAATCTGAAGATTTGGAAACATTTTCAAAATTGAGAGATTTAAAGGATAATTTCTAAGTTATTCAGCTTGACTATGATTTGACCCTGACTATATTGCTGTTTATAAAAATTAGGACTAACTATGTCATTCGCAGTAATAAAAACAGGTGGAAAACAGTATAAAGTGCAAGCTGGCGAAATAATTAAGATTGAAAGGTTAGAAGATTCGAAACCTGAAACTAAATTAGAATTTAACGAAGTTTTAGCTTACGGAGACGATAAAAACCTTGAATTAGGAGAACCAACTATTTCAGGAGCTAAAGTTGAAGCTGACTTAATTAAAAATGGAAAAAATAGAACGGTGTTAATTTTTAAAAAAAGAAGAAGAAAAAACTCTAGAAGAAAAAATGGACATAGACAGCAGTTTTCTTTAATTAGAATAAATAAAATTTTTGCTAAGGATGGAAAGATAATTTCAGAGGCGGAGATAAAAAAAGAAGTTTCAAAAGAAATTAAAACTCAAACCAAGGAAGTTTCAAAATAAATAGGTAAACTATGGCAACAAAAAAAGCTGGTGGATCGTCAAGGAATGGTAGAGATAGTGCTGGACGTAGGCTAGGAGTAAAAAAATATGGAGGCCAGTTTGTTGTTCCTGGAAATATAATAGTAAGACAAAGAGGAACAAAAATTTTCCCTGGAGAAAATGTAGGAATGGGAAAAGATCACTCAATTTTTTCTGTAGTTAAAGGTAAAGTAGAATTTAAAAAAAGTAAGTCAGATAGAACTTACGTATCTGTAAAACCCAATTAAATCTCACAACTCCTAACATAGTTGTATCATGAAATTTTTAGATCAAGTAAAGATATACGTAAAAGCTGGCGATGGTGGATCGGGATCACCAAGTTTCAGAAGAGAAAAATTTGTTGAGTTTGGAGGTCCTGATGGTGGAGACGGTGGCAAAGGTGGTTCCGTAGTACTTACATCAGAAAGAAACTTAAACACACTTATAGACTTTCGATATCAACAACACTTTAAAGCACAAAGGGGTGGTGATGGTAGTGGAAAAAATAAAACAGGGAAAAGTGGTGAAGTTCTTTTTCTAAAAGTTCCTGTCGGTACACAAGTTTTTGAGGAAGATAACAAAACTTTAATTTATGATTTTAAAAATGAAAATGAAGAATTTGTTGTTGCTATAGGAGGAAAGGGAGGATTTGGGAATACAAGATTCAAATCTTCAACTAATCGTGCTCCAAAAAAATTTACTAAGGGATCTAAGGGAGAGGAATTTTGGATATGGCTTCAACTCAAAACTATTGCTGATATTGGAATTATAGGACTTCCTAATGCTGGTAAATCTAGTCTACTTGCATCCATAACAAGTGCCAACCCAAAAATAGCAAATTACAAATTTACCACTTTAAATCCAAATTTAGGTGTCACAATTTATGATGATAAAGAAATAACACTGGCAGATATACCTGGTCTAATAGAAGGAGCACATACAGGAACTGGCTTAGGTATCAAATTTTTAAAACATATAGAAAGATGTAAATCTCTATTACATTTAATAGACATTACAGAAAACAATCTTGAGGAATCATATAATCAAGTAAGAAATGAATTGGGCGAGTATAGTAGTGATCTCTTGAAAAAAGATGAATTAATAGTTTTAAACAAGATAGATTTATTAGATGAAATTGAAGTAAATAAAAAAGTAAAAAACTTTAAAAAAAAAACAAAAAAAAATGTATTATTATTATCTACACTTAGAAAAGACGCATTAATGAAAGTCAAAGCTAAATTAATAAATTATGTATCTTAAAGATTCAAAGACTGTTGTTATAAAAATTGGTTCTTCTCTTCTTATTGATAAAGATAAAAAAATAAGGGGAAAATGGTTAAATGAATTTGCAAAAGATATCAAAAATTTAAAAAATTTAAAAAAAAACATAATTATCGTTAGCTCAGGCGCTATAGCACTTGGCTGTAAAAAACTTAAATTAAGCAAAAAAAATCTAAAATTAGATAAAAGTCAGGCTGTAGCATCAATTGGACAAATCGAATTAATGAATTTGTTTAAAGAATTTTTCAGTCCAAAAAAAATTAATCTTTCACAAATATTATTAACTCTTGAGGATACTGAGAAAAGAAGAAGAGCAATTAATGCTAAAAGAACATTTGAGAATCTATTTAGTTTAGGTTTTGTCCCAATAGTTAATGAGAATGATAGTATCGCAACATCTGAGATTAAATATGGTGACAATGACAGATTAGCTTCAAGAGTTGCACAAATTTCAGGTGCTGATTGTTTAATCTTATTATCTGATGTTGAAGGATTATACACAAAAAATCCAAAAATAAATAAAGAAGCAATATTAATAAAAGAAATAAGCGCTATTGATGATAAGATTGAAAAAATCGCAACGAAAAGTATAAGTGAGCACGGAACTGGCGGCATGAAGACTAAGATTGATGCAGCAAAGGTTTGCCAGCTTTCAGGATGTCATATGGCAATTGCAAATGGTTTAGTTCATAGACCTATTCAAAAAATTTTATCAGATAATAATTGTACTTGGTTTTTGCCAAATATATCAAAATTAGACGCTAGAAAAAAATGGATTATAAGTTCTATTTCTCCAAAAGGAGATGTAATAATTGATGACGGTGCTTTAAACGCCCTAAGAAAAGGAAAGAGTTTGTTGGCTGCTGGAATTAAAACCGTTAGAGGAAATTTTAATAAAGGAGATCATATTAAAATTTTAGATAAAAACATGAATGAATTTGCTCGTGGCTTGAGCAGCTTCACATCGGCTGAAATAAGTAAAATTAAGGGGAAACATTCAAACACAATTTCAAGTTTATTGGGATATGTTTCAAAATCGGAAGTTATTCATAAAGATGATATGGTTAGAATATAATGAGTAAATATTTAATAAAATTAGGACAAAATTCAAAAAAAGCATATAAAATTATAGATACTAAAATTAAAAATAATGTCCTTAAAAGTTTTGTAAAATTAATTTTTAAAAATAAAAATAAAATTCTACTAGAAAATTTAAAAGATATAAGATTCGCAAAGAAAAAAGGTCTTAAAAAAAATTTAGTTAATAGATTAGAACTTAACAATGAGAAACTTAATTCAATAATAGAAGCAATTAAAACTGTTATAAAACTAAAAGATCCAGTCAATTACGAATTGAGCAAATGGACAAGACCTAATGGGTTAAAAATTAAAAAAGTAAGCATACCAATTGGAGTTATTGGGGTGATTTATGAGAGCAGACCAAATGTTACTGCAGATGTATCGACTTTATGTTTCAAATCTGGAAATTGTGTCATTTTAAGAGGGGGATCAGAAGCTTATTTTACCAATAAAATTTTAGCCAACTATTTCCGAACTTGTCTAGCTAAACACAAAATAGATAAAAATTTTGTTCAATTTATCGAAAAGAAAGATAGGAAACTTGTGGATTTTATGCTTTCAAAAATGAGTCGATATATCGATGTAATAATACCCAGGGGAGGTAAAAATTTAGTCAAGAAAGTTCAAGAATTATCAAATGTTGCAGTAATAGGTCATTTGGAAGGTATTTGTCATACTTACATAGATAAAGATGCAAATTTAAATATGGCAAAAAAAATTGTTAAAAATGCAAAAATGAGAAACACGAGTATTTGTGGCGCCACAGAAACCCTCTTGATACACAAAAATAAATTAAAAAATATCAACGAAATATTAGAAGAGTTAAAAAAAAGTGGTTGTAAGATTTATGGTGATAAGACTATAAAAAAAAATTTTTCTGGGAACACGTTAATAGCAAATAATAAAACTTGGTCTACTGAACATTTATCACCAAAAATATCAGTCAAAGTTGTTCAAAATATAATAGAAGCTATTGAACATATAAACAAATATGGAACTATGCATACAGATGCTATTATTACGAATAATAACAGGGCAGCAAAATATTTTATAAAAAATGTAAATAGCTCTATAGCAATTCAAAACTCTTCTACACAATTTGCAGACGGAGGTGAATTTGGATTTGGTGGAGAAGTTGGAATTTCAACAAACAAATTACCTCCAAGAGGACCTGTTGGTCTAAACCAACTTGTAAGTTACAAATACGAAATATATGGTTCAGGCCAAATTAGAAAGTAAAAAAAGAATTGGCATTCTTGGTGGAACATTTGATCCCGCGCACATCGGTCATATTAAAATTAGTAAAGTTGCAAAAAAAATTTTAAAACTTGATAAAATTATATGGGCAATAACAAGCAAGAATCCTTTCAAAAATGAAAGTTTAATTAATATAAATAAAAGAATAGCATTTGCTAGAAAAATAAATTTAAAGAATAAATTTATAGAGGTTAAGTTTTATGAAAAAAAAATAAAATCTAATAAAACCATTCATTTAATTAAATTTTTAAAAAAAAAATCCAATGAATTATATTTTATTATTGGTGCAGATAACTTGATTAATTTTCATAAGTGGAAAAGTTACAAAGAAATTTTAAAGATATGTAAAATAATAGTTTTTGATAGAGATGGTTATAAAACCAAAGCCATTAAATCCCCCGTTTATAAAAAATATAATAGGAAAAGCGTTGAATTTATTAAATTTAATAAAGTCAAAATTTCATCTTCTCAATTAAGAAAAATTTGATACTCTAAATTTAATTAATGGATAAAATCTCCAGTTTAAAAAAAGAAATAATCGATACACTAGATTTTAATAAAGCAACAGATATAGTTTCCATTGATCTTGAGGGTAAATCATCAATGGCTGATTATATGATTATAGCTAGTGGAACTTCATCTAGACATATTCAAGCTTTATCAGAGCAGGTTTTTGAAAAATTTAAGAAAAGTGGAATTCAAAATTGTAAAATTGAAGGTAAAGAAAGTAATGATTGGAAGTTAGTTGATGGAATTGATTTAATCGTTCATATTTTTAATCCTGAAAAAAGAAAATTTTATGAATTAGAAAAAATGTGGTCCGAATTAATACCCAAAGAGAAACTAATTATATGAGATTTAAAATTAAAAATTTACTAATAATTATTTTAATTTGTAATTTTTCAACAATTTCAAAATCTGCAAATGAAGATGATATTTATAAAAAAATAGATCTATTCAGTGAAGTACTAGATAAAATTAATAAAGAATATGTCGAGGATGTAAATCAAAGTGATGCAATGGATGCAGCAATTAATGGTGTATTACAATCTCTAGATCCTTATTCAGCATATATGTCTCCAGACTCATTTGAAAATATGCAAACCGAAACAAGTGGAGAATTTGGAGGTTTGGGGATTGAAGTAGGCATGGAGGCAGGTGTAGTAAAAGTGATTTCACCAATAGATAATTCTCCAGCTTCTAAAGTTGGAATTAAGGCAGGTGATTACATTGTAAAAATCAATGATATACAAGTTCAAGGTAAGTCTTTAACGGAGGCTGTAGATTTAATGAGAGGGCCTGTTGGAACTGATATAGAAATAACTGTTAGACGAGTTGGTGAGAAAAAGGCACTAACATTTGTTATTACAAGAGACATTATAAAAGTAGCTTCTGTTAAATCTGAAATCATTGACGATAGAACTGGATATATTAGGCTTACATCTTTCAATGAAAATAGCAGTGATCAGATAGAAGATAAAATAAAAGAGTTTAAAAAAAATGGAAAAGTTAAAAATTATATTTTAGATCTAAGAAATAACCCAGGTGGTTTACTTTCTCAAGCTATAAAAATCTCCGATTTCTTTCTTGAAAATGGGGAAATAGTTTCAACCAAAAGTAAAAGAAAATTCGAAAATAGAAAATGGTTTGCAAAGAGAGGGGACGTTTTAAATGGAGAAACTATGATTGTGCTTATCAACTATGGCTCTGCGTCCGCATCTGAAATAGTTGCTGGCGCACTTCAAGATCACAAAAGAGCAGTGCTTGTAGGCGAAAGCACGTATGGCAAGGGATCTGTTCAATCTATTATTCCATTGAAAAATGATGGAGCTATAAGACTTACTGTTTCAAAATATTATTTACCATCTGGAAAATCAATTTCTCAAGTAGGCGTTACACCTGATATAGAAATCGCTGAAGGGTCAGATGATTTTAGAATAAATACTGAAACTGACAATCAACTTGATTACGCGTTAAAATTACTTAACGGTTAAAATGCAAGAAAAATTTAAAAAGTTGCCACTAAGAAGTGGAGTGGGAATAGTAGTATTAAATAAAGAAAATAAAGTTTTTTTAGCAAAAAGAATTGATAATCCAAAAAATTTTTGGCAAATGCCTCAGGGAGGTATCGACAAAGGTGAAGACAATCTAAATGCAGCTTTAAGAGAACTAGAAGAAGAGACAAGCATTAAATCTGTGAAATTAATTAAAGAAATAGATGGTTTTACAACCTATTATTTACCTGAGAATTTGCTCGGAATAATTTGGAAAGGCAAATATAAAGGTCAAAGACAAAAATGGTTTATTGTAAAATTTATTGGAGATGATGAAGAAATAAATATTAAAACAAAATATCCAGAATTTTTAGATTGGAAATGGGAAGAATTAAGTAAGATTACTGATACAGTTGTAGAGTTTAAACTTCATGTTTATCAAGAAATACAGAAAGAAGTTGAAAAGATTATTAATTAATACTTATAGATTTTAAAATTTCGACTTTATGATTTAACAAAAATCTTTTTTGATCATTTAAATCATCTTTATTTAACTCTTTTTCGGCTTCTTGGATTTCATCTGAGATATGCTTTTTATTCGCATTTTTAATGTCAAAAATTGAGCTTGTTAAAATAGATAAAGTATTATCTTTAAATTCAACAATACCGTCTTCAACATAAAAATTATGCTCTTCAGAGCCAGAAATAACTTTTATGATACCAGGTTTTAAAAATGAGATAATTGGTATATGGTCCTTTAAAATTCCCATTTCACCCTCATAAGCAGGAACAACTACTTCTGAAACATTTTCTTTTGAAAGAAAAGATTTTTCAGGATTAACAATATCTATATTAAAACCTTCACTCATTAAGCTGCTGCATCCTTAGCCATTTTTTCAGCTTTTTCTATGGCTTCCTCTATTGTCCCAACCATGTAAAATGCTGCTTCAGGCAAGTGATCATACTCTCCCTTACAAATAGCATCAAAACCTTTTATTGTTGACTCTAAGTCTACTAATTTACCTGGAGAACCTGTAAATACTTCTGCAACAAAAAATGGCTGTGATAAAAATCTTTGAATTTTTCTTGCTCTAGCAACAATTAACTTATCCTCTTCGGATAGTTCATCCATTCCTAAAATTGCAATAATATCTTGCAGTGATTTGTAAGTTTGTAATACTTTTTGAACTTCTCTTGCTACTCTATAATGTTCGTCACCAACAATTCTAGGGTCTAGAATTCTAGACGTTGAGTCTAGTGGATCCACAGCTGGATAAATACCTATTTCAGCAATTTGTCTAGATAAAACAGTCGTTGCATCTAGGTGAGCAAATGATGTTGCTGGAGCTGGATCTGTTAAATCATCTGCAGGAACATAAATTGCTTGTACAGAGGTAATTGAACCTTTGTTAGTCGTTGTAATTCTTTCTTGTAAGTTACCCATGTCAGTAGCTAGAGTTGGTTGATATCCAACAGCTGATGGAATTCTACCGAGCAAAGCTGATACCTCTGAACCTGCTTGAGTAAATCTAAAAATATTATCAACGAAAAAAAGAACGTCTTGTCCCTCTTGATCTCTAAAATATTCTGCAACAGTTAAACCTGTCAGAGCCACTCTAGCCCTTGCTCCAGGAGGTTCATTCATTTGACCATAAACTAATGCTGCTTTTGAACCTGCTTCGTTTGTTTTAATGACTCCTGACTCTATCATTTCATGATAAAGGTCATTTCCCTCTCTAGTTCTTTCACCAACACCTGCAAAAACAGAAAATCCTCCGTGAGCTTTTGCAACGTTATTGATCAATTCCATAATAAGAACTGTTTTTCCAACACCAGCTCCACCGAATAAACCAATTTTTCCACCTTTTGCATATGGTGCTAAAAGATCAATAACTTTAATTCCCGTTACTAAAACTTCTGTTTCAGTTGATTGATCATTAAATTCAGGTGCAGATCTATGAATAGGCCAATTATCTGTTGGTTTAATTTCGCCTCTTTCATCAATAGGCTCACCAATTACATTTATGATTCTGCCTAAAGTTTCTGGTCCAACTGGAACCTTAATTGGAGCAGCTGTATCTGTTACTTCATCACCTCTTTTTAAACCCTCTGTTGCATCCATTGCGATTGTTCTTACACTAGACTCGCCTAAGTGCTGAGCAACTTCTAATACAAGTCTGTTTCCTCCATTATTACATTCTAATGCTGTTAATATTTCTGGTAATTCTTCCTCAAATTTTACGTCGACTACCGCACCTATAATTTGTGTAATTTTTCCTTTTCTCATAATTATAAACTTTCTGCTCCTGATATGATTTCAATAAGTTCTTTAGTAATTGCTGCTTGACGACTTCTATTATATTCAATAGTAAGTTTGTCAACCATTTCACCTGCGTTTCGGGTTGCATTATCCATTGCACTCATTCTCGAACCCTGTTCGCTAGCTGAATTTTCTAACATCGCTTTAAAAATTTGAGTTGAAATATTTTTTGGAAGTAAATTTCCTAAAATTTCGTCTTCATCTGGTTCAAACTCATAGTTATCCTCCGATGATTTGTTGTCTTTTTCTTCAGTTTTTAAAGGAATTATTTGCTGCTCTTGAGGGATTTGAGTAATTACGTTTTTAAATTGATTATAAAATATTGTACATACATCAAACTCATTATTTTCAAATTTTTCTATAATTATTTTTCCGACTTTGTCAGCATCAAAATAATTTGCGTTTTTTGACTCTTTAAATGAAATATTTTCAATTATTTTATCCTGGTATAGTCTTTTAAGTTGATCATATCCTTTTGAACCAACAGTAATAATTTTTAATGTTTTTCCTGTATCAGAAATTTTTTGAAAATAAGATTTTGCTTTTTTAATAATATTTGAATTAAAACCACCACAAAGACCTCTATCTGCTGTCAATACAACACAAAGATGAACCTTATCGTCACCTGTGCCAGATAATAACTTTGGTGCGTTTTCCTTGTCTGAAACACCACTAGATAGATTTAATATGATATTATTCATCTTCTCGGAGTAAGGTCTTCCTCTTTCAGCGCTTTCTTGTGCTCTTCTCAGTTTAGCTGCAGCAACCATTTTCATTGCTTTAGTTATCTTTTGTGTAGATTTAACGCTAGATATTCTTTTTTTTAAATCGTCTAAACTTGCCATTTTTTATGAGTTAAAAGTTTTTTTTAAATCCGAGATTAATTCTGTTAATACTTTTTCATTATCTTCATCAAGTTTTCCTGATGAATTAATAGAATCAATTATTTCAGGTTTTTCAGATCTACATTTTTCAATAATTTTAGTCTCAAATGTTGCAATATCTTTTTGTTCAATTTCATCTAAATGTCCTCTTACACCACAAAATACTGATATAACCTGTTCAGCAACTGTCATAGGTGAATACTGCTTCTGTTTTAAAAGTTCGGTTAGTTTTGAACCTCTATTTAAAAGTTTTTGAGTAGCGGCATCTAAATCAGAACCAAACTGTGCAAAAGCTGCCATCTCCCTGTATTGAGCCAGCTCTAGTTTCATTGATCCAGAAACCTTTTTCATTGCTTTAGTTTGAGCAGAAGACCCTACTCTTGAAACTGACAGACCAACGTTTATTGCGGGTCTAATTCCTTGATTGAATAGCTCTGTTTCAAGAAAAATTTGCCCATCTGTAATTGATATTACATTTGTGGGAATAAAAGCAGATACGTCTCCACCCTGAGTTTCAATTATTGGCAGTGCTGTCAATGATCCGCCACCATGATCATCTCCTAGTTTTGCGGCTCTCTCTAATAATCTGCTATGTAAATAAAATACATCACCTGGGTAAGCTTCTCTTCCTGGAGGTCTTCTTAACAACAGAGACATTTGTCTATATGCAACTGCTTGTTTTGATAAGTCATCATAAATTATTAATGCATGCATTCCATTATCTCTAAAGTATTCTCCCATTGCACATCCTGTATATGGTGCCAAAAATTGAAGAGGGGCAGCATCAGAAGCGGTTGCAGCAACAATAGTTGTATACTCCATTGCTCCTGCTTCCTCCAAAGTCTTTTCAATTTGTCTTACAGTTGATCTTTTTTGACCAATAGCAACGTAAATACAATAAAGTTTTTGTTTTTCATCACCAGATTCATTGATTTTTTTTTGGTTGATGATTGCATCAATTGCGACCGCAGTTTTTCCAGTTTGTCTGTCCCCAATTATTAATTCTCTTTGACCTCTTCCAATTGGAACCAAACTGTCAATTGATTTTAAACCTGTTTGCATAGGTTCACTAACAGATTTTCTTGGAATAATTCCCGGCGCCTTTACCTCAACCCTACTTTTCTTAATACCTTTATCTAGAGCACCTTTGCCATCTATCGGGTTTCCTAAACCATCAACGACTCTTCCTAGAAGTTCTTTTCCAACTGGAGTATCAACAATAGCTCCTGTTCTTTTAACTGTATCGCCTTCTTTAACGGCTCTATCATCACCAAAAATTACAACACCCACATTTTCGCTTTCAAGGTTTAGTGCCATACCTTTTGATCCATCTGAAAACTCAACCATTTCTCCAGCTTGAACATTATCTAGACCATAAATTCTTGCAATACCATCGCCTACAGATAATACTTGTCCAACTTCCGAAACTTCAGCTTTGTCTCCAAATTGTTTAATTTGTTCTTTTAAAATCTTAGTTACTTCTGAAGGATTTATTTCCATTTATGCCTCTATCATTTGCTTTTGTATTTGATGTAATTTATTTTTAATGGAGGTATCAATCATAGTACTACCTACTTTAATAACCAACCCACCAATTAAACTTGGATCATGTTTATAGTTTAATTTTATATTTGAGCCAAAATTTTCAGATAACTCGTTTTTAACTTTATCTATATCATTTTTGTTTAACTCTTTAGCAGCTAAAAGTTCTGCTTTAATTTCTCCTCTAGATTTT
>CACCLG010000014.1 GCA_902546765.1 uncultured Pelagibacteraceae bacterium | reverse complement strand
TTGTCTTATAGCAGAGATATCACATGGCTTTCCAACAAATACAAATTTCTTATTTGTATCTAAAGCTTCATTAAACCTACTTAAAGGTGAAGCAGGCCCATATCTCGATCGACTTTCACAATTTAATAAATCTTTTTTAGTATAACTAAACTTAGGAAGACTTCTCATTGGGTTATCAGGATCTCCTGCGGTGTGAAGAACAAAATCAACCTTATTTGTCTCTAGTAAATATAAAGATAAACCATTTAATAAACCTCCAGTGGAGCTTTGAAACCGGATATCTTTATCAGTAGACCAAGCATAAAATAAAGAATTGTAATATCCCCAGATTAAATCATGCTTTGAATTATTATTTACTTCTGATTGTGGCAACCCTTCAACAATAACTCCTGGACATGTTTTTTTTATTTTTTCAAATTCTAAATTAGATAAGGGTTTGATTGCTTCTGGCTCTAGTCTTCCTTTTTCAGACATGGAGATAGAAATTTTATCTGTTCCAACAAGGCTTTGACATATTCCACAGCCAATGCACAAACCATTGTTTGTAATATCTGATAGGCTATTTATTTGAGACATTAATCTGTAAGACCATCTGATCTTGCTGTATTTCTCTCATAATGTATTGGAAGTGCTTTTCCATAAATTGCTTTTGAATGTTCAGGTGTATTTACTCTGTGGGGGTCCAAAACATAAGCAGGGATACACATATATCTCGATGAATTTCCCTCAATTTTGGTCACTCTATGCAATGTAAATCTGCCTTTAAAAATTTGTAAATCACCAGGCTCAAGCTTAAGCTGTTTCACTCTTGACCGATCTCCATTTAATACTTTTTTAACCTCTTCAAAATTTTCATTTCCAGGTTCTCTTATATTTGGACAGTATTCGAAGATGCCGCCTTTCTCTGATTTTTGTATCATTAAACTTAAAGTAAATTCACAACTATCAAAATGCCAAGGCAAAATACCTTCGGGCTTCATCACATTATAAGCATGACATGCTAAAGGATCTGCCCATCTATAAATAGGTGAAACGCCTAAACAAGCAGATACAAAATTTAATAATTCTTCAGTTTCATATAAAAATTTCATCTCAGAATTTTCTGGAAAACAGTCAGAATTTAAATATCCATTATATCTATTCATAAAAGTTCTTTTTGGATGATCATTTGGTAAAGATGGATCATCTTTTGCATAAAGATAAGCATTGATACTTTCTTTGGACATATAAACTTCATTTAACTGTTGCTCTAATTCATTATTCATTATTTTTAATGAGTTAGGCAAAATAAAGTCAGGCAGAGTAGAGCAACTATCTTGCTCTAAATCACTTTTACATTTTTCTATAATACTTTTAATTTTTGGAGAATTTAAATCGTGGATAGGGTACTTATTTAAATCAATAATGTCTTTTAAATTTTTAGACATACAAGAATATTATGATCTAGTTAAAGATTTTTGCAATTCTTTATTTGTTATATATCCTTTAATATTTCCTTGTTTATCTACTACTTCACAATTTGCATTGGTACAAACTACTTGAGGTAAAAACTCCTCAATAAATTGATCTTCACCAACTTTAATAAGATTATTTTTATCAATTCCATTTACTTCATTGGCGCTTTTCATGATTATTTTTGCTTTAAGAACTTTTGCTCTATTTACATCTTTAACAAATGCTTCAACATAATCATCAGCTGGGTTCATCACAATTTCAACAGGAGTTCCTACTTGAACAAGTTTTCCAGCATTTAAAATACCGATATGATCTCCTAATCTTAAAGACTCGTCTAAATCGTGAGTAATAAAAACTATTGTTTTTTTTAATTGAGCTTGAAGATCCAATAATTGTTTTTGCATATCACTTCTAATTAAAGGATCTAATGCAGAAAATGCTTCATCCATTAACATTATGTCTGTATCAGTTGCTAAAGCTCGTGCTAAACCAACTCGTTGTTGCATACCACCTGACAATTGATTTGGATATTGGTTTTCAAATCCACTTAATCCTACAGCCTCTATTTTTTCCATTGCAACAGAATTTCTTTTTTCAGGATCAATACCCTGCATTTCAAGTCCATAACCAACATTTTGTAAAACAGTTTTATGTGGGAACAAACCAAATCTTTGAAACACCATACTCATTTTGTGTCTTCTAAATTCAATTAATTTTTCTTTATTTAGGCTCATAACATTTGTGCCTTCGACTAATATTTCACCATCGGTTGGATCGATTAATCTATTTAAATGTCTAATAAGAGTTGATTTTCCCGAACCTGATAAACCCATACAAACAAAGGTTTCACCCTCTTCAATTTTTAATGAAACATTATCTAATCCAACTGTATGTCCTGTTTTTTCTAGAATTTCATCTTTTCCTGAACCACCTTTAACCATTTCTAAGACCTGATTTGGTTTTGGTCCAAATATTTTATAAACGTTATTAATTTCTATTTTTGACATTATTAAAAGATATTTTTAACAGCTTGAGATCTCCTTTGTAAAGTTTCTTTAAATTGTAGGTAGATATTTAAACACTATTATTAATTAATTTTTTCAAAATCTTGTTAATAAATTCCTAAGTCAAATTTCAACTATTAATTGAATTGAAAACATTATAAGTTTAGTTAAAAATTCAGCTATGCAGTCAATTTCTAAATTAGAAAAAAATTCAACTTATTTAAAAGTTATTTGGAGCGATGGAGAGGAGAGTAAATTTAATTATTTATGGTTAAGAGACAATTGTCCAACTGCACACGATAAAGACTCAAACCATAGAATGTTTAACATTCTTAAAGTATCACAAAATATTAATCCAAAAAATTATAATGTAAACTCAGATGGAAAACTTAAAATCGAATGGAGCGAGGGTGATCATACTAGTTACTATGATCCAAAATGGCTTAGAGAAAATTGTTATACAATTAAAAATAAAAAAAAATATATCTCACCGTACAAACTTTGGGATAGTTCATTAGAAAAAAATTTAGAAACAATTCAAATAGAGCATGATGAAATAATTAATTCAGAAGCTGGATTAATAAAATGGCTAGAACTTTTGCATTACACTGGAATTGCAATAGTTAAAAATGCACCTGTAGAAAAAAATTCAGGTTTGAAAGTTTTAAATCGAATTAGTCATACTAGAGAAACTTTTTTTAAAACACCGTTTGAAGTTATCAATATTCCAAAACCTAATAATTCAGCTTATACAGCGCATGCTCTAAGAAATCATATGGATTTACCTTGGTTTGAAAATCCACCAGGTTACCAATTTTTACATTGTTTGGTTAATTCTGCTATAGGCGGAGACTCATCTGCTGTAGATGCTTTTGCAGTTGCAGATTATTTAAGAAATAACGAGAAAGATGTATTTGATATTTTAGTTAACACACCATTAAAATTTAGAGACAAAGATTATACCCAAGAAGCAATTAGAAGTGTTCATGGTACTGCAATATCTCTTACTAAAGATGGAGATTATAATGATATCAGATATAGTATTGCAACTTTAGACGCTTTAGATTGTCATCCAGACCAAATGGATTCTGTTTATAAAGCTCATCACAGATTTGGTAATTTATTGCACGATCCTAAATTCCAAATTAATTTTAGGTTAGAACCAGGTGATATTTTTTCATTTAATAATAGAAGATTGCTTCATGGAAGAACTGAATTTGATCCAAATTCAGGACATAGACATCTTCAAGGTTATTATATGGATAGAGATGAAATTATTGGACGATTAAAATACCTAAAACAAAATTAAAGATTTTCAAATATAAGATTATTTTCTTTAGAGTACTTTTTAAATTCCGAACGTTTCTTTACAGTATAGAAATATTTATTTAATTTAATTTCATTTATTTTTTTATTTTTCAAATAGAATTTATCTAAAATTAAGCAATCAATTTTCTTGTTTTTTGATTTTTGAATTATTGATCGAACACTATTTGGTGGAGAAAATGATAAACCTACTTTAGTTTTTTTATTTAATTTTAAAATATTAAAAATATTTTTATGTTTGAATGAAATGAATACACATTTTTTATATTTTTTAGTTTCATTTAATAGTTTCTTTATTTGCTTAATCGAAAAAGTTGGTTTTATCTCAATGAATAAAAAGTATTTATTTTTAGAGCTTTTTAAGAGGTCTTTAAGAGTTGGAACAGGTTTTCTTTGTTTTTCGCTGATATTTTTTATCTGCAAATAGCTTAAGTTTTTTACACTTTCTTTTCTTTTAAATATCCTTCTTAGAGTAAAATCATGAAAACAAATAAACTCATTATCTTTTGTTGCATGAATGTCTGTTTCAATTCCAAAACCTTTTTTAAAAGATTGTTCAAAAGATTTGAGAAGGTTTTCGTGATATTTTTTACTGACAATTCCTCTATGAATTAAATGCATAAATCGAATATAAAGAATTTATATTTCATGACCTTTTTTCTCAGGCTCATTATCCACCAATTCTTTTGGAAACCCCTCAGCTCTAAAGTTTATTTGATTTATATCTTCCATTCTTTTCACAATCATAGATGACCAAGCTCTAGAACCATATTTTTTTTGCCCATCTTTAAATATATCAACTATCTTTGGAGAAATTTCTAAAGAAGCATTTAGTTTTTTTGCCAACTCATCAAATAAACCCGTATCTTTTAAAACAAGATCCATTGTAAAATTTATATTATAAGAGCCATTTAAAATTACCTGGCTTTCAGTTTCATGAACAAAAGAATTGCCAGATGAAACTGCTATACCTTTATATGCTTTTGTTAAATCTAAATTTGATTTTTTAGCAACAGTCCATGCCTCACCTAACGCAACTAAATGGACAGATGCCAAATAATTTGTAATTACTTTTAAAACAGATGCACTGCCAAGTTCGCCGGTATGTAAAATTTTTCTACCCATTACAGTTAAGGCAGGTAATATTTTATTAAAAGCTTCTCTTTCTCCCCCAACAAATATAGCAATATTTCCAGTTGCAGCTCTATGACATCCACCACTTACAGGACCATCTAAAGGAATAGCTTTTTTCTCAATTACTTTTTGTCCTATTCTTTTTACTTCAGCCTCATCAGTGGTGCTCATTTCTAGCCAAATTTTATTTTCAGATAATCCATTTAAAATCCCATCACTTCCCTCCATAACTTCTGAGCATATTTCTGGTGATGGCAAACAAGTTATAATTAAATCAACTTTTTCTGCTAGTTCTTTAGCGGTATTTGCAAACTTAGCTCCTTGCTCAACAAAAGGTTTTGTTAAATTTTCGTCTAAATCTCTAACTGTTAAATCGAATTTATTTCTTAACAAACTTCCAGCAAGTTTCCCCCCAACATTTCCTAAACCAATAAAACCTACCTTCATAATTAAACCTCACCTTTCTTTTTATATAAAATCATTATTACTCCAAAAATTATAACAGTTCCGCCTATAAATAGTTCTGTTGTTGGCTTTTCACCAAGCAGAAAAATTGCTGCAAGCAAACCAGTTGGTGGAATACCCATAGTCACAATTGGAAGAACTTTGTACAACGGATTGTTTTTTAATACGTAATAGAAACAACCATAAGTTACTGGTTGCATGATAAAACCAATATAAAATGCAATCATCCAATGATTAAATTTAGCTGTTGTTAAATGATCGATAGTATTCCCCTCAATTATTGTTGATAAAAAAATTAAAGTCGGGCCCGAAAATAATGCAAGCCAGGCTACTAGTGCTAATGGATTAATTTCTTTACTTAATGGTTTGACAATAACTTGACCCAATGCCCATATTGCTGAACCTAAAATTGTTAATCCTATACCAAAATATTTTCCATCTAGATTTGGAGATCCTGTTAAAATGTAAACCCCAATAAACGCAATTCCAATTCCGACTATTGCTCTAACAGTTGGTTTTTCTTTGAGCATAAAATAAGCAAAAATAACACCAAATGGGACTTCTGTTTGAACCAACAGCACAGCAGCAGATGCATCAATATAATTAAGACCAGTATAAGTGATACTGTATTGCAAAGTATTAGCGATAAAAGAGGCTATAAATATTTTTTTTAAATATCCTTTTGGTATTGGAAACCACCAAATTAAAATCGAAGCTGCAAATATAAATCTTATTCCCATTAATAATATTGGGGGAAAAGATTCAAATGCTGGTTTAGCAATTACAAAACCAAAGCCTAAAAAAATTGGTACTAGAGATGCAACTAGAGTATCTTTTAAATTCATAGAGTTTTTAATATTAATGATAATTAAAGAACTTATGGTATATTCACCTTTTAAAATATGAATTCAACAAAAATAGAACCAAAGTACATTACCAAATCAAACCCAAGAGTTGGTCTAATTGCACTCGCAAGTGATTTTATGATTGAGAGAGATTTCATAAATGTAATTAAAGATCGAGAAATTGATTTCTTTGTTAATCGTATTGAATGTTACAATCCACTTACAAAAGAAAATCTAATTAAAATGTCTAATAAAGTAACCGAGGTTACGAAGGATATTTTACCTGAACAAGATATCGATTGTGTAGTTTATGGGTGTACTTCTGGTACTATTGCAGCAGGGTACAATTCTATAAAGCAAAAGGTAAAGGCTGCAAAACCAATGGCTGAAGTTACAACACCTAGTACTGCAGCTATTAAAGCATTAAAAAAATTAAATATTAAAAAACTTTGTATTTTTACACCCTATAGCAAAAAACTTAACAATGAGGTTGTGGAATATTTTAAATCTGAAGGATTTGAAATTACTTCAAACTCTTATTTTGATATTGAAGCAGATTATGACATAGGCAAAGTTGATCAAAATTATCTCTATGATGTTTTATCTAAATTAAATCTTAATGGAGCAGATGCATTATTTGTGTCTTGCACTGCCTTACCTGTTTTACCAATAATTGATAAATTAGAAAAAAATTTACAAACCACTGTGTTATCAAGCAACCAGGCTTTGATTTGGGACACCTTAGTTCAAATCAAAAAAAATAATTCAGTAGAGGGGTTTGGAAAATTATTTCAAACTAATTAGATGCTCTTTTCAAAAGAAGAATACAAACAAAGATTAGATAAAGTTAAAAAGATGATGCAAGAAAAAGGTATCGATCTTTTAATTTCTCATGACACCAACAATATGAATTATTTAACAGGTTATGATGCTTGGTCTTTTTACTATGCCCAATGCGCAATCGTGCACATAGATGCAGAAGAACCACTGTGTTTTGTTAGAGCCCAGGATGCTGGAGGAGCTTACATAAAGACATATTTAAAAAATGAAAGTGTATTAGTTTATGATGAAAATTATATTCATAAATGGCCAAAACATCCTTACGATTATTTAGTTGAAATAATTAAAGAGAAAAATTGGGATAAACTTTCCATTGGAGTTGAAATGGATGCCCACTATTTCACAGCGTTCTGTTATGAAAAATTAAAACAAGGATTACCCAACGCTAAAATTAAAGACAGCGATAGATTAGTAAATTGGGCAAGGTTAGTAAAATCTGATACCGAAATTAATTTTATGAAATCAGCTGCTACAATATCAGAACTCGGTATGAAAACAGCAATGGAAGTTATAAAACCAGGAGTAAGGCAATGTGATGCTGTTGGTGAAATACAAAAAACTTTATTTTACGGATCAAAGGAGTTTGGTGGAGAATACTCAAGTATTGCAACTTTACTTCCAACTGGAAAAGGAACTTCAGCTTCACATTTGACTGCAACTCAAGATAAATTTGTAGAAGGGGAAGCAACAATCGTTGAATTATCTGGTGTTTATAAAAGATACCATGCTCCAATGGCTAGAACTGTATTACTTGGAAAACCCAATCAATTAAAAATTGATACAATGAATAAAACAATAGAGGCGTTGAATGCAGGTATTAGTGTTATCAAACCAGGAAACACCGCAGATGATGTTGCACAAGAATTTTGGAAAGTATTAGATAAATATGGAATAGAGAAAAAATCTAGAACTGGTTACTCAATTGGAATTGGTTATCCACCTGATTGGGGAGAACATACTTTAAATATATACAAAGGTGATATGACAGTTCTTGAACCTAATGTTTGTTTTCACATGATTGCTGTAATGCAGTTTGGTGATTGGGGTGTTGAAGCATCAGAGTCAATAAGAGTAACGGAGAACGGTTCTGAATTATTCTGCAATTTTCCAAAAGAGCTACATATAAAGAGTTAATTAGCTATTGAAAATCATACCTACAAGTGTTTTAAATCCTGCTCATGTCTAAAAACCAAGAATTCGTTAAGTTCGATAAAGTAGATAAAAGTTACGATGGTAAAGTTTTAGTTGTCAAAGATCTTAATTTAGATATTGCTGAAGGAGAATTTATTACGATGCTTGGGCCTTCTGGTTCAGGTAAAACTACATGTCTGATGATGTTAGCAGGATTTGAAACTCCTACTAATGGTGAAATTTATTTAGACGCTAATCCAATTTCTAATATTCCTCCACATAAAAGAGGTATAGGAATGGTATTTCAAAATTATGCATTATTTCCGCATATGACGGTTTATGAAAATTTAGCATTCCCACTAAAGGTTAGAAAAATTTCTAAAGACGATATAGATAAAAAAGTCGACAAAGCTTTATCAATGGTTTCGCTATCTGGATTTGAAAATAGAATGCCTGCACAGCTCTCAGGAGGTCAGCAACAAAGAGTTGCTGTTGCAAGAGCATTAGTTTTTGATCCAGCTGTTGTTTTAATGGATGAACCATTAGGTGCGTTAGATAAAAATTTGAGAGAAAGTATGCAATATGAAATTAAGCATATTCATGAAAGTATAGGCGTAACAGTTATATATGTTACACATGATCAAAGTGAAGCTTTAACAATGTCAAATCGAATTGCAGTTTTTAATGATGGAAAAGTTCAGCAATTATCATCACCAGATAAGTTATATGAAGAACCAGTAAATTCTTTTGTCGCAGAATTTATAGGAGAAAATAATACATTTGGTGGAGAAGTTGTCGATCTATCAAATGGATCATGTAAAGTAAAATTAAGCCATGGAGAAATACTTGCAAATCCAATTTCAGTAAAATCAAAAGGTGAAAGAACAACAGTTTCAATAAGACCAGAGAGAGCTTTAATAAATCCTGAAAATAAAATGGATAATAATCATGCTGGAACTATTGAAGAAGTAATTTATCATGGTGACCACACAAGAGTAAGATTAAATTTATTAGGTAATTCTGAATTTATTTTAAAAGTTCCAAACAGTTCAAAAAATTTAGATATTAAACTTGGTAATAAAATTAATATTGGATGGAATAGCCAAGATGCTAGAGCATTAGATCCAAAATAACTTTCACTTTATATATATTGTAAAAATGAGCTGTTGACTTCAACAGCCCTATTTGTTGTACTTTTGGTTATATAAATTAATTTATATTAACGTTTAAACGGAGGAAAAATGAAAAAACTAAGTAAATTATTACTTGCACTTTCTTTTGTTCTATCAGTAACTACATCTTCTTATGCAGTAACGGTTGCATCATGGGGTGGAGCTTATACTGAGTCTCAAAAGTTAGGGTATGGTGATCCTACTGCTAAAAAATTGGGCATTGATATTAACTGGGTAGACTACTCAGGTGGATTATCTGAAATTAAAGCTCAAAAAGAAGCAGGAGCAATTACTTGGGATATTATAGACTTATTTGCATTCGATACTATTAACGGATGTGACGAAGGTTTATTTGTTGAATTCGATTTTGACAAAGATTTCCCAGCTGCTCCAGATGGAACACCTGCAAGTGAAGATTTCTTCACAGGCATGCCTAGTAAATGTGCTGTAGGAAATATTTTATATTCGTGGAACTATGCTTATAACACTGAGAATGTTAAAGGTACTCCAAAGACTATTAAAGATTTCTTTAATACAAAAAAATTCCCAGGCAAAAGAGCTATTTACACAAGCGCATTAACAAATTTAGAGATTGCTTTAGCTGCTGATGGTGTAAAAATGGGTAAAGGTGGAGAGCTAATCTACAAAAGACTTGAGCAAGATGGTGGAGTTGAAAGAGCAATGAATAAGATCAAAAAACTTTGCACAGATCCAAACGGAGGATGTGTATTTTGGTCTGCTGGTGCTCAACCACCAGAATTATTGGTTTCAGGTGAAGTAGTAATGGCAACTGGCTGGAACGGAAGATTCTTTAATGCTGAAATAGGTGAAGGTGCACCGATCAAACAAGTATGGGATGGTCAAGGTCTTGACTATGAATATTTCGCACTTGTTAAAGGTGGTCCAGATGAAGCGAATGCTAAGAAAGCTTTAGCAATGATGACTAACACTGAAATGTTAGCTGGAAGTGCTAAGTATATTGCATATGCTCCTTGGAGAAAATCATCGCTTGAAATAATTAAAGCTGGTGAGCCTTGGTACAAAGATGGCAAAACAGAAATGATGCCTCAAATGCCAACAGCTCCTTCTAACACTAAAAATTACTTCCTAGTTGACCCTTTCTATTGGGCTGATAATGGCACTGAGATTGGTGAAAAATGGGAAGCAATGAAAGCAACTTTAAATTAAAAATTTAATTTAAAGAAAAATAAGATATATATTTAAGGGCGGTTTAATAGCCGCCCTTTTTTTATGAGCAGCGAAACGCAACAAATTTTAACGACAGATGGTATACCTCTTTCAGTAAGTTTGAAAAAAGCTGAAAGAAAAAATAAAATAAAAGCTTTTTTACTAGTCGTACCTTTATTACTATTTTTAATTATTACTTACATACTTCCCATTGGTGATATGTTTATGAGAAGCATAGACGATAAGATGGTAACAAACATGTTACCTAAAACATTTACTGCAATGGAAAAATGGGATGGTAAAGAAATGCCTCCAGAGGAAGTTTTCGCAGGATTTTACTCAGACTTTAAAATCTTAGTTCAAAATAAAGAACACGGAAAGTTAGCCCAAAGATTAAATAAAGAAAAAAATGGATTTAATTCGATTATTAAAAAACTATTTAGACAAGTTCAAAGAAATAAAATTGACGAGGGGCAAAGTATTAAAGAACAAATAATGAAAGTTCACAAAAGATGGAGAGACGTTGAATATTGGCAGGCGATAAAAAGAACAGCACCCCCTTACACAACTGCAAAATATCTGAAAGGAATGGATATGTATTATGGTCCTGATGGAAATATCATGCAGGTTGAGGAGGACAGAAGAATTCATCGAATTTTATGGTTAAGGACTTTAGAAATTGCTTTCTTTGTTACTTTATTCAGTTTTTTAATGGGCTATCCAATTGCACATCTGCTTGCAACACTTCCTATGAAGTACAGCAACCTTTTGATGATTTGTGTTTTGTTGCCGTTCTGGACTTCATTGCTGGTAAGAACTGCAAGCTGGATGATTTTATTGCAACAGCAGGGGATAGTTAATGATTTCTTTGTAATGATAGGACTTGTTGCGGACGATAACAGGCCGGAGATGATGTATAATAAAGTAGGTACCTACGTTGCAATGACCCAGATTTTATTGCCATTTATGGTGCTTCCTCTTTATAGCGTTATGAAAACAATTTCACCAAGCTTGATGAGAGCTGGCAAATCATTAGGTGGAACTCCATTTATTGCTTTTTGGAAAATATACTTTCCATTAACTATTCCCGGTATTGGAGCTGGTTGCTTATTAGTATTTATTCTTGCAATTGGTTATTACATAACCCCTGCATTAGTTGGAGGAGCCTCTGGAACACTGATTAGTAACCAAATTGCCTATCACATGAAGACAACATTAGATTGGAGTTTTGCATCTGCAATGGGACTAATGTTGCTGACAGGTGTTTTAGTAGTTTACTGGGTTTATAATAAATTAGTTGGAGTTGATAACATTAAATTAGGATAAATATGGCTTTACCAAAATATACAGAAACACGTTACAGAGTTTGGCATTATTCCTATTTATTTATTTGTGCGTGTGTTTTTATATTTTTAATAGCACCATTATTTGTAATTTTTCCATTATCTTTTAATGCAGAAGAATTTTTAGTTTTCTCTGAGGGTATGAAAAATCTAGATCCAGATGCTTTTTCATTAAGATGGTATAAAGACATGATCTATGGAACTAAAAATCCCTGGGGTTTAGCTGCAAAAAATAGTTTCATCATTGCAATTTTTGCAACGATAGGATCAATCATATTAGGAACTCTAGCTGCATTAGGTTTAAGCAGTAGATACATGCCTTATAAAGGAATTATCATGGCAACTTTAATTTCACCGATGATCGTTCCATTAATTATTTCTGGTGTTGCAATATTTTTCTTTATGGCAAAAGCTGGTTTAGCCGCAACACACACTGGAATTGTACTCGCACATATTATTTTGGGAACACCATTTGTAGTTATAACAGTCACTGCAACTCTTACAGGTTTTGATCACAGCGTTACAAGAGCAGCCTCGAGTCTTGGAAGTAATCCTGTAAATACTTTTATGAAAATTACACTTCCACTTATTCTACCAGGTGTAATCTCAGGTGGGTTATTTGCATTTGTAACATCATTTGATGAAGTGGTGGTTGTGTTGTTCCTTGCAGGTTTAGAAAATACGACAATTCCAATTCAGATGTGGACTGGACTTAGAGAACAATTAAGTCCAACGATTTTGGCTGTTGCAACTTGTTTAATTATTCTATCAACTTTAATTCTTGTTAGCGCTGAACTTTTAAGACGAAGATCTGAGAGATTAAGAGGAATTAATAGATAAAAATTAAATAGACTCAATTATAGTTGCAATCCCCATCCCTAAACCAATACATTGAGTAGATAGAGCAAATTTTTTATTCTCTCTTTTTAATAATTGTGCAGCTTTACCAGTAATTCTTGCTCCAGTTGCCCCTAAAGGATGTCCCAAAGCAATAGCTCCTCCATCTAAATTCACTTTTTTTTCATTGATTTTTAAATCTTTAATACAAGCAAGTGACTGAGAAGCAAAAGCCTCATTTAACTCAATAATATCTATATCCTCAATTCTAAGTTTTGCTCTATTCAAAGCTTTTTTGGAAGCAGAAATTGGACCCAATCCCATAAATTTTGGATCGCAACCTTCAACAGCAATAGATTTTATTCTTCCAAAAATTTCTAATCCATTTTCTTTAGCAAAATTTTCTTCACATATGAGTGTTGCAGCAGCCCCATCAGTCAAAGGAGATGAAGTTGCAGCAGTTACAGTTCCATTTTGATCAAACGCTAATTTTAAACTATCTAATTTTTCCATTGTGCTATTAGGTCTAATATTCTCATCTTTTTCACAATTATCTATTTTAGTAATCTCACCAACAAATTTCTCTTTTTGTTGTGCTTCGTTTGCTTTTCTGTGACTTTCCAAAGCAAATTCTTGCTGCTCAGTTCTTGAAATATTATATTTTTTTGCAACATTTTCTGCAGTAATTCCCATTGATAAATATAAATTTGGGTTTTGTTTTTCTTTATCTGAATAAGGATAGGGTAGAGGATCAAAACCAGTTTTAACTCTTGTCATACTTTCTACTCCACCACATATAAACGCTTTACCTGATCCCATTGCTATTTTTCCAGCGGCAATGTGAATTGCCTCCATTGAAGAACCACACCACCTATCTACAGTCATTCCTGGTACTCTAATATCAAAATCTGATAAAAAAGTTACCAATCTTCCAATATTAAAACACTGTTCTCCAACTTGAAAAGCACACCCTATTACTACATCTTCAATGTCGTTAGGATCAATTTTTGATTTAGAAACTAGGTTTTTGATTACCTCAGCTAGAAGATTAACAGGTTTCACATGTATTAAGTTTCCTTTACTAGCCATCGTAAAAGGAGACCTAGAGTAACCAGCGATTACTGAATTATACATTTTTCTCTTTATTATTGTGTTAATTTATATAGCTTACAAATTTAATTAATCAGGAAATTTGTCTTATTTCAAGTTTTTGATTAATTCAATACAAGTTCTCTAATTATGGATATTAAAAAAGTAGTCGTTATTGGATCTGGTACAATGGGTAGTGGAATTGCGGCACATCTTTGCAATGCCAATATACCTGTAACTCTTTTAGATTTAACAACAGAAATATCTAAAAAAGCAAGGGATAGAATTCATAAATCGAGGCCACCCTTACTATTGGATAAAACAAAAATTGAAAATATTAAAGTTGGAAACATCAATGAAAATTTTGATGTAGTAAAAGAAGCTGACTGGGTTGTTGAGGCAGTTGTCGAAAGAATTGATATCAAGCACAATATTTATGAAAAAATTTTTAAGAATAGAAAACAGGGTGCAATCGTCTCATCTAACACTTCTTCAATTCCAATAAAAGTTTTGTCAGAAAAATTAACTGAAGAGGAAAAAAAAGATTTTTGTATAACACATTTCTTTAACCCAGTTAGATACATGGGACTATTAGAAATTGTTAAAAATGAGAATAATGATTTAAAAAAAATAAATTCACTTAAAAAATTTTGCGAAATTGAGTTAGGCAAAGGAGCTATTGTCTGCAACGATACTCCTGGTTTCTTAGGAAATAGAATCGGCGTTTATGCAATGCAAGTAGCTATGACAGAAGCATTTAGAATGAAATTATCCATTGAAGAAGCAGATGCAGTTTTTGGTAGACCAATGGGTATCCCTAAAACTGGTGTTTTTGGTTTATATGACCTAATTGGAATCGATTTGATGGCTGATGTTTTAAAAAGTTTTATAAAAGAGCTTTCAGATAAAGATGAATTTCAAATTGTCGCAAAAGAAATTCCATTTGTAAAAAAATTAATTGATACTGGTTACACAGGTCGAAAAGGAAAAGGTGGTTTTTATAGAATGAATAAAAACGATAATCAAAAAGTGCTAGAGGCTATTAATTTAGAAACAGGTGAATATACATCCTCAAAAAAAATAGACTTAGGAATTGAAACTGTAGATATAAATAATTTAATTAACCGAAAAGATAAATATGGGGAATATGCCTGGGAAGTAATTTCTAAAATAATTAAATATGCATCATCTCTTGTCCCAGGAATAACAGATAAGTTTAACGATATAGATGAAGCAATGAGACTTGGTTTCAATTGGGCTATGGGTCCTTTCGAAATGTTAAAATCTATTGGTGTAGAAAACTTTTTTTCAAGGATTGATAATTTTGAAAATAATGATTTTTTAGAAAATTTGTCAAAATCAAAAAACGAGAACTTTTATGGAGAAAGACAGCTTTATACTGATATTGAAACACTTGGAAAAATTAGACCATCAGCAATAAAGGTAGATAAAAATAAATCAGCAGAAATCCACCGATTTAAAGATTTTAATATTGTTGAATTTACAACAAAAGCTTGTGCATTAGATTATGATTCTATGGATGCGTTAAAAAATGCAACCGATAAACCTTTAATTGTTATGAATGAAAGTATGCAATTTTCTGCAGGTGTGAATTTAAGTTACACTATGAATTTTGCTGACAAAGGTGATTTTAAATCTATAGAAAAATTTATTAAATATTTCCAAGATACTTGCAAAACTTTGAAATACTCAAAACATCCGGTAGTGTCGGCACCATCTGGACTTACTTTGGGTGGAGGTTTTGAAGTTTTAGTTCAAAGTAACTTCGTTGCATCTCATACAAATATTGTAGTTGGTCTTGTAGAAACAATTGTTGGATTAGTTCCAGCCGGTGGTGGATGTAAAGAGATGTTGTGGAGATGGTCAAAAACTGATGAAGCAAAATTAGACCCTGATTATGCTCCTCTAAAGGTTTTTGATATCATTGGCTACGCAAAAACTGCAACGTCACCTGTTGAGGCAGAACCTTTAAAATATTTAAAACCCGAAGATAAAAAAATCATGAATAGAAAT
Organism: uncultured Pelagibacteraceae bacterium; assembly: GCA_902546765.1. GTDB lineage: Bacteria > Pseudomonadota > Alphaproteobacteria > Pelagibacterales > Pelagibacteraceae > Pelagibacter. Next base: position 5,082 of record CACCLG010000014.1, on the reverse strand, counting down.
AGTCTTTTTGAAGAGGCAAGAAAACTTATAAACCAAAATAACGATTTTATTCCACCAGAAGAGTGTAAATTTAAATTATCAGGAAAACCTCTGAAAGAAAAGATGATTAAAATTTTAGAGAAATTATATAATGAAAAAATTATTCTAGATCATGGAATATATGTTGGAACACAACTTGCTAATGTTTTGAGTGGTGGTGATACAAATTTAGATAAGACTTTATCAGAGGATGATCTTTATAAATTAGAATTAGAATCTTTTATGAGGTTGATTGAAACAAAACAAACTCAGGATAGAATTAAACATACTCTTCTAACTGGAAAACCTTTGGTTAATTAGCATTTAACATTTTAAAAGAATTAATAAAATCAGGCCTAAGCACGTATATTGCTTTATTGCCTGTTTTTATTTTCTCTAAAATATCTAAACCATATATCACTTTACCTAGTGGAGTATACTCACCTTGATAAATAGGTATTTCTTTTAGTGTAATAAAAAACTCGCTATCCTCTGTATTAAATTCGGTTGATCTTGCAAATCCAACACTACCTTCCGTAAACTCAAAATCATCATTCAGTTCCGATTTAAGGCTTCCAAGTTTTGATTTACCACTTCCTATTTTTGAATAATCTAAATATTCTTTTTTTCCATATTCTAAATCTCCTGCCTGCACTAAAGTATTTTCAATAACTTTATAAAAAGCTGATCCATCATATAGGCCTTTGTTAATTAAAGTTTTAAATCTTTCAACAGAGTTAGGTGAAATTTCAGGATATAATTCAATCACCACATTTCCACACTCAACATTCATAATTGCTATATTTTCAGGATCAGGAAAATTTACTTTTTCTAAATTTACTTCTTTAACTGACAGGCATTTATTTTTTAGTAAAAAAAAAAATGTAAAAGCAAAAATTCCAAGACAAATTAAAAATATAAATAATATTTTTTCTGATAGTGATGCCTTAACTGCTTTGATCATAAAATATTGTTATCAATTTTTGATAATCCAGACTTAATTAAATCAACTTTATTTCTTAAAATATTGTCCTCCTGAATTATTTCATTCATCTTAGATTTATTAATCATTAAAAAAGAAAAAATTTCTGCCATATCCTCAGATGGAATTGATTTTGAATATTCAGTTAAAAATCCCTTTGTATTTTCATATAAATCTAAATTAAGTCTATCGGAACAAGTAGAGCATTCAGCATAAGTGAAGTTTGGTTCATTTAAATTTGAAAATAATTCTTCATCAAAGTAATTTTGGTGACTGCTTTGGATCATATGAAAAATTTCATGATGGATCATTCTTTCAAAATGCTTTTGATTAAAATTTATATCTAATATAAGTGTTCTTTTCTGAGTATCGGGTATTCCGCCAGTATTTATCTCTGAAATAAATAAATCCTCACATAAAACTATATATTTTAGCTGAATTTTTTTTAGAAAATTTGAATTATATAAACTAAGATTTTTTTCAATAACTGGAAATTTTTTATCTAAATTAATTTTTTTTGTCTTTTTACAAGTAATGTTGTCATCTACACCAATTTTAAAATCATTATTTGAATTTAAATATCGAATATTATTTTTACTTTTTAATTTAAAAATTTCTAAATTTGGTATCTTAAGTAAGTTATAAATTTCATCAGCATTTACGTAATTAATATTTAAACAAAACAACAATAATATTAAAATTCTCATTAATTAATTATAGACGAATTAGACAAGATAATATTATCTTAGATTTTTATAAAATGAAAAAAGAAAGAAATAAAAATCCAGTTCAACCAGTTAGTGGAACAAAAGTTCCTAGGTATGCAGGACCAAGCACATTTGCAAGATTGCCAGAATTAAGAGATGTTGAAAGTTGTGATGTTGCAATTGTTGGAATTCCATTTGATAGTGGAACAAGTTACAGACCTGGCGCAAGATTTGGACCTCAAAGTATTCGACAAGCCTCAAGACATTTAAGAACTAATTATCATCCAAGTTATGATGTTGAGCCGTTTAAAGTTCAACAAGTTGCAGATGCAGGGGATATAGCTTGTAACCCATTTAATATTGATGAAGCCATTAAACAAATTGAGGTAGGCGCAACAGATTTATTGAGTAAAGTAGGTGGAATTATTAGTCTTGGCGGTGATCATACAATTGCAGTGCCATTATTAAGAGCCGCAAATAAAAAGAATAACGGTCCAGTATCTTTGGTCCATTTTGATGCTCATTTAGATACTTGGGATACTTATTTTGGTGCACCCTATACACATGGAACTCCTTTTAGAAGAGCCCGAGAAGAAAATTTATTTCTAGATGATGCTTCTATGCATGTTGGTATAAGAGGACCTTTATACAGCAGAGATGACATAAAGAATGATGAAAGTTTTGGATTTAAAATTATTCATTGTGATGAATTTCAAACTGAGGGAACAGATAAAATTGCAGAAAGAATTAAAAAAAGAGTTGGAGATAATGCTTTGTACTTATCTATTGATATTGATGTTCTTGACCCAGCTTTTGCACCAGGAACAGGAACACCTGAAATAGCAGGGATGACCACTAGAGAAATGGTTAATGTCCTAAGAGGATTGTCAGGTTTAAATTTGATCTCGGCAGATGTCGTAGAAGTTGCACCTGCATATGATCATGCTGAAGTTACTTCTCTTGCTGCTGCTACAATTGTTTACGAATTAACAAATTTATTTGCAAAATCATAAAGAAAGGATAATTTGCGCGCATGATTGAAAAGAAAAATTTTTATATTAATGGTTCGTGGGTTGCACCAAAAAATCCAAAAGATATTCAAGTTATAAATCCTGCAACTGAAAAAAGTTGTGCAGTTATTTCCTTAGGTGGAAAAGAAGATGTTAATGATGCAGTGTTAGCTGCTAAAGAAGCTTTTAAAACATGGGGATTTTCTTCAAAAGAGGAGCGATTAAGTTTATTAGAAAACTTTTACACACTTTATAAAAAAAGATGGAACGATATTACTGATGCAATTATTCAGGAAATGGGAGCACCAAAAGATTTTGCATTAAAACTTCAGACAGGAACTGGTGCTAGTCATACAAAATCATTCATTCGTTATTTAAAAGAATTTGAGTTTGAAAAACCACTAGGAGAACACGCAAAAAATCAAAGATTGATATATGAACCAAAAGGTGTTTGTGCATTAATTACACCATGGAATTGGCCAATTAACCAAGTTACATTAAAAGTTATTCCAGCATTAGCATCTGGTTGTACAATGATATTAAAACCATCAGATTTAGCACCCTTATCTGCTATGATTATTGCAGAATTAATAGATGAAGCAAAATTTCCAAAAGGTGTATTTAATTTAGTAAATGGAGACGGCGCAACTACAGGTGATGCCTTAACAAGTCACCCTGACGTCAATATGATTTCATTTACAGGCTCAACAAGAGCAGGGGCCTTAATTTCACAAAACGCAGCAAAAGATTTTAAAAGAGTAAGTTTAGAATTAGGTGGAAAAGGTGCAAACATTATATTTAAAGATGCAGATGCAGAAGCTATTGAAAGAGGTGCTTTAAGATGTTTTAGAAACTCAGGACAATCTTGTAATGCTCCAACAAGAATGTTGGTTGAAAAACCAATTTACGATGAAGCTGTTGAAAGATTAAGAAAGTATGCAAGTGAATTTAAAGTAGATGATCCAAATAAAGAAGGCGAACACATAGGTCCAGTTATTTCAGAAACACAATTTAATAAAATCCAAGGACTTATCCAAAAAGGAATTGATGAGGGAGCAAAATTAGTTGCTGGTGGACCTGGAAAACCGGATGGATTAAATGATGGTTACTATGTAAAACCTACAGTATTTGCAGATGTTAATAATGATATGGAAATTGCAAGAACTGAAATTTTTGGTCCAGTTTTATCTGTTATTCCATTTGAAACTGAGGAAGAAGCTATTCAGATTGCAAATGATACTGATTATGGGTTAACAAATTATATTCAAACCCAAGACAACGATAAAGTTCAAAGAGTAGCAAGAAAACTTAGATCAGGAATGGTTGATGTTAACGGTGCTGGTATTGCAGTTGATGCTCCATTTGGTGGCTTTAAGCATTCTGGTATTGGTCGAGAGGCTGGTAAAGAGGGCCTACTTGAATTTTTGGAAGTTAAATCGGTTGGTGGTTGGAACTAATTTATAGATTTATTTTTTACACCCTCTAAAAACTTAAGACACTTTTTCAATTCATTCAGTTCTATAAATTCATCAATTTTATGTGCTTGTTCAATTGAACCTGGTCCACAAACGACAGTACTAATACCTACCTCTTGAAATAAACCAGCTTCAGTTCCAAAGGATACAACTTGTCTAGAATTATCTCCTGTAATACTTGATACAAACTCACAAGCTTCAGACTGATCTAATCTATCAAACCCAATAACCTCACCAATTACTTCTTTTTTGATAAATGAATTTGGAAATACTTTTTTCATTTCAGGCAATAAAATTTCATTAGCATATTTATCAATTTCTTGAGTTACAAAATCTGCATCTTTTTTTACAACTGGTCTTGTTTCCCATTCAACACTGCACTTATCTGCAATAACATTGTGAGCTATACCTCCTTTAATCCCTCCAACAGATAAAGTTGAATGTGGTGGATCAAATATGCAATCTTTTGGTCCTCTTTGTTTTAGGCTTTCTCTAATTTCTAAAAGTTTATTTACATATCTTGATGCGTATTCAACTGCACTTACTCCTAAGTGAGGTTTAGAACTATGACCAGCAAGTCCTCCAAAATGAACCGTATATTCATTCATACCTTTATGAGCATCGATAATTTTCATATTTGTGGGTTCACCAATAATACAAATACCATCTTTAATATCTCTCTTTTTTAATTCTTTAATTAATAAAGGCGCACCAATACAAGCAGTCTCTTCATCAAATGTATAACAAAAATGAATATCTCTATCTAAATCACTGTCTTTAAAAATGGGTGCATAAGCAAGTGTGCATGCAATAAAACCTTTCATATCACACGAACCTCTTCCATAAAGCTTATCCTCTTTAATAGTTGCAACAAATGGATCGCTGGACCA
>CACCLG010000013.1 GCA_902546765.1 uncultured Pelagibacteraceae bacterium | reverse complement strand
CATCAGAAGTTTTCTTATAATCAGGTCCTTTTACATACACATGAGGTTTAATTAAATTAATAACATCTAAAGATGAAGCAGTATTACTAGGACATACGTAATCAACAATATCAATATTGCTTAAATATTCCATTCTTTGAGATTGATTAAAAACAGGTTTTCCTGGGCCTTTGTTTACAAATTTTTCATGTGTTACAGATACAACTAAAATATCACCAAACTTCTTTGCAGATTTGAAATGTTCTATGTGACCTAGATGCAACAGGTCAAACACTCCATGACATAAAACTACTTTTTTCTTTTTTCTCAAATTATTAAAAAAAATCACGTTTTTTTCTGAAACTATTTTGTTTTTCATTTTAAATATTTAAACCAATCCTTGGTTGCAGTTTGAATAGTTTTAGAATTCCAAACTGGAGCTTTTTTCCAATAATTTATGTTTTTAAGCATCACCCTAATTCCATCTTCAATTTTTACTTTTGGTTTCCATTTAAGTTTACTTTTAATTCTTGAAATATCTGCAAAAGTTTTAAATGGTTCTCCAGGCCGTTTTGGAATGTAAATTTTTTTTCCTTTTAGGAGACTTGCGATTTTATTTACTGAAACAGGTATTCCACTTCCAACGTTAAATATTTCATTCTTAGACTTTTTTTTAAATCCAGCTAAAATAAATGCATCAACAACATCTGTAACAAAAGTAAAATCTCTACATTGATTTCCTGACCCTACAATTGTGAAAGGTTTATTTGCTAATTTTTGTGCAAGAAATACCCCGAACATAGCACCATATGTCCCTGATGTTCTTGACCTTGGACCATACACATTAAAGAGTCTTAATGAAGTAAAGTTTAGGTTGTAAACTTTGCCCCAATGTAAAACCATATCCTCACCCAGTTTTTTTGTTAAAGCATAAGGATATTCTGTATTAGTTTTTGAACTTTCTTTTGTTGGAAGATCTTTAGATATACCATAGCAGGACGCAGATGCTGTATAAACAATCTTTTTAACATTATTTAATACGCATGCATTTAGAATATTATAGGTTCCAACAACATTAGCTTCGAAGTAATCTGTTGGTTTTTGTATACTTGGAACAATATCTGCAAGTGCAGCTAAGTGAAAAACTATGTCTACTTTTTTAAAGTATTTATTTATCTCTATAGAGTTTTTAATATCAGCTTTAATTATTTTAATTTTTTTTTTTAATTTATTTAAGTTTTCTAAATTTCCAGCAGAAAAGTTATCAATCACAATAACATTGTGTCCTAGATTATGAACTTTTTCAGCTAGGTGACTACCAATAAAGCCAGCCCCACCTGTAATAATAATTTTTTTTTTTTTCATTTTTTAACAATCATAATTAATAATTTTTTTTTTATTAAAAATTTTCTCACTAAAATTGCCAAGGTTTCATATTTTATTACTTCACCAGATTGTATAACAACTTGATTATTTTTATCACAAACTTTTCCATCAATGATTGCAACAGACGCTTTTGAAAAGGATCTCCCAAGATCTTTGGAATTTTTCAAATATTTTAAATATATTTCAGTATTTTTAAATTTATATTTGTTAACTTTTTTTTTATTTGGTATTTTTAATTTTAGATAATTTTTAGGAATAGGATTTGAATATTTTTTTCCTTCATAACTTTTTTTTGATCTTCCATATTCATCTGAAAGTCTAACCAAATCTTTCTTGATATATGGGTTTTCAAATTCTAATGCGTATAAATTCTGTCTCGATTTATTACTTATTCTATGAAATAGACCAGGTCTGAAGACCAATCTTGAAACAGGTTTATATTTAAACGTGTTTTTTTTATAAATCCCAATTTGTACATTTGCCTCACCACTAAGGATGATAAAGCCAGTTTTTTTTATCGAGTGACAATGTAAAGATGTCTTTTGGTCAGGTTTGATTTTTAAAAAAGTAACAGCAATTTTATTTTTGTAATTAAAAATTACATATTCTTCTCCCCAAGGTTTCTGAAATAAATTCTTAGTAAAAAAATTCGAATTAATTTGCATTTATATGATCTATAGCTGCCTTTAGCCATGGACCCATATCTTTGTAGTGTGCAGTGGTATAAATTCGTTTATCATAAACCACTTCTTCATCTACATAAATACCACCGGCATTTGTAATATCATCTTGCATACTATAATAGCCAGATATTTTTTTACCTTTGACTAAACCCGCTGATATTAATAATTGTGCGCCACTACATATACATGCAATAATATTTGTTTCATTACTTTCATAAAAGTCTTTTATAAACTTTATTAAGTTTTTGTTTGTTCTTATTTTTTCCATTGATTTTACTCCACCAGGCAGAACAAGAAGTTCATAGTTTTTAAAATCTACTTCATCAATATCTTTAACAGGATAATTTTTATTTGGAGGCAATTGAGTACCTAAAATTCCTTGCACGGGTTTGCCTCCTATAAGACAAACATCAAGTTTTGATTTTTCTTCCAAGAGCCTGTAAAACGGGTATATAAATTCATGATCTTGTGCTAGAGGACCACTTATAATTAGAGATTTAAACATCATCGTTCTATAACATAAATAATTAAATTTGAAAAAGAATTATTTTTTTGGAATTAATTTTTCTTTTTTTATATTATTATAATGATAAAAACTAATTGCAGATAAATCAAAACTATTAATTTTTAATTTGTGGATTTCTTTAAAAGAAAAAAAACCATAATCTTCGCCCTCAATTAAATTAAAACTTTTAGGTAGTTTTTTTACATTTTTTATAAAATATTGAATTTCTCTAGGAACAATCAAATCTTTTCCTAAAATCTTTAGTTTAAATAAATATCTTGGTTTTTTAAGTTTTATATTTATTTCTTCCTGAATTTCTCTTTCAATACCTTGAATACTACTTTCACTTTTTAAATTTTTACCACCAAACAAACCCCAGAAACCTGGAAAATGAATTTTTTTATACTTGTCTCTTTTTTGTAATAAAAACTTTTTTTTATAAATAATTATAATATGTGAAGATTTGTAATATTTACTCATTTTTGATATTTAAAAATAAAATACAAAACATTTAAAGCTTTACAATAACTTTAATTTACTCTATTAAAATCTGCCTGGTAATTATTGCGAAAGGGAAATACCCGATCCCATTCCGAACTCGGAAGTCAAGCCTTTCTGCGCCAATGGTACTTTGTCTTAAGACATGGAAGAGTAGGACGTTGCCAGGCTTTTCAATGAAAAATATAATAGTAGTCACTGGAGGAGCTGGTTTTGTAGGTTCTAACTTAATTAAATTTTTAAATAATAAAACAAAATTTAAAATTATAAGTTTAGATAATTATTCAACTGGAAATAAAAAAAATCATATAAAAAGCTCTAAAGTAAAATATTTTAAAGGAAACACTTTATATATTAAAAAAATATTAAATAAAAAAAAAAAAAATATTAATTCAATTTTTCATTTTGGAGAATTTTCTAGAATATATCAAAGCTTTAAAAAATTTGACGAATGTTATCAATCGAATTCAATTGGATCTAAAGCTGTATTTAAATTTTGTTTAGAAAATAAAATAAATCTTATTTATTCTGCTACTTCTGCAAGTTTTGGTAATAATGGAAATGACAAAAATCTTTCGCCTTATGCTTTTACAAAATCAAAGAATCTTGAATTATTAGAAAACTTTAAGAAGTGGTTTAAATTTAAATATGAAATAGTATATTTTTTTAACGTATATGGACCCGGACAAATTGAAATTGGCGATATGGCTACTGTAATTGGAATTTTTCAACATCAATATAAAAATAAAAAACCCCTAACAGTTGTAAAACCAGGAAATCAATCTAGAAGATTTACCCATATTGATGATACTATTAAAGTATGTATTGAGGCATGGAAGAAAAAAAGATCTCGACATTATAGTATTTCAAATAAAAAAAGTCACAGTATTATTGATGTGGCAAAAATGTTTGGTTGTAAAATTAAGTTTTTACCTAAAAGAGAGGGTGAGAGATATGCATCTGCTCTTACTAACTTGTCATTTAATAATAAAATAATTAAAAGGTTTGGAAAAAAAAGTTTGAAACATTATATAGCTTCGTTTATTAAGGTTTAAAATTTAAAATGAAAATCGCAAGTTCTTTAAAATCGTTAAAAAAAAGAGATTTAAACTCGAAACTGGTAAGAAGAAGAGGAAGAGTTTACATAATTAACAAAAAAAATCCAAAATTTAAAGCAAGGCAGAAATAGAATTATGGATAATGAAAGCCATAAAAAAACTTGGGATAATTTTACCAAATTTGTTCTTTGGGGAAGCGTTGCTGTAATTTTTGTTTTAGTATTAATGGCAATTTTTCTCATATAAATGAAAATAGGTTCAATAAAAGAAAACTTAGAAATAGAGAAACGTGTTGCTGTTACTCCAGAAATAATTAAAAAATATAAATCTTTAGATCTAAATATAGTCTTGCCAAAAGGATATGGCGAACATCTAGGTATTTCTGATCAGCAATTTATTAATGAAGGCGTAGAAATATTAGATAATAATGAAAATGTTCTATCACAGGCTAATCTCCTTTTACAAATGAATTTAATAAGTGAAGAGAATTTTAAAAAATTAAAAAATGAGCAAATTTTAATAGGTGTTCTCAATCCTTACTCTAACAACGAAAAAATAAAAAGACTTTTAGATAATAAAATAAATTGTTTTTCACTTGAACTTTTGCCAAGAATTACAAGAGCTCAATCAATGGATATTCTTTCATCTCAAGCAAATTTAGCAGGTTACAAGGCTGTCGTAGACTCATTTGCATATTATCAAAAAGCTATACCTATGATGATGACTGCAGCAGGGACAATACCCGCTGCCAGAGTACTTGTAGTTGGAGCAGGTGTTGCGGGTTTACAAGCTATTGCAACAGCAAAAAGAATGGGTGCTATAGTTTATGCGACTGATGTAAGATTAGCATCAAAAGAACAGGTTGAAAGTTTAGGTGGCAAATTCCTTATTGTTGAAGGGGCAGAAAATTTAGAGACAGAAGGTGGGTATGCAAAAGAAGCATCTGAAGAATTTAAACAAAAACAAGAAAATTTATTAAAGGAGACACTAAAAAAAACTGATATCATCATTTGTACTGCTTTGATACCAGGAAAAAAAGCACCTCTAATTATTAAAAAAGATATGATCGAGGTGATGCAAAGCGGATCTGTAATTTATGATCTTGCAGCTTCCCAGGGAGGAAATTCCGAACTCACAAAAGTTAATGAAATTATAGATCATAATGGAATAAAAATAATGGGAGATAGCAACATTTTGAATAAACTTCCAAATTCTGCTTCAAATTTATACGCAAAAAATATGTTCAATTTTGTTAGTAATTTATATGATAAAGAAAACAAAAAAATAAATATAAATTTAGAAGATGAAATTATAGAGAAAACCTTAATAAAATAATTATGGAAATAGATCCTTTTATATTCAGATTTAGTATATTTATATTGTCAATTTTTGTTGGTTATTATGTAGTTTGGAGTGTAACACCATCTCTACATACACCTTTAATGTCAGTTACAAATGCAATTTCTTCAGTAATCATTGTAGGTGCGATTATTGCAGCTTTAGCAAGCAGCTCAGGTAAAATTTTTGAAACTTCAAGTATATTTGGATTTCTTGCAATTATTTTAGCAGCGGTGAATATTTTTGGAGGATTTTTAGTCACTCAAAGAATGCTTCAAATGTATAAGAAAAAGAAAAAATAAAATTAATTTATGTCAGCAAATCTCTCAGCAACCTTTTACTTAATTTCAGGGATTTTATTTATCTTAGCGCTTAGAGGTCTATCTTCTCCAGAAACATCAAGACAAGGAAATTATTTTGGAATTGCTGGTATGGTAATAGCAATAATTGTTACTTTCTTGTCAGTTGGAAATTTTGGCTCGGGCTTTATTTATGTTTTTATATTCCTAGTAATTGGAGGATCTATCGGTTCATTTATAGCTTTTAGAATCCCAATGACTGCAATGCCAGAACTTGTTGCAGGTTTTCATAGTTTAGTTGGTTTAGCAGCAGTATTTGTCGCAATTTCTGCATTTTTGAACCCAGAAGCTTTCAATCTTGGCAGCATAGGCAATATAAAACTTGCAAGTTTAATTGAGATGTCATTAGGTGCTGCTATTGGAGCGATTACATTTTCTGGTTCAATAATAGCTTTTTTAAAACTTAGAGGAATAATGTCAGGAGCGCCAATAACTTTTAAAGGACAGCATTTTATTAATCTATTTATAGGGCTGACAATTATTTTTTTAATTTATTATTTATGTAGATCTCAATCACCAAATATTTTTTGGACAATTGTGGGTATTTCTTTTTTCGTCGGAGTTTTGCTGATTATCCCAATTGGAGGAGCAGATATGCCAGTAGTAATTTCAATGCTAAATTCATACTCTGGTTGGGCGGCAGCCGGAATCGGATTTACATTAGAAAATACAGCTTTAATTATTACAGGAGCATTGGTTGGATCATCTGGAGCAATTCTCTCATATATAATGTGTAAAGGAATGAATAGATCATTCTTTAATGTCATTCTAGGGGGATGGGGTGCAACTGATCAAACTTCATCTTCTAAAAGCAAAGAGCAAAAACCTACAAAAAGTGGAAATGCAGATGATGCAGCTTTTCTAATGAAAAATGCGTCTTCTGTAATTATTGTCCCTGGTTATGGAATGGCTGTAGCCCAAGCACAACACGCGTTAAGAGAAATGGTAGATGCATTGAAGAAAAATGGAGTAAAAGTTTCTTATGCAATTCATCCAGTTGCGGGAAGAATGCCTGGACATATGAATGTATTATTGGCTGAGGCTAATGTGCCATATGATGAGGTATTTGAATTAGAGGAAATAAATAATGATTTTGCAAATTGTGATGTGGCATATGTAATTGGAGCAAATGATGTAACTAACCCTGTGGCCAAATCTGATCCCCAGAGCCCAATATATGGTATGCCAGTTTTGGACGTTGAAAAAAGTAAATCAGTTTTGTTTGTCAAAAGAAGCTTGTCACCAGGTTATGCTGGAATTGATAACGATCTTTTTTACAGAGATAACACTTTGATGCTTTTTGCTGATGCAAAAAAAATGACAGAGGAAATAGTTAAGAGTTTATAATTTGACTAAAATTTTTTGTGATATTGCTAATATAAACGAAATAAAAAAGTTTAATAAAAAAAAAATAGTTAAAGGATTTACTACCAACCCTAGCTTAATGAGAAAAGCTGGAGCTATAGATTATACAAAATATTCTAAATATATACTCTCCATTACAAAAAAATCTGTTTCTTGTGAAGTATTTGCTGACAATCCAAGAGAAATGATATTGCAGGGTAATAAAATTAATAAATGGGGAAAAAATGTTTTTGTAAAAGTTCCCGTAACTAATTCTAAAGGAAAATTTATGGGAAGTGTTATAAATTCTTTAAATAAAAATAAAGTAAAAATAAATATAACAGCAGTATTTACAGCTAAACAAACCAAAAAAATATTAAAAAAAATAGATAAAAAAACAAAAGTAATAATATCTATATTTGGAGGACGAATGGCCGATGCAGGAAAAGATCCGGTGCCAGAATTTAAAAAAAGTATTAAGATTTCTAAAAATTACAAAAATGTAGAGATACTTTGGGCAAGTACGAGAGAGCCATACAACTATATTCAAGCAAAACAATTAGGGTGTCACATAATTACAGTACCACCCTCTATAATTGAAAAAATTGAAAAATTTGGTAAAAGTTTTCAAGAACTTACAAGAGATACCGTTAAAGGATTTTTGATAGACACTAAGAAGTCTAAATTTAAAATATAGCATTGGTTGCGGGGGACGGATTTGAACCGCCGACCTCAAGGTTATGAGCCTTGCGAGCTACCAGGCTGCTCCACCCCGCGATTTGAAAAAAGATTTATACATTATAAATAAATAATGTATATAAATAATTTAATCTAATTAACTAAAAAATTAGTTGTGAAAAATAATATTAAAAATTTTCTAGAAAATTATTTAAAAAATCTAAATAGCTCTATTTTGAAGTCAAATATCCAAAATATTGAAAGAGCAGCTATAGAGATAAAAAAAGTTTCTGAGAAAAAAAATACAATTTATGTTTGTGGAAATGGTGGCTCAGCAGCGATTTCTAATCATTATGTTTGTGATTACTTAAAGTTTTTAAGACAACATTCAAAATTGAAACCAAAAGTAATAAGTTTATCTAGTACGATAGAGACAATTACTGCTATAGGAAATGATTTTAGTTATGATCAAATATTTAAATATCAAGCCGAAAGTTTGTTTGAAAAAAATGACTTGCTAATAATTATAAGTTCTTCAGGAAATTCAAAAAACATAAAAGAAGTTATAAAATATGCAAAGAAAAAAGGCGTAAAAACTATTGGTTTTAGTGGATTTAATGGTGGATATTTAAAAAGAAATTGTAATATATCTATTCATGTTAATGCAATGAACTATGGAATTTCTGAAGATGCACATCATATTTTGATGCATGTAATGCTTCAATATCTAATTTCTTATTTGAAGAAAAGTTAATATATTATAATCTATTTTTAAGTTTGTTAAGTTTCTTAACTCTTTTAATGTTTTCTTGAAGAATTCTTTTTTTCTTTTCTGATGGTTTTTCGTAAGTATTTTTTAATTTTATAATTTTAAAAAAACCGTCTCTCTGAAGTTTTCTTTTCAAAACTCTCAGTGCTTGTTCAATATTATTATCTTTTACTTCTATTTTAATAAAAACCTCCAAAAAGTGGCATTGATTATCACTTTATAAATTATTTGTCTATTATTATTCATTCTACTTTGTGTTCTGTGTTTTTTCCTTCTCTCTTTTTTCTCTTTTAATTCGCCTTTCTGCTTTTTCAATGGCTTCAACAAGTTCTTTTTGAGAAAATAATCCCATGGCAACAGGATCTTTCGCATTGAGATTATTAAAGTTCCAATAACTTTTATTCCTGATTGCTGTGACTGAGTTTTTAGTAACCCCAACTAGCTTTGCTATTTGAGAATCTTTTAAAATGCTATGTTGTTTAATTAACCATAGAGCAGAGTCTGGTTTATCTTGACGTTTTGATAAAGGTATATATTTCTTAATTTTCTTTTCTGTATTTTCAATCTCAACATCATTAGTTTTTAAATTTAATGGTCTGTTGTTGTCCTCAGATGATAAGTTAATTTCTTCTCTAGAAAGTTGACCAGATATTATTGGGTTGTAACCAACTATACCTTTTGCGACTTCTCCATCAGCTATTCCTTGAATTTCTACCTCATGAAGTTTGCAAAAATCTGCAATTTGTTTAAAAGTAAGCGTAGTGTTTTCAACTAGCCATACGGCAGTTGCCATTGGCATTAAAGGTGCGTTAGACATTAACTATTTTTCTCTGATCTAAAGTTTTGGAATTTTTTATTGAATTTACTTATTCTACCTTTATCTAATATTTTTTGCTTACCACCTGTCCAGGCAGCATGCGATTTTGGGTCAATTTCTAACTTAAGAACTTCTCCTTCAGACCCCCACGTAGATTTAGTTTCAAATTGAGACCCATCAGTCATTTCAACTCTAATTTTATGATAGTTTGGGTGTAAATTTTTTTTCATAATGGAGGGTTTATAACAAAAGTAATCTTTAAAACAATTAAAAGTTTGTTATTTTTTTAAGCATTTTTTGGTAAATATTACTGTTTGAAGCTCTTATGTTTATAGCCTCATCACCAAACTCACTAATGTCACTAACTTTACCTCCAGCCTCATCTATAATTAAAATACCAGCTGCTATATCCCAAATATTTAATTTGTTATGAAAAAAACCATCCAATCTTCCGGATCCTACATATGCTAAATCAAGAGCTGCACATCCAGTATTTCTCATGTTTAAATTCGGAGTTGCATATTTTACTCCATAGCTATTAGAGGAAAACAAACATTCTTCCAAATCAATTTTATTTGAAACTCTTACTCTATGATTGTTGAAGTATGCTCCACTACTTTTTTCAGCATAAAACATTTCATTTTTAATTGGATCAAAAATTAACCCAGATTTCAATTCACCATTGACTCTCAAAGCTATTGATATAGCAAAGTGGGGTATTCCATGCATAAAATTAATTGTTCCATCTATCGGATCAATTATCCAAATTGCATCTTCATTCGTGTTTTTGATAATTCCACTTTCTTCTGTAATGAAGGAATAATTTTTTTTTACTTTTGAAAGTTCTTCAATTAGTATTTTTTCTACTTTTTTATCTGTCTTAGTTACAAAGTCCCTTGGGCCTTTTTTGGAAACTTGTAAATTTTCAATTTCACCAAAATCCCGAATAATTACTTTAGAGGCCTTTTCACATGCTTTTATCATAATATTTAAATTTGGAGATATCGAATTCATCAATTACACTTTTTTTACATATTCAATTGTTCTTGTATCAACAATTATTTCATCTCCACTTTCTATAAACGGAGGAACTTGAATACTTAGTCCATTATCAAGAATTGCTGGCTTATAGGAAGATGAAACGGTTTGACCTTTTAATGCTGCATCAGTAGTTTCAATTTTACTTTTTATTTGATTTGGTAGATTAACACTTAAAGGTGTTTCATCATGGAAATTTATTGTAACCTCTAAATTTTCAGTTAACATTTTTCCTTTGTCTCCAACAATATCTTTTTTAATATTAATCTGCTCAAAATTTTCTGGATTCATAAAAAAATAATCTATTTCGTCATCATAAAGGTAATTAAATTTTATCTCCTCCAAAGATGCTTTTTCCACAGTTTCACTTGATCTAAATCTTTCATTAAGTTTTGTATTTTTATTTAGACTTTTCATTTCTACTTGAGCAAATGCTCCACCTTTGCCAGGTTTAACATGTTGAGTTTTTAGCACTTCCCACAAATCATCTTTAAGTTCTAATATCATTCCAACCCTTATTTCAGTTGCATTTATTTTCATTTTAATCTTTCTATTGCTTCATTAGGATTGTATTTTTTATTATTCCAAATATAGCCTGAAATAGCCAAAAAGTTTGCTTTGTTCAACAAAAGTTTTTTATAATTTTTTTCATTAATACCACCAATTGCAACAATAGGATTTTTAGTTATTTTTTTAATTTTTCTTAAAATATAAGGTTTTGCCCTAAATCTTATTTTTTTTGTTTTCGTTTTGTAAAAAGCGCCAATCGCAATATAATTTGCTCCACTTATTAATGCATTCCTTGCTAATTTAATAGAGTTATGGCACGTAATTCCAATTATTTTATTCTTTAAAATTTTTCTTGCTTCCACTATGTTCATATCTTTTTGACCTAAATGACAACCATCTGCATTAACTTTTAACGCAAGTACAGGATCATCATTTACTAAAAATTTTACTTTATATTTTTTACAGATAGGTAAAATTCTTTTTGAAATCAGAATTTTTTTACTTAATTTTTCATTTTTTAATCTAAGTTGAAAAAAACTAACCTTTTTTGATTTCAAGACGAGCTCAAGAGATTTAAAAAAAGTATTATAGACTATTTTTGTAGGAGAGATTAAATAAATAAATCTTTTATTTTGAATTTTCAATACTTTCTGACCATTTACCTTGTGCTGCTAAAGTACACATTCTAGCTCGATGATCAAACACTTCTTGAGTTCCTTTAATATTATTAATGTCATTAGACCAAAATTTTAAAGCGCTTTGTTGAAGAGCTCGTCCATAAGAATAAGTCATTTTAAAGCTAGAGTCATTTTTTACATTAATTTCATTGAGATTATTTGTTGCCTCAATTTCTGACTGTCCACCAGATAAGAATGCCACACCTGGAACTTCAGATGGTACATTATTCTTTAAGCATTCTAATGTCATTTCAGCTACTTCGTTATTAGAAATCGACTCATTTGAGTCTGTACCAGGCAGAATCATATTCGGTTTTAAAATTGTACCTTTCATATCAACTTTATTTAAATATAATTCGTCATAACATCTTTTAATAACCTCAGACGTTTTATTAAAACAATCCTTAGCTGAGTGATTTCCATCCATTAAAACTTCTGGCTCTACAATTGGCACCATGCCAGCTTCTTGTGCTAGCGCAGCGTATCTAGCTAAAGCATGAGCGTTAGCTGATATTGATAACTTGCTTGGGTATTTATCAGAGATAATATAAACACCTCTCCATTTGGTAAATCTAGCACCAAGTTTATAATAATCATTTAATCTTTCTCTTAAGCCATCTAGTCCCTCAGTAATTTTTTCATCTTTCGAACCTGCTAAAGTTTTTGCACCTGTATCAACTTTAATTCCTGTTATTGACCCTGATTCTTTAATTAATTCTGGAATAGTTCTTCCTGAAGAAGTTTTTTGTTTTATGGTCTCGTCATATAAAAGCACACCACCAATACAATCTTTAATAGAGAATGATGAAAAAAGTGTTTCTCTAAATATTAATCTGTTTTTTTCATTAGACTCTATACCTACTGAGTCTAATCTTTTTTTCATTGTTCCAGTACTTTCATCAGCCGCAAGGACTCCCTTTCCATTTTCAAGAATTTTTTCTACAATTTTGTATAATTCAGACATTTATTTTAGCGCTCTTATACCAGGAAGAATTTTTCCTTCAAGATATTCTAAAAATGCTCCACCAGCAGTTGAGACAAAATTAAATTTATCTTTTATATTAATCGAGTTGATTACTGAAACAGTGTCTCCACCACCGATAACAGAATAAATTTCTCCCTCTTTATTTGCTATATATTTTGCTATTTCTAAACTACCTGTTGAAAAATTAGGGTTTTCAAAATATCCTAAAGGACCATTCCATAATATTGTTGAGGAATGATCGATCACATTTTTTATATTTTGTATCGTTTTTGAGCCTACATCAAGTATCATATCATCATTTTCTATTTGATTTAATGATTTTTGAACAGAACCACCATTAAGTTCTTTTCCAATTTTAACATCCTCAGGGAAATATATTTTACAACTATTTTTTTTTATTTCTGAAAAAATTTCTTCAATTAGATTTTCAGAGTCTTTTTCAAATAATGAAGCACCTATGTTGTGACCTTTAAACTTGAAAATGTTATTGGCCATAGCCCCAACAATTATTATGTTATCAAATTTAGGGATTAGGTTTTTTATAATGTCTATTTTTGTAGATATTTTTGATCCTCCAATTATGCAAGTGATTGGCTTTTTAATTTCTGATGTAATTTTTTTAAGAGCTTCAACTTCTGAATTGATCTGAAGTCCACTATAGGATGGTATAAATTTTGTAATACTTGTTACAGAGGCATGCTCTCTGTGTGAACATGAAAATGCATCATTTACATAAATATCTCCAAGTTTTGCTAAATGTTCAGAAAACTTTTCATTATTATTCTCTTCTTCTGGATAAAATCTTATATTTTCTAAAATTAGAATTCTATTATCTTCATCTTGAAATAAGTTATCTTTTTTTAACTTAAAAATATCTCTTTTTTCTAATTTTACACTTTCTTTAACTTTTAAACTTAAATTATCCTTTACTGGCTTGAGAGATAGTTCGCTTTTGAAGTTTCCTTTTGGTCTTCCAATATGAGAGATTATTATTATTTTTGCATTTTTTGATAAAAGAAATTTAATTGTTGGTATAATTTTATCTATTCTATTTGTATCAATTATTTTTCCATCTAAAATTGGAACGTTTAAATCTAATCTTAAAAGAACAATTTGATTATTTAATTTTTCTAATTCTGTTATGGATTTCATTAATTGATTTTGCTTAAATATCTTGCAATATCACACATTCTATTTGAAAAACCCCATTCGTTATCATACCATGCAGAGATTTTTCCCATTTTTAAACCAACAACATTAGTTAAAGAACTATCTATTACTGCTGATGCGCTATTATGGTTAAAATCTATTGATACTAATTTTTCTTTTGTGACATTTAAGATATTTTTTAGATAAGCATTTGATGCTCTTGAAAATGAGTTATTTAACTTTTCTTTAGAAATATTTTTTTTTACATTAAATACAAACTCAACCAATGATACATTAGGAATTGGTACTCGCATAGCAATTCCCTCAAGCTTTCCTTTTAATGAGGGAATAATTTCACCAATTGCCTTAGAAGCACCAGTTGAAGTTGGTACGATTGATTGGCTAGCAGATCTTGCTCGTCTTGGGTCCTTATGTGAATTATCTAATATCCTTTGATCTGTTGTAAAAGCATGAATGGTTGTCATAAAACCATTTTGGATCGTAAAATTTTTATTTATTACATCTGCAATAGGCGCAAGGCAATTAGTAGTACAAGATGCAGCTGAAATAATGGTATCATTCTTTCCAATTTTTCTATGATTTACGCCAAAAACAACTGTTTTGTCAGCATTTTTACACGGAGCTGATACTATAACTTTTTTTGCTCCATTTTTTAAATGTTGTATTAGATTTTCTTTGGAATTGAATTTGCCTGTACACTCAAAAACATAATCAATATTGTACTTTTTCCAATTTATGTCTTGAATATTAGAGAATTGTGAAAATGATATTTTGTCTTTGTTTATTTTTAAATAATTTGAATGAGATTTTATCTTAGCATTAAATTTTCCATGAACGGAATCGTATTTTAATAATTTTGCGCAAACCTCCGAATCTGATCTATTATTAATATGTTTAATTTGAATTTTACCTTTATAATTTTCATAAATTGATCTAACAACCATTCTCCCGATCCGACCCATACCATTAATTCCAATTTTAATTGGCATTTTTTTTAATGTTTAATTTTATTTTTTTACAAATTTTTTCAACATTTAATCCGAAGTAATCATATATTTTTTTATACGGAGCGCTTTTACCAAAATCGTTAATTGAAAATGATAACCCTTTATCATTGATATACTTTGACCATGATTGGTTAGATCCAGCTTCTATAGAAAATATTCTGCTAGTTTCATTTAAAATTTTGCTTTTATATTTTTGACTTTGTTTGTCAAAGATTTCTTGGCATGGCATAGATATAACTTTTGAGTATATTTTTTCTTTGGCCAATTTATGACTTATATTTAAAGCTAGATTTACCTCTGAGCCAGTAGCTAGTATAGTTATCTTTATTTTTTTATTTGTTCTCGTTACCTCATAAGCACCATAAGAGCATTTATTCTTAGATGTGAAATGTTTTCTTATTGGGTCTAAGTTTTGCCTGGTTAATGCAAGAACACTTGGGGTTTTTGAATCTTTTAGTGCAATATCCCAACATTCAATGGTTTCTGTTTGATCGGCAGGTCTAAGTATATTTAAATTTGGTATACATCTAAGGCCTGATAATTGTTCAATTGGTTGGTGAGTTGGACCATCTTCTCCTAATCCAATAGAGTCGTGTGTCATTACATAAATTACTCTTTGTTTCATTAATGCAGAAAGTCTAATTGAAGGTTTACAATAATCAGAAAATATTAAAAAAGTTCCACCATATGGAATTAAATTACTGTGTAATGCTAAACCATTCATAATACCACACATTGCATGTTCCCTCACTCCGTAATGAATATAGTCACCATAAAAATTTTTAGCATTTATAACTTTGTTAAATTTAGATTTAGTATTATTTGAGCCTGCCAGATCTGCAGACCCTCCTATTAAATTATTTTTTAATTTAAATAATGAGTTTAAAACAGCTTCAGAAGACTTTCTTGTTGCCAATGGTTGTAAATTTTCAATAACCTTTCTTTTTTGTTTTATAATTGAATGAGAAAAATTATTATTTAACAAATTTTTTAAGCTTTTTTTGTTCTTTGAAAAATTTCTCTTCCATTTTGCTTCTATCTTAGAACCTTTAAGTCCTATCTTTCTCCATTCTTTTAAAATAGTTTTTGGTATAAAAAATGGTTTATACGGCCAGTTTAATTTTTCTCTTACTAACTCAATTTCTTTGAATCCTAAAGGACTTCCATGTGAAGATGCTTTACCACTTTTATTGGGTGAGCCAAATCCAATTTTGGTCTTGCAGGAAATAACTGTCGGTTTAGTTGTTTTTTGTGACTTGTTAATTGCGTTATATATCTGTTTTTCATTATGTCCGTCAATATCAATATAATTCCAACCATAGCTTTCAAATCTTTTTTTATAGTTGTCTGATACTGTAAGATTAGTTGGTCCATCGATTGAAATAGAGTTGTTATCAAATAACATAATTAAATTTTTAAGTTTTAAATGGCCAGCTAAACTCATTGCTTCGTGACTAATACCTTCCATTAAACAACCATCGCCTGCCAGAACATAGGTTTTATGATTAATTATTTTATTTCCTAATTTCTTTTTTAAAACTTCTTCAGCAATTGCAAAACCAACAGCATTTGCAACGCCTTGTCCAAGTGGTCCAGTTGTTGTCTCTATTCCAGAGTTTTTTTCATATTCAGGATGTCCAGCACAAATAGAGTTTAGCTGTCTAAAGTTTTTAATATCGGAAATACTTATGCTTTTATAGCCGGTTAAATACAGTAAAGAATATAATAACATCGATCCATGGCCGGCAGATAAAACAAACCTATCTCTATTGATCCAACTTGGATTGGATGGATTAAATTTAAGAAAGTTTTTAAAAAGAACAGTTGCAACATCAGCCATCCCCATAGGCATACCAGGGTGGCCTGAATTAGCTTTTTCAACCGCATCCATTGAGAGAACACGTATTGCGTTTGACAAATCTTTATTTAATATTCTCAAAAATTTTCCTGTGTAGACTTAGGTGACTCAATTTAATAGTATGTTTATATATAATGAATTCTATAACTGAAAAAGAAAAAAAATTAAATCAAACACTTGAAAAACTTAGAAATTTAGATTTTGTCAAAAAGAGGAGCTTACCAGAATTAGAAAATCTTAAAGAGCAAAAAAATCAATTAGAAATTGAATATAAACAACTATTTAAAAATTATACTTTTTTGGAAAAAGAAAATCTTAAATTAAAGCAGGAGTTTGAGGGATTTAAGTCTAAGAATGAAAATGAAAAGAGAATAGAACAAAAATTTTCAGAGAAAATTGATGAACTAAATCAAGAAACCGATGACTTATTGGATGAAATTGAAAAATGGCAAATGTAAACATCAAGTTTAATGGGAAGGAATACCTGCTGTCCTGCGAGGATGGACAAGAGGAACATTTAGAGGAGCTATCATCATATTTAAGCCAAAAGTTTAATGGTCTTAAAAATACACTTGGCAACATAGGCGAAAATAAACTTTTAATAATCACTTCTATCACAACAATGGATGAATATTTTGAGACTAAAAAAAAATTGGACAAACAAAAGACAGAAATACAGAATTTAATAAGTAAATTTAAGGAATTAAAATCTTTAGTAAACAATTATAAAGATGAAAAAGAGAAAGAAATTTTAAAACTATCTGATAATCAAACTAAGCTTGAGCTTGAAATCCAAAATCAAAAAAATAGTTATGAAGATTTGATAGACACAGCGACTAAAGAAATAGAGAATTTTATACAAAAAAATAATCCAGAAATAAATATTCAGTAAAATTGTCAAAAAAATTACTAAGAAAAAAATTAATTTTTATAAGAAAAAAAAGGTTTAAGAGGTTTGAAAATATAGAAACAAAAATTTCAGATATATTAAAAAATTTAAAATTTAAAATTAAAACCATAGGTGGTTACTATCCAATAAATTATGAATTTGATTGTTTGCCTGTTTTAAAAAAATTTGTTGAAAAGAATTTCTTAATTTCACTGCCTGTAATTGGCCCTTCAAATCAAATGAATTTTTTCAATTGGTCTTTAGATACTCATTTAAAAGTAAATAGTATGGGAATTCCTGAACCTGTAACTAAAAAAATTGTATATCCTGATCTTATATTGGTCCCTTTAGTTGGTTTCGATAAAAATAAGTTTCGATTAGGATATGGAGGAGGATATTACGATAGATACATAGAAAAAGTTGATAATTTCAAAAAAATTAAGACAATTGGATTATCGTTTTCTTTTCAAGAAATTAAAAAATTGCCTGTGAACAAATTTGACAAAAAATTAGATTTCATCATAACAGAAAATAAAATCTATTCATGAAAATTCTTTTTCTAGGTGATATAGTTGGTGATGCTGGATGTATTGCAGTAAAAAAACATTTAAAAGCAATTATAGAAAAAAATGAAATTAATTTTGTTATAGTGAATGGAGAAAACGCGGCTATAGACGGAGTTGGGATAACAGAAAATAATGTAAAAGAATTAATTAGTTCAGGAGTAGATGTTATTACAACTGGCAATCACGTTTGGGATCAGAAAGAAACACTTGAATTTATCAAAATAGAGAAAAGATTATTAAGACCAGAAAATTTACTTAACGGTGGTCCAGGAAGTGGCTTTGAAGTTTATATGTCAAAAAAAGGTTTGAGGGTTGGGGTTTTAAATTTGATGGGGAACATTTTTATGAAAAAATGTAAAGATGTATTCGAAGTTACAAAAAATTTTATTGGTAATCATAAATTAAAAAGAAATTATGATTTTTTAGTTGTAGATTTTCATGGCGAGATTACCAGTGAAAAAATGGCTATAGGTCATTATCTTGATGGTCATGCAACAATTGTGGTTGGCACACATACACATGTACCAACAAATGATGCAAGAATCTTAGAGAATGGAACAGCCTATTTAACAGATGCTGGAATGTGTGGGGATTATGACTCTGTGATAGGAATGAATAAACAAAATTCAATAAATAGATTTTTTAAAAGAGACTCGAAAAAACATTTTCCAGCAAAAGGAGAAGCAACACTCTGTGGTATGATAGTGGATGCTGATGAGAATAATGGTTTGGCCAAAAGTGTATCTAGTTTTATATATGGTGGCAAATTAAATAAAAATACTTAAATCATGGCTGGACACTCTCATTGGGCAGGAATCAAGCATAAAAAAGGAAAAGCTGATAAACAAAGATCTAAAATTTTCTCTAAACTTTCTAAAGAGATAACAGTTGCAGCAAAACTTGGAGATAAAAATCCAGACATGAATGCTAGATTGCGATCAGCAATCCAATCCGCAAGATCAGCAAATATGCCTAAAGATAATATTGAGAGAGCTATAGATAAATCTAGTATAAGCGAAGATTTAAACTTTGAAAATCTTAGATATGAAGGCTTTGGTCCTAATAAAACAGCTGTTATAGTTGAAACCTTAACGGATAATAAAAATAGAACAGCTTCAAATATTAGAACCATTTTTCAAAAAAATGGTGGTGGACTTGGAACCCAGGGTTCAGCATCACATAACTTTCAACAGTTGGGAGTTATTAAAATTAATAAAGACGAAATTGATGATGAAGCTATGCTTGAGCTAGCAATTGAAAGTGGCGCAAATGAATGTTTTTCCCACGAGAATTATCATGAAGTACATACTGCTAACACTGAAATATATGAAGTCAAAAACAAACTAGAAAAAAAAATTGAAAATTTTTTATCTACAGAAATTGAATGGATCCCATTAAATACAGTAAATTTATCAGGAGAAAACAAAAATAATATGATTAAATTTTTAGAAACCTTAGATGATGATGAAGATGTACAGAATATTTTTACAAATGCAAAATTTGAGAATTAATTTATGAATTTGGTTGGAATAGATCCTGGGATTAGCGGTGCAATATCCATACTAAGAGATGGAAACATTTCAATGGTTGTTGACATGCCAACTATGGCAGAAGGCACCAAGTCAAAAAAACAAATCAATGCAGCTGAATTAGCAAATATCTTAACAAAAGAAAATATTTCGCATGAGGATAAAGTGATCCTTGAAAGTGTTAGTGCAATGCCAGGCCAAGGGGTTACTGGCATGTTTAGTTTTGGACAATCATTTGGTGTTATAAAAGGTGTTTGTGCGGCGTTAAAATTGCCAGTAATTTTAGTTAGACCAGTTAAATGGAAAAAACATTTTAATTTACTTAATTCTGAGAAAGATGCTAGCAGAACTAAAGTGATTGAGACTTACCCATACATATCATCTGAATTATCAAAAAAAAAAGATGCTAACAAAGCTGATGCAATATTAATTGCTAAATATTATTTTGAAACTTTAGGGAAATAATTTAATCCAGAAATATTACAAAACAAGAGCCAAATTAATGACACAATTGAGTGTGAGAAGAAACTATGGAAACAGATATAACTTCACAAGCTGTCGGACTTGCAAGTAACACAGACTTTTCTTTAGTTAGCTTATTTTTAAGAGCAGACATTATAGTAAAATCGGTGATGATTATTTTAGTAGTCTTTTCAATTTATTCTTGGGCTATCATTTTTGATAAAATTAGACTGTTTAGAAAAATTAATAAAAGTGCAGAGGAATTTGAGGAAAAATTTTGGAAGTCAAAATCTGCAGAAACATTTTATAATAATTTACCTTCAACCACTAATGATCCAATGGCTGAACTATTTAAAAGTTCAATGCAAATGGTGATGAAATCAAGATCAAAATCAAATTTATCTGAGAGATTAGCCGGTGTTTTGGAGGCAAATATTGAAAAGCAAATGACCAACGTAGACAAAAATTACACCTTTCTTGCAACAGTCGGATCAACAGCTCCATTTATAGGATTGTTTGGAACTGTATGGGGTATTATGAATTCATTTCAATCAATTGCCATTTCAAGAAATACAAGTTTAGCAATTGTTGCTCCAGGCATCGCAGAAGCATTATTCGCTACAGCTTTAGGTTTGTTGGCAGCAATTCCAGCAGTTGTTGCGTACAATAAATTTAGCAATGATTCTAAAAAATACTCTCAAAAATTAGAAAACTTTTCAAAGAGATTTATTTCTATAATTTAGGAATGGCATTTAATTTAAAACGTGCAAAAAAAGAACCAATGAGTGAAATTAATGTAACTCCTTTTGTAGATGTTATGCTAGTGCTGCTTATAATTTTTATGGTCACTGCTCCTTTATTAACGGTTGGTGTTCAAGTTGATTTGCCCGAGTCTTCCGCTGATACCTTGCCAGAAGAAACTGAGCCATTAACATTAACTATTAATTCTAAGGGAGAGATCTTCATTCAAGAAACAAAAGTTGAGTACGAAAAAATAATTGCAAAAATTTTAGCTGTTTCAAATAACAGAACTGATACGAGAATTTTTGTAAGAGGAGATAAAACTATTAACTACGGAAGAGTACTAGAAATAATGGGTATGCTATCCGGTTCTGGATTTACCAAAGTAGCTTTGATATCTGAACCATACAAAGAGAGGTAAACTTGTATAAAAGTTTATTTTTTTCCTCAATATTACACACTGCTATAATTATTTTAAGTATATTTACATTACCTTTCATCGCTAAACAACCATTGGATATACCTCCGCTTGTTTCAGTCGAGCTCATTCAGATTTCTGATAAAACAAACATACCTTTTGCCCCAAAGGCAAAAAAAATTATCGAGAAAGTAAAAAAAGATAAAGAAAAATTGGTTTCTGATCAAGCTCCACCAAAAAAAATAAAGAAAGATGAAAAAAAAGAGATTAGTCCAGAAAAAAATAAGGAAAACATCACAGAATTGACTTCAAAAAAAACACCTACACCAGAGACAAAAAAAGAGATTGTTAAAAAAGAGAAATTAGATGCAATACCACTACCTGATAAAAAAAATGAAAAACTTTCAGTTGAAGAAGAAAAAAAACAAAAACCTTCTAAAGATTTAACAGAAGATGAAAATTTAAAAGAGATAATTAAACCAAAAAAACCAAAAATAGATGATACGAGAGTGAAACAGGCATCTGAGTTTGAAAAAAAAGAATTATTTGATCCAAATAATATTGCAGCTTTAATAGATAAATCTAAAGAGGATATTGGTGAAACAAACAAAATAATGGATAAAATTTCGCAATCTCAAGATGACACTATGGATATATCCTCATTAACTTTGAGTGAAGAAGATGCGCTGAAAGCCCAAATTTTTGGTTGTTGGAGTATTCCCTTAGGTTTACCATACAATGAAAATTTGTTAGTTAGAATAAAATTAAAATTAAAACCAGACGGAACACTTATTAAGTCTGAAATTTTGGATCATGCAAGAATGAATATGCCAGGACAAGGTTTCTACAAAGTACTTGCTGAGAGTGCTCTTAGAGCAATTCAATTATGTCAACCTTTAAAAGTACCTACTAGTGGTTATGAAAGATGGAAAAATCTTCAATTGAACTTTGATGCTAGAGAAATGCTGGGGGGTTAATGAAAAAGTTTAAATTAATTTTAAATACAATCTTAATATTATTTATAAGTATTTCTAAGTCTTATTCGCTTGTTGAGGTAGATATAACTCGTGGAAATTTAAATCCGCTTCCTATTGCTGTCTCACCATTGTTTCAAGATAAGAATTCAAATACCTTTTTTAAAAAGGAATTAAATATTGAAGATTTAGGATCTGAAATTTCAAAAGTAATTGAAAATAATTTAAAACAATCAGGATTGTTTAACCCTTTAAGTAAGGAAGCGTTTCTTCAAAAATCTGACATTGCTCATCTTAAACCTAGATTTGAGGATTGGGCATTAATTAAATCTCAAGCTTTGATAACTGGCAAAGTAACTGCAGTTAATGAGAAACTAAAAGTTGAGTTTAGATTATGGGATGTGCTCGCAGGGAGAGAAATGCTTGCGCTTGCATTCACAACAGTTCCAAGCAATTGGAGACGAGTAGGACATATAATTACAGATAAAGTTTATCAAAGACTTACTGGTGAAAAAGGATATTTTGATACAAGAATAATTTATGTTTCAGAGGAAGGCCTAAAAACTAAACGTATAAAAAAACTTGCTATAATGGACCAAGATGGATTTAACACAAAATATTTAACTCTTGGTAATGAGCTAGTACTCACCCCGAGATTTAACCCAACCAATCAAATGGTAACATACCTCTCCTATTTTAGAAATTTACCTAGAGTTTATTTGTTAGACATTGAGACTGGGATCCAAGAAGTTGTAGGTGACTTTCCAGGTATGACATTTGCGCCGAGATTTTCACCTGATGGAAAAAAAATAATAATGAGTTTTGCTAAAGATGGAAATTCAGATATTTATACTATGGATATTGAAAATAGAATAGTTGAAAGAATTACAAATCATCCATCAATAGACACATCTCCTTCTTACTCACCAGATGGTAAGTTTATAACATTCAATTCAGATAGAAGTGGATATCAACAGATTTATGTTATGAAAAGTGACGGCTCTAATGTAAAAAGAATTTCCTTTGGGAAAGGATTATATGGTACACCAGTATGGTCTCCTAGAGGAGACTTAATCGCTTTTACTAAACTTCACAAGGGTAAGTTTTATATTGGAGTTATGCGTGTAGACGGGAAAGGTGAAAGGCTACTAACAGAAAATTACTATCAAGAAGCACCTTCATGGGCTCCAAACGGAAGAGTTCTTATTTTTTATAGAGAGACAAAATCAAATGATAAAGGCGAGGGTTTTACAGCAAAGCTCTGGTCGATTGATTTAACCGGATATAATGAGAGAATGGTGAATACAGAGACAGATGCTTCAGACCCATCTTGGTCATCTTTATTAAGTAATTAGTCTTAATTTTTAAAAAAAAACACTAATAATCTTGATTTTTTGACTTGAAAGATCTATTTAGTTGTGAAAAAGTTCTAAAAAATACTAAGGAGCATTAATGAATTTAAGCAAAATCCTAAAAAATACTTTTCTGGTATTATTATTAAGTATAGTTGTTTCTGCTTGTGCAACTAAAAAAACAGTGAATATTGATTCTCAAATTCAAGGAGATGTTTATACAGGGACAGACACAGTTGAGTATTTAGCTAAAGGTGTTCCAGATAGAGTATTCTTTGCAACAAATGAGTCTATTCTCACAACAATGTCTAGAGATACATTAAGAAAACAAGCAGCATGGTTAAGAGAAAATCCTAGCGTTAATGTTGTTCTTGAAGGGCATGCCGATGAGAGAGGAACAAGGGAATATAATCTCGCATTAGGTGAAAGAAGAGCTAACGCTGCTAAAGATTATCTAATGACTTATGGAGTTTCTGCAGACAGAATATCAGTGATTAGCTATGGAAAAGAAAGACCAGTTGATTCAGGATCAAATCCTCTCTCTTGGTCTAAAAATAGAAGATCAGTTACTGTAAAAGCTAATTAAAAAATAAAAAGATTTTTGAAAAAGACCCCTTAAACATGGGGTCTTTTTTTTGCCATTTTTATACTTACAATTTTATTAAATGTTAAATATCAAAAAAAACTTTGGTTATTTATTTATTTTTTTTTATTTATTTTCCCCATCAAGTTTGATTGCAGACACATCAGAAATAAAAGAAATTTTGCAATTAATTCAAAAAGATTTAAGGACATTAGAGAGAGCAGTTTATTCAGAGTCTTTTTCTGAATCCTCAAATTCAAATTCTAACAATTTAGATAAAGAAAACGAAGATGTACTCACAAGACATTTGTTAAAATTATCTGAAATAGAAAAACAGTTTCAACAATTAACGAATAAATATGAAGAGATTAATTTTAAAATTGATAAATTAAATTCGAGATTATCTAAAGTTCAAGCAGATAATCAACTAAGGTTTCAACAGCTAGAAACTAATAATAATGCAGGAGTTGATACTAATTCTCTAACAAAGCTTCCTAAAGATACAACCACCGATAAAGAACAAATTCTACCAGGTTCTACTCAACCTCAAGATTTAGGAACAGTTTCTTATAAAGATATGACTAATGAAAATGAAAGCCAATCTATTCAATCGATAGATGCGACCAAAACAGTTGTGACTGAAACGTTTCAATCAGAGGAAAATATTTTACCAGAAGATACGCCAGAAAAGCAATATGAATTTGCAACAAGTTTTCTAAAAGTTGGAGATTACAATATGGCAGAAAGAGCATTTAGAGAATTTGTTGATACTAATCCAGAACATAAATTGTCTGGAAATGCCCAGTACTGGTATGCTGAAACTTTTAGAATTAGACAACTTTATACAGATGCAGCATCTGCATATTTAGAAGGTTATCAAAAATATCCTAAAAGTGAAAAAGCACCTATCAATCTATTAAAACTCGGAGTATCATTAGTACAAATTGGAGAAAAAGATCAAGGTTGTCTTATGATTTCTGGTGTTAAGAAACAATATCCAGAAGCAACTCAATCTGTACTTCAAAAAGCAAAGTATGAAGAAAAGAAATTCGAGTGTAAACAGAACAATTCATAATTTTTATTTATCCAAACTTAAAAACCCAAAAATAAAAAAACTTTATTCCAGGTTTAAAAGAATAATTTCAAAAGATACTGATAAAAGTTATTGTGTTGCGATCTCTGGCGGACCGGATAGCATGGCATTAGCTTTTTTAACGAAATGCATGTCTATAGAGAAGGGCACAAGTAATGTTTATTTTCACATCGATCATAAATTAAGAAAAGAGTCAAAAAAAGAGGGGTTATTTATTAAAAAAATTCTAAAAAAATTTGATGTTAATTTACATATTTTAAAATGGGTAAAAAATTACAAACTTAAAAATATTCAAGAGCAAGCTCGATTAAAGAGATACGAGTTATTATTTAAAAAATGTAAGACTTATAAATTAAATAAAATTTTAACAGCTCATCATAAAGAAGATTTTTATGAAAATTTTTTTATAAGATTGCTTCGAGGATCGGGTTTAAATGGACTCATATCCTTCAAAAAAAAATACTCTAAATTAAAAATAAATGAAAAAATTTTGATTTATAGACCACTTTTGGATTTTTCTAAAAATGAGTTGATATATATCTCTAAAAATACATTTGGTAATTACATCCAAGATCCATCAAACTTAGATAATAAGTATTTAAGAGTTTACGTTAGAAATATTTTAAATAAGTTTAAATTTAATAAAAAAAACAAAAATTTTGATACATCTTTATCAAATCTTCATAAGAGCAATATAGCTCTTGAGCATTATATACAAAAAAATATTGATCGAAATGTTATTAAAAATAAAGAAAAAGTAATTGTTAGTAAAAATTTTTTTTCAGAGCCTGATGAAGTAGTATTCAGATCGCTAAATATTCTTTTAAACTCGTTTTCTCACAAAGCAAAACTGTCCAGAGGGAGCAAAATAATGAATCTCATAAAAAATTTCAGAAATTCAAAGGATACTTATAAAACAACATTATCAGGGTGTATTTTTAAAAAAGTCAGCAATACAATGATTATTTCAAGAGAAAATTAGTTATTTTGCTTAATAAATGTACAAATTGACACTTGTTTATTCTCCAATAATTCTTACTTTAATGACATGAATTTCAAAAATCTAGCAATGTGGGGAATTATAGTTCTCCTTACAATTGGTCTTTACAATATGTTTAAAAATCCGCAGGGAGCTATGACCCAAAAAAATAATATTATTTTCTCTGAATTTTTGGCAGAAGTGGATAATGGAAGAGTAGTTCAAGTTGAGATTTCAGGAAAAAACATAAAAGGTGTTTTGTCAAATGGTCAACAGTTTAATACTTATGCACCAGACGATCCAAACTTAATTCAAAAATTAAGTGATAAAGGTGTTAGTATATCTGCAAGCCCATTGGAGGAGAAAATGCCATCACTCCTTGGTATATTATTGTCTTGGTTTCCCATGTTACTTCTAATAGCTGTCTGGATATTTTTTATGAGACAAATGCAAGGTGGCAAAGGTGGAGCGATGGGTTTTGGAAGATCTAAAGCTAAAATGATGAATGAGATCAAGGGCAAGGTTACATTTAATGATGTTGCTGGAGTTGAAGAAGCAAAAGAAGAAGTAGAAGAGGTTGTAGAATTTTTAAAAGACCCAAGAAAATTTAGTAGATTGGGTGGAAAAATTCCAAGAGGTTGTTTATTAGTGGGGCCTCCTGGAACTGGAAAAACTTTGTTAGCAAGAGCTATCGCAGGTGAAGCTGGAGTTCCTTTCTTTACAATATCAGGATCAGATTTTGTAGAAATGTTTGTTGGTGTTGGAGCGTCAAGAGTTAGAGACATGTTTGAACAAGGAAAAAAACATTCACCTTGTATAATTTTTATTGATGAAATAGATGCTGTTGGAAGAAGTAGAGGCGCAGGTCTGGGAGGTGGAAACGATGAAAGAGAGCAGACTCTTAACCAATTATTAGTTGAAATGGACGGTTTTGATACAAATGAAGGTGTAATAATTATAGCTGCAACTAATAGACCGGATGTTCTTGATCCCGCCCTTTTAAGACCAGGAAGATTTGATAGACAAGTTGTGGTTTCAAATCCAGATATTATAGGAAGAGAAAAGATTTTAAAAGTACACGCAAAAAAAATATCAATGGCTCCAGCTCTCATAACCATAGCTCTCGCTCTTTTTGTTGCTTGCTCAATATCACTTGCAGCACCTGTAGTAACTTTATCCTCGCCAAAAATTATTTCTTCAGCAACTCTTCCTCCCATAGCTATAGCGAGTTGGGCGTGTAATTGCTCTCTAGTTTGAGAAACTTCGTCTCTCTCTGGAAGTTGCATAACCATACCTAAAGCTCTACCTCTAGGAATTATCGTAGCTTTGTGAATTGGATAAGCGGCTTTTTCATTAATTGTAACTATTGCGTGACCTGCCTCGTGATAAGCAGTAAGTCTTTTCTCTTCCTCAGACATTACCATTGAACGTCTTTCAGCT
>CACCLG010000012.1 GCA_902546765.1 uncultured Pelagibacteraceae bacterium | reverse complement strand
TGGGTACGAATCTGTTTTTATAGAAGGTGAAAAAGATTGTATGAATTACATGAAAGGAATTTTTGATGATTGGCAAGCACAAGGAATAACTTCTGTTCTTCATGAAAAAAAGGGTGGATACGCATTTAATAAAGATTCGATTAAAGCTTTAGAAAGCAAAGCTAACAATAATGGAGTTCATGTCCACAAAGGTGTTAAAGTCACAGGATTTAAAAGAGGTAGTAACAGTAATGCGGTTACTGGTGTTCTAACTAATCAAGGAACAATTGATTGTGATCAAGTTGTTGTTGGAGCAGGACCATGGGTAAGAGATTTTTGGAATATGTTAGAGCTACCAAAAACAACTGAGATAAAAGGTAAAGATGGAAAATCACATGAAGTTGAAATGTGGAAGTATTGGTTTTTACAAGAAGGTGTTCTTGGTGTTGATGCAGATTATTTAAAAACCAATGATGGTAAACAACCACCTGTTATTCATGTTGATACAGATGCACCATTGCATTCTGATGCTACAGGAAAATTAATTACTGATGAACTATGGGGCATTTATTACAAACCTGATATTGAAGGTTTAGGTGTTCAAGGTGGTACCTCGCCTTATATTGTTCAAAAACATTTTGATGAAGTAAATGTAGACCCGTATGGAATAGAGTCACCAGAATTTCAAACAACTGATAAATTTGCAGACATGTGGACTTCAGCTCTAGCACATATTCAGAAAAGATTTGTAGGAAAATCAAACTTATATAGAAAAGGACCATCAGGTGGTCTTGGATGTTTAACGCCAGATAGTTTTCCAATCTTTGATAGATTTTTTGAAAATGTTTATATGATTGCAGATGCCAATCATGGTTACAAAATGATTGGTGTTGGTCATTTAGTTGCGCAAGAAATTTTAGGACATGAGAGTGATTTGTTAAAACCGTTTAGATTCAATCGATACGCGAAAGGTGAATTGCACCCCACTTCGAACAGTCCGTTTCCTTGGAGTTAATCGTTCTAAGTAGACAGACGTTTTTTTTTCAGTTACTTTTTTGAACTTAAAATTCTTAAAGGGGGACAATGACTGATCTAGAAAAACATGTAAATCAACCAGGTAGAGCAAAACTTGTAAAAAAAGTTAGAGAAAAAATTAACGAGTTAGGAATAACATATATTTATTTTCAGTTTATTTCTGTAACAGGAAGAGTTGTTGGTAAAGGTATTCCAGCAGACCATTGGGAGAGAACCGCGGAAAGAGGTTTTCAATTAGTTTACGGTGCGACTGCAAACTTATTTTTAGATCGTCACAATAATTATATTGGATATGGACCAGAAGCTATGGAGTTAGTTGGTATTCCTGATCCTGAAACTTTTGTTCAATTACCTTGGGATAAAAGAGTTGGAAGAGTTTTTTGTACATGTTTTAGAAATAGAGAAGAAAGAAAAAATCCAGGTGGGCATTTAACTTCTGACTGCAGAGGAAATTTAAGAATTTTCATGGATGAATTTAAGAAAAAACATGGTCTTGAACTAAGAGTTGGAACAGAGCCAGAAATGATGTGGTTAACGAAAAATCCTGATGGCACGCCAACTGGAAAAGGTTTTTCAAAACCGTTCTGTTATCACATTGATCAATTTGAATCTTTAAGACCTGTTTTTATGAAAGTAATTGAATATTCAAAAGCGATGGGTCTAGACATGATCCAAGGAGACCATGAAGATGCTCCAGGTCAATTAGAATTAAACTGGACGTTTGATAACGTTTTAAGAAACGCTGATAGGCTCTCAACATACAGACAAATCTGTGCACAGGTAGCAAGAGAAAACGGATTGATTGCTTGTTTTATGACAAAACCATTTATGGGAGTTTCGGCGAGTGGATGTCATACAAATATGTCTTTGTGGAAAGGTGGAAAAATTTCAGTAAATAAACTCGGACATAAAAAATTACCAGGTGTTGAAGAAGTATTTAGTTATGTATCAGGTGGAACAAATACATTTATGCCAGATACTAAAGATATGCAAATGCCAGGTAAAATTGGATTACAATCAATTGCTGGTATCATGAAACACTTGCCTGCATTAACTGCTCTAGGGTCTTCAACTGTAAACTCTTATAGAAGATTATGGGATCAAGGTTTTTGGGCGCCAGTTTATGCTGACTGGGGATATCAAAATAGAACTTGTGGATTAAGAGTTTCTGCTCCAGGAAGATTTGAGTACAGATCAGTTGATAGTATGCATAATCCTTATTTATTAGGTGCTGCATTGCTTAAGGCTTGTGATGAAGGTATTTCTAAAAAAATGAAACCTGCAGCACCAGAGTCTAGAAATATTTATGAAGCTCAAAAAGCTGGTAAGGATGTTAAAAAACTTCCATTGAGTTTAGGTGAAGCTTTAGAAAGATTAGCAGAAGATGATGTAATTAAATCTGCAATGCCAGATGAGATGTACAAAGTCTTCCACTGGTATAAAAATGATGAGTGGGAAAGATTCTTGGGTGCAACAACTCAATGGGATCTTGATACTTATTTAGATTGCTTACCATAATATAAATTAAGAAAGGAAAGATATGTGCGGGATAGCTGGACTTATTCATAGAGGAAATACTTCTAAAGTTGGTTTTGAACTTCAAGGTATGCTTCAAGCCTTAAAACATAGAGGCGAAGACTCAACTGGATATGCGTTGTACGGTAAGACTGATGGCCAAAACTTTATAATGCGTTTTAAAGTTGGGGAAAATGTTGGTGAAGGAAGTACTTCTATAATGGAAGATGTTTCTGTTTACGATGAAAGAAAAAAAATTGTAGATGGTTATTTAAAAGATTTAGGAGCTACAATTGTAAAAGAGGAAAGAACTCTTCCCTACTCTTTAAGATACGAAATTCAATATGATAAAGATCTAATGGAATTTTCTCAAAAAATAGAGAGTGTTCCTGGTGTTGAAATTTTATCTATGGGTAAATCATTAGAGGTTATTAAAGATTTAGGAAACGCTGAAGCAGTATGTAAAAGATACAGTTTAGATAAAGTTGAAGGAACGCACGCTATAGGTCATGCTAGAATGGCAACTGAGTCTGGTGTAGATATTAAGTCTGCTCACCCTTTTTGGGGATACCCATTTAGCGATGTATCAGTGGTGCATAATGGTCAATTAACTAATTATTGGAATAATAGAAGAGTTTTAGAAAATAAAGGCATGAGATTTATGTCAGAGTGTGACTCTGAATTAATTGCAGTTTATTTAGCAGAAAAAATGAGAAACGGTGCAACACTTGAAGAAGGTATGAAAGAGTCTTTAATGGGCTTAGATGGTGTATTTACTTACTTTGTAGCAACAAAAGATTCCTTAGGAATGGCGAAAGATACAATGGCGGCTAAACCATTAGTTTTATATGAGTCTGATGATTTAGTAGCAATGGGATCAGAAGAAATAGCAATCAGATCTATTCTTCCACAAGAAATAGATACGTATGATCCATTTGATGGGATGGTAAAAGTATGGCAAATCTAAAAACTGGAGAAAAAAAAACAAAAGCCCAATCAATGGGTCTTCACACTGAGGTTCTGACAGGAAAAACACAGCAAAAGTTTTTTAACCCAGATGAAGCTGAAAACTTCTATTACTTTGGAACATACGATGTTGATTTTAATAAAAGAACAGAGATTGATGTCAAAGATATGGAGTGCAGAGAAGCAAATAAAAAAATTGATGAATTAATGAAAGAGGGTTATGGAACAATTGTTATTAAAAACCCCCAAGGTAAACATAGTTTAGGAGTTGGAATATTAAATAAATTGAATTTAATATTTGAGGGAAGTCTTGGATATTTTGGTGTTGGCTCGATGGATGGTCCAATTGTTAGAATTAATGGAAGAGTTGGATGGTCATGTGCTGAAAATATGATGGCAGGAAAAGTTGTTATTGAGAAAAATGCTGGATCATGTTTTGGCGCTGCTATTCGAGGTGGAGATTTAATCTGCAAAGGTAGCGTTGGTGCAAGAACTGGTATAGATCAAAAAGGTGGAACTATAATAATTGGTGGTGATGCTGGTGCTTTTACAGGTTTTATGATGCAAAGAGGAAGAATTATT
Organism: uncultured Pelagibacteraceae bacterium; assembly: GCA_902546765.1. Classification (GTDB taxonomy): domain Bacteria; phylum Pseudomonadota; class Alphaproteobacteria; order Pelagibacterales; family Pelagibacteraceae; genus Pelagibacter. The sequence goes on along the minus strand of CACCLG010000012.1, from coordinate 23,750 downwards.
ATCCTTGGAGATGTTGGTATTAACCTGGGTGACAGTATGTACGATGGGACAATTTTTGTAGGTGGAAAAATTGGTTCATTTGGTAGTGATGCTGTTGAAGCAGAGCTAACAGATTCAGATCAAGATTGGCTTAAAAGAAAATTAAAGGTTGCGGAGATCGGTGAAAATTTTGATGTTTCAAAGATGACCAAAGTTGTTGCGGGTAAAAAACTTTGGAACTACGACGCTCTTGAACCTACAGAGAAAAAAGGAGCAATTTAAATGGCAAAGAAAAAAAACGGTAACGGAAAATCTAATGGTCATTCAAATGGCAATGGTGTAGCGTCAAGAAACAAAAGTCTACTAGGTCATAATGCAATTTTTACCCCAGAGGTAATGGATGACATTCATATAAAAGCAGAACTTGGAAGATACAGAATGCGTGGAATGGCATTGATGAAAAAAATTCCAACATTTGATGATCTAGTATTTTTACCTGGAACTTTAACAAGATTTGTAATTGAAGGTTACAGAGAAAAATGTGAAACAAAAACAATCATTGGGCCAAGATGTGAAAATCCAATTGAATTAGATATACCTGTTTATATCACTGGAATGAGTTTTGGTGCATTATCTTATGAGGCAAAGACTGCTTTAGCAAGAGGAGCAACAATGGCTGGAAGTGCTACTTGTTCAGGTGAAGGTGGAATGATACCCGATGAGAGAAGATATTCCGAGAAATGGTTCTATCAATGTATTCAATCTAGATATGGTTTTAATCCGCATCACGCCCAACTTGCAGATGGAATTGAGGTTTTCATTGGACAAGGTCAAAAAGTTGGAATGGGTGGTCACTTAATGGGTCAGAAAGTAACTGATCAGGTTGCAGAAATGAGATCACTACCTGCTGGTATTGATCAAAGATCTCCTGCAAGACATCCTGACTGGTTAGGTCCAGATGATCTTGCATTAAAAGTTCAAGAATTAAGAGAATTAACAAAAAATAAAGTGCCAATTCAGTTAAAACTTGGTGCTGCTAAAGTTTACGATGATGTTCGTATGGCAGCAAAGTGTGATCCAGATTCTATTTATCTAGATGGAATGGAAGGATCAACTGGAGCAGGTCCGCACATTGCAGCAGCAAATACGGGTATTCCTGGCATTGCTGGGATAAGAGAAGCGAGAAGAGCTTTGGATGATGTAGGTAAAACTGGAAAAGTTACTTTGATTTACGCAGGTGGAGTAAGAGATGGTGCAGATATGGCAAAAGCTTTAGCATTAGGTGCTGATGCAATTGCAATTGGAACAGGTGCTATGGTTGCTCTTAACTGTAACAAAGAAATTCCAGAATCTAATTTTGAAAAAGAGATGGGAGTTCCAGCAGGGCATTGTTATCACTGCCATACAGGTAGATGTCCAGTTGGTGTTGCTACTCAAGATCCAAAATTAAGAAAAAGATTAAACCCAGATGATGCTGCATTAAGAGTATATAATTATTTACATGCAATGACATTAGAGGCACAGCTTCTTGCAAGAGCATGTGGAAAAACAAATATCCACTCTTTAGAGCCAGAAGATATGGCAGCATTAACTATGGAGGCATCAGCTTTAGCAAAAGTTCCATTAGCAGGAACTAACCACACAGTAGGTGTCAAAGACTTTCATAAAATATAGAAACTGATTATGGCTAAGAAAAACAAAAAAAAGTCAAAAGCAGTGAAAGGCCAATTAGGTAAAAAGAAAGAGACAGCTAGAGAAAAAATGATTGGTCAAACAATCGGTTATCGATATGATGTAAATCTTTTGCCAGATTATTCAAGATTAACTCCATTTCTTAAAAAATATATTGAAGCAATGGGTTGGGATGATTTGAATTGGCTAGAAGATGTTCATATGGGGTATGAAGAAAATAGACCAGCTGTGTTTGATAGGAATGCTAATGGTTGGGTAACTATTCCAAGCAAAATAAAACTACCTAATAATCAACAAGACAGAGATATGATAGCAAGAGAGCTTCTTGTCAAATTTCAAATGTCACCGAATCATCCTCTAGTTGATTTAAAGAAAGCTTACTTAAAATTTTAAATTTCAATTCATAGTTGATAAAATAATTATTAACATCTATTTTTTATAACTAATTTAAAATTGTCAGTCTCTTTAAAATTTCATAAGGTTAATTAATTATTAATAGGAGAGAGAAATATGACTGATCAATTAGGTGCTCTCACATCAATATTTACAGAGTTTTACTATTGGGTAACTGTGGTTCTTATGTTTTTGATCCACGTAGGATTTTGTATGTATGAAGTTGGGGCATCTCGATACAAACATCACCAACACACTCTTATGAAAAACACAATGCTTATACCTTTGGTTACGGTTACGTGGTTTTTCTTTGGTTGGTGGATATACTGGGCATTTCCAACAGGACCAGGATTAGCTCCTTCGATTATGACCGAGAGTACTGGTCTAGTTCTTGGAGGTGGATTTGGTGGAAATGATCTTGCTAACCCTACTAATGCATTGATGGCGGTAAATCTTAACGATCATATAATGGGTGTCTTTTGGGCAGCCTTTTTATTATTTTCATGGACTGCAGCCTCAATAGTTTCAGGGGCAGTTATTGAAAGAATAACAACTTTTGCATTTGGAATTCTTGCAATTGCAATAGGATCTGTTTTTTGGACAATAGACGCTTCATGGGGATGGCATTTTGATGGATGGATGTTAAAAATATTAGGATACCATGATGCATATGCTTCGGGTGTAATTCACGCAATTGCAGGAGGTTTTGCTTTAGGTGTTCTTGTTGTTTTAGGACCAAGAATTGGAAAATTTTCTTCAAGCGGAGAACCTAGAAATATTGGACCAAGAAACCCTTGGTTAGTAACTGTTGGATTATTTTTAATCTATACAGGTTTTTGGGGCTTTTACGCAGCTTGTAATGTTCCAATTTACGATCTTGGACCTGAGTATGGTATGGAAGGTGTAACTTTCTTTACAGCAACTAACATCTACTTAACTCCAACAACACTTAGTGGAATAACGATGAACTTTTTAATGTCGTTATCTGGAGGATTGTTGGCAGGTTATGTAATATCAAAGGGAGATCCTTTTTGGACTTATTCATCAGGACTTGCGGGCATAATTTGTGCATCTGCAGGTAATGATTTATATCATCCAATTCAATCAATGATAATCGGTATGATAGGTGTAGTTATAGCTTACAAAATGCATTACTGGGTCGAGAGAAAATATAAAATCGACGATGCAGTTGGAGCTGTAGCTGTACATGGTTATGCTGGGTTTGTTGGTCTTGTAATTTGTGGTTTTGTTTTAAACGGGTATCCTTCATCTGGTTATGGTGTAGGAGAAATGTGGGATGGAACTACATATGCAGCTATTAATCCTTTAGGAATGTTTATTGGTGCAATAATTATGTTTTTTGTACTTGGTATGCTTCCAGGTTATATAATTGCTAAAGTTCTAAATGGAATGGGTAAATTAAGAATTCCAAAAGAAGTAGAGCTTGCAGGACTTGATTACACAATAATGGAGGAGGCTAAAGAAGACGAAAAAGCTGTAGTCTCTGCCAGTAGATAAAGGAGGTATATAGATGGCAACAGTATCAAATTGGATAGATCATTTAAGTGCCTCAGAGGTACAAGGATCTGTTTATCCAGGTGTTGGCTCAGAAGGAGTGCTAGTTATTGTAGCAATTCTTATTTGGGTAGGCTGGCATGTGATTTCATCTAAACAAGAAGATGGTAAGATGAATGAAATTGCTAGAAAAAGACCGGGTGCTAATGACTGGAAAAGCAATATAACAGACGGCTAAAACTTTAAAGAGGGCACATAATTATATGTGCCCTCTTTTTTCAAAGATGGAAAATTCTGACAATAACAATCAACAAGAAAATAAAACCCCAAGCAAGATGGCAAGGTTGGCTTGGCCTAAAGCCAAATATGGCGTTATCATCGCTGTTATTATTATTGTAGTGGTGAATTTATTATATTACAAAGACGCGTTATTAAATCTGTTAAAGTAAACTCATTTAAATTTATGTGTGGAATAGTTGGTATATATTTAAAAACAAAAAAGTACGAAAAGTCGTTAGGTAAATTTTTATCTGGAATGTTAGATAATATGGCAACAAGAGGTCCTGATAGTGCTGGCTTTGCAATTTACACAAAAGAAAATAAAAATAACTTTAAATATTCAATTTGTTTAAACAATCTTTCAGAGCAAGATTTTAGAAAAAAAATATCAAAATACTTTAAGAAAATAAAACTTATTAGATACTCTGACCACATAATAATGGAGACAAAAGACAAACCTCAAGAAGTAATAAAAGTAATTAATGAGAAAATTAAAGAAGTTTCAATCGTTGGATACGGTAAAAGTATTAATATTTTCAAGCAAACTGGCAATCCTAAAGATGTAGTTAAAAAATTTAAATTATCATCCTTTTCTGGAACTCATGGTATAGGTCATACTAGAATGGCAACTGAAAGTGCTATCACAACTGAAGGGTCGCATCCATACTCTACGGCTGAGGATGAATGTTTAGTTCACAATGGCTCATTATCTAATCATAATAATGTAAGAAGAGATTTAATTAAAAAAGGACAAGAATTTAAATCAGAAAATGATACTGAGGTTGCAGCTGGATATATTTCAAACAAAATTTCTGAAGGAAATAATTTAAAAAACACTTTAACAAGTAGTCTTAAAAACCTGGATGGCTTTTATACTTTTATTGCAGGTACTAAAGATGGTTTTGCTTTATTGAGAGATGAGATTGCATGCAAGCCAGCAGTTGTTGCTGAAACAAAAGACTATGTTGCTGTTGCTTCAGAATTTCAAGCAATGGCTCATTTGCCAAATGTAAATTCTGCTAAGATTTTTGAACCAAAACCTGGTGTTGTCTATAACTGGTAATTATGAATTTTGATCTAAATAAAAAAAAACTAACTGACATTAACAAATATCTCCAAAATATAGATAGAAAAAGTAATGTTAGAAAATTTAAAATAGAGAATCCTTCAGGTCATCATGCAATATGTGCAGGTTTAAAAGATGATATTGATGTAACTATAAATGGACATACTGGATACTATTGTGCTGGAATGAACCAAAAGGCATCTGTTACTGTTAACGGAAACGTTGGAACGGGTGTCGCTGAAAATATGATGTCTGGAAAGGTATTTGTTAAAGGAAATGCTTCACAATCTGCTGGTGCTACTGGTCATGGTGGAAATCTTGTTATTGAAGGTGATGCGAGCTCAAGATGTGGAATTTCTATGAAAGGAATTAATATTATCGTTAAAGGGTCTGTTGGTCATATGTCAGCGTTTATGGCTCAAAAAGGAAACTTAATTATTTTTGGTGATGCAGATGAAGATTTGGGAGATAGTATTTATGAGGCAAAAATCTTTGTTAAGGGTAAAGTAAAGAGTTTAGGGGCAGATTGTGTTGAAAAAAAAATGGATGAAAAGAGTATTAATGAATTAAAAAAAATATTCAAAGAGTTAAATATTTCTGAAAATCCCCAAAATTTTAAAAGATATGGCTCCGCTAGAAAACTTTATAATTTTAAAATTGATAATGCAGGAGCGTATTAAATGAAAAAGAAAGGCTTAAAAGAATTTAAAACATTTCCTCAATCAACCATTAATGAAATTCAAAGAGCAGCTAAAGAGGGGATTTATCAAATAAGAGGGCTTGGTGCTAAAAGAAAAGTACCTGACTTTGATGATCTAGTTTTCTTAGGTGCTTCAATGTCTAGATATCCTTTGGAAGGATATAGGGAAAAATGCAACACTTCAGTTGTGCTTGGAGACAGATTTGCAAAGAAACCTTTAAAGTTAGATATACCTATTACTATAGCTGGAATGAGTTTTGGTGCATTAGGAGCTAACGCTAAAGATGCATTAGGAAGGGGTGCATCCTCAATGGGAACTTCAACAACAACAGGTGATGGAGGAATGACCAAAGAAGAAAGAGGTTCATCTAAGTATTTAGTTTACCAATTACTTCCTTCTAGATATGGCATGAATCCTGATGATTTAAGAAAAGCTGATGCAATTGAAGTTGTAGTTGGACAAGGTGCAAAACCAGGTGGTGGAGGTATGCTGTTAGGTCAAAAAATCAATAAAAGAGTTGCAGGAATGAGAACGCTACCAGAGGGAATAGATCAAAGAAGTGCATGTCGTCATCCTGATTGGACTGGACCAGATGATTTAGAGATTAAAATTCAAGAGTTAAGAGAAATAACAAATTGGGAAAAACCTATTTATATTAAAGTAGGTGCAGCAAGATCTTATTATGATACTGCGCTTGCAGTTAAAGCAGGTGCAGATGTTGTTGTATTAGATGGAATGCAAGGAGGTACTGCTGCAACACAAGATGTGTTTATTGAACATGTTGGAATTCCAACTTTAGGTGCATTAAAAGAAGCAGTTGATGCATTAAAAGAATTAAATATGCATCGTAAAGTTCAACTAATTGTTTCTGGTGGAATTAGAACAGGAGCGGATGTTGCAAAAGCACTTGCTATGGGAGCGGACGCAGTATCAATTGGTTCTGCTGCTATGATGGCATTGAATTGCAATGCAAATTTATACAGAAAAGATTATGAAAAACTTGGAACAGAACCTGGTTACTGTCATCACTGTCATACAGGTAGATGTCCTGTAGGTGTTGCAACACAAGATCCTAAACTTGAGAAAAGACTAGATCCAAAAGAAGGTGGAAGACAATTAAAAAATTATTTGACTACTTTAACGTTAGAGTTGCAGACCTTAGCAAGAGCAAATGGTAAGTCTGATGTAAGAAATTTAGAGCCTGAAGATTTAGTTGCTTTAACAGTTGAAGCAGCTGCCATGGCAAGAGTTCCATTAGCTGGAACTAATTGGATACCTGGATTTAAAGAAAAAGATTGATTAAGAATTTGAATTCTAATAGCTTTTAATATGCCAAAAAATCTTTCACAAATTGCTAAACAAAAAAAAATAAAATACTTTTTGATAAGTTTTGTGGACTTATTTGGAGTATTAAGATCAAAATTAGTGCCTGCTCAAGCAATTGCTGAAATGCAAAAGAATGGTGCAGGATTTGCTGGATTTGCTACTTGGTTGGATATGACACCAGCAGATAGTGATATGTTTGCCATACCTGATCCTGATAGTTTAATTCAATTACCTTGGAATAAAGAAATTGGATGGTTAGCTTCTGATTTATATATGGATGGAAAACCAGTAGAGGCTTCACCGAGAGTAATGCTTAAAAACCAAATCCAGAAACTAAAAGCAAAAAAACTTCAGATGAAGTCAGGTGTTGAATGTGAATATTTTTTAATTTCTGAAGATGGTTTATCTATAGCTGATCCAAGAGATATACAGTCAAAACCTTGTTATGATCAATCTGCATTGATGAGAAGATATGATCTAATTAAAGAAATTTGTGACAGTATGATTGAACTTGGTTGGAAGCCATACCAAAACGATCATGAAGATGCGAATGGTCAATTTGAAATGAACTGGGATTACTCTGATAGTCTTGTTACTGCAGACAGACATGTGTTCTTTAAATTCATGGTAAAAAATCTTGCTGAGAAACATGGATTAAGAGCTACTTTCATGCCAAAACCTTTTAACAATTTAACTGGAAATGGTTGTCATGCTCATGTCTCTGTTTGGAATGGTGGAGTAAATAAATTTTTAGATAAAAAAGATAAATTAGGACTTAGTAAATTAGCTTATAACTTTCTTGGTGGTTTAATTAAAAATGCTCAACCTTTATCAGCTTTTTTTAACCCAACTATCAACAGTTATAGAAGAATAAATGCACCCCCAACAAAGTCAGGTGCAACTTGGTCTCCAAGTAGTATTTCTTATACAGGAAATAATAGAACACACATGATTAGAGTTCCAGATCAGGGGAGATTTGAATTAAGATTAATGGATGGTTCAGCAAATCCATACTTATTGCAAGCAGGTGTATTGGCGGCAGGAATAGAGGGAATTAACAAAAAAATTAATCCTGGTAAACCTCTTCATTGCAATATGTATACAGATTATAAAAAATATCCAAAACTTGCAAAACTTCCAAATGATGTAGGGCAAGCTTTAGGAATGTTAGAAAAAAGTAAAATGTTAAATAATGCTTTTGGTAAAGATGTTATTAAAAGTTATCTAAAATTAAAAAGAACAGAGCTTTCAAATTTTAAAAGAAAAGAAGTATTTAATAAAAGAAAACCTATTACACATTGGGAAAGAGCTAACACATTAGACTGTTAACATGAAGGAATTGGCTAAAATTTCTTCTTGGAAATACTCAAAATTTTTATCCAATAAAAGACATAATTTTTCAAGAAAGCAAATTTTAAAACATTTATCCAAACAATTTATAGATAAAGCCTATAATAAAATATCAAAGTGGAAAGGTTACTCGCCTACTCCACTAATTAAATTAGATAAACTGAATAAAAATCTTAAACTTAAAAATATTTTTTATAAAGACGAGTCTAAAAGATTTCATTTAAAATCTTTTAAAGCATTGGGTGGTGCTTATGCAGTTGAAGATATCTCAAAAGGAAAAAAAAATATTGTAATTTCATCGGCAACAGCAGGAAACCATGGAAGATCGGTTGCCTGGGGAGCTCAAAGATTAGGATTAGATTGTAGAATATTTGTAAGCCAGTACGTTAGTGAAACAAGAGTTAAAGAAATAGAAAAATTTGGAGCTACTGTCACTAGAGTTAAAGGTGATTACGAAAGCTCTTTAAACGAATGCATAAGACAAACTAAGAAAAATAAATGGCATATTGTTCAAGATGTCTCAAATAAAAATTATAAATATGTGCCTCAGCTTACTATGGCAGGTTATTCAATAATGATTAAAGAAATATCTAAACAAACAAATCAGTATATTACCCATGTTTTTCTCCAAGCAGGTGTTGGAGGAATGGCAGCTGGATCTGTGGCCGGTATTGCAAGATATTTTAAAAGAATTCCAAAAATAATTGTGGTTGAACCTAAAGAGGCAGCCTGTGTTTTAAAAAGTATTGAGGCTAAAAAAATGAAAAAAATTAAAATAAAAAAAGAAAGTATTATGGGAGGCATGTCGTGTAACGAAATGTCCCTGGTACCTTGGAACATTTTAAATAAATCTACAAATCATTGTATAACAATAGATGATTCAAAAGTATCAAATACAGTTGCAATGTTAGCTAAATCAAAATTCAGTAATAAAAAAATTACAGGTGGTGAGTGTGCAACACCTGGGATAATAAGTTTAATAGCTGCATGTAACGATAAAAAAATTAAAAATCTTTTGGAGCTTAATGAAAAATCAAATGTACTCGTTATGGGATGTGAAGGTAATGCAGATACTACATTGTATAACAAGCTATTATCTCAAGGTTTAAAGAAGATCTAGCTATGTCTGATTGTGCTGTTGTTTGGATAAGGGATGATTTTAGAATTAGAGATAATCATGCTCTATCGTACGCTTGTAAAAATCATGATGCTGTAACAGTTATTTACATACATAATAAAGAGTATTTTGATGGAAAAAGAGAAGCTCAAAGATGGTGGATTAGTAAATCGTTGGAGAGTTTTTCAAATGATCTAGAAAAATTTAACATCAAGTTAGAGACAATTATTTCTGATGAAATTTCATTTTATTCAAAATTAAAGACAAAAGATAAAATATCGATTTATTGGAATAAAGTTTACGAACCAAATCATTTAAAGCTAGATAAAGAAATTGAAAAAATTTTAGAAAAAAAAAATATTCCATTTAAATTTTTTAAAGGAAATATTTTAAACGAATATCAATCAATTACTAAAAATGATGGAACACCCTTTAAGGTCTTCAGCCCTTTCTGGAGAAATGCAGAACAAGTATTTCTAGATGCAGTGCCACAAAAAACGTCTGAGATAAAAAAGTTAAAAAGTAAAAAAACTATATTCAATTCAAAGGATACTTTTAAACAAATTATGCCTAAGAAAGATTGGTTTAAAAAGTTTGATCAATACTGGAAGCCGTCTGAGGATGAAGCTCACAAAAACTTAAAAGAATTTATAAGTAACAGAATTTCAAAATATGGTGTTGATAGAGATTACCCATCAATAAATGGATCTTCAAAACTATCACCCTATATTAGAAACGGTCAAATACATGTAGCTGCAATATATGAAAAAAGCTCAAAGGATATTAAAAAAAATATAAGTATTAGAAAATATATTAATGAACTGGGATGGAGAGAATTTTCTCACAGTTTAATTAATTATTTTCCTCAAATGTTAAAAGGAAACTTGAGAAAGGAATTTGATAGGTTTCCATGGGAAAAAAATTCTAAAAATCTTAAAGCATGGAAACAAGGCATGACCGGTTATCCAATTGTTGATGCAGGAATGCGAGAACTTTATGAAACAGGTTGGATGCATAATAGAATTAGAATGGTAGTTGGGTCATTTTTAGTAAAACATTTAAGAATTAATTGGAAAGAAGGTGAAAAATATTTCAGAAATTGTTTATTAGATTTTAATGAAGCTAATAATGTTGCTCAATGGCAATGGGTTGCAGGATGTGGTGCTGATGCAGCTCCTTACTTTAGAATATTTAATCCAATTCTTCAGGGGGAAAAATTTGACAAAGAAGGATTATATGTAAAAAAATGGGTACCAGAATTAAGTAAAGTTCCATCAAAATTTATTCATAAACCTTGGGAAATGGAATTAAAATATCAAGAAGCAATAAATACTGTAATTGGGAAAAATTATCCTAAACCAATTGTAATTCATGAAGAAGCAAGAGCAGAGGCTTTAAGTGCTTTTCAATCTTTAAAGAAAAATTAAAATCCACTCTCTCTTACAAGAAGAGCAATTATATTTTTAAAGAATTTTATAAATGGGCTATATCTGCTACCCTCAATATGAACGTAACCTGGTAATTCAAATTGTATTGAACTGTTATTTATTAAATTAAAGTCTGCAAGATAATGAGCAGTTTCTGGTCTGTATTTAAATTCCCCAGATGTAAAATTTCTAATTGCAATTGGTCCATTGTGTAATGAACTCAAAGATATGTAAGGTAAATTTTGTACAGCTGATAAATCTAAAGTGCTTGAAATCAAATGTATTTTTTTATGTTCACCATCATTTGGAATAAATACTGCAGGAGCTTTCTCTTGGAACCTATCAATTTGCTCCTCTTTGATTAAGCCTTTAACCTGACCTGTTCCATAATGCACAATCCCTAATAATTGGTCGGTATTACTAACCCACATTTCTTCACTTAGCCCTGAAAAATCTTTAATTTTACCTTTAATTGGCGACTTTAAAATTAGCTTACTCTTTATATTAGTTAATCCACGAACCTCACTTTGTAGTGCAAGCAATCTTTGTTGAAGAGTAATATATTGATCCATATTACCAGCGCTATCGCTTAATCTGTTAATCTTAGTTTTTGTAAGTTTAATTTTTGTTCTTAATGAATTTATATTTTTATCTAAATCTGGTGAATAGAGTTCTAATAAATTTTGGCCTTTTTCTACTTCAGCATCTTTAGCTACAAATATCTGTTTTATTTTAGCTGGGTAAGGTGAATAAACTTTTGAATATTTTTCAGATATATATACAGCTGGAATTTTTAAAGATGATTTCCATGGTAATACAACAATCATAGTTAAAACTGTCAGAATTGCTATTGTTCTTACAGTTTGTCTATTTAGTTTCATTTGAGACTTCATCATGTACCAGTTTTTAATTTCTTTAATGATTGGAAGCATGATGAACCAATAAATTTCAATAACAAATAAAATAATACCTAAAACCTTAAATGCTAAATGATAAACAAGTAATGCAATTCCAATAAATAAGAAAAATCTGTAAAGCCAAGTAGCCCAAGCATATATTATAAATGTCCATCTTCTCGTTGGATTAATTTGTTCTGGTGGTCTGTGATTAAATCCAAAAAGGGTTTCTCTTATTTTCCATCTCGCTAGAGCAAATGATCTTGGCTGCAAATTTTCAGCTTTTAGCCAATCAGAAAAAACATAATATCCATCAAATCTCATAAATGGACTTACATTTATTAATAGTGATGATATCCAAGAAGTGGTTGCAATAAAAAACATCACACTTTTCATTCCACCTTCAGGTAAAATTCCCCAAATAAAAGTTGCTATTAACGCTAAATGTAATTCTGTGAGAATTCCTGCAAAATTAATTAGAAGTCTTTCTTTATGATTTCTAAGTCGCCAGGCATCTGTTGTATCAGTATATAAAAAAGGAAAAAATACTAAAAAAGCAATTCCTATTGCAGAAACTCTACAACCATTGTTTTTTGCAACAAAAGCATGTCCTAGCTCATGTAAGCACTTCACTATCACTAAAGTTGCAAAATAAAGCATCAATCCATTGAATGTAAAAAAATATAAAAATGTTTTTTTAAATACAGCAAATTGTTGGATGACAAGACAGATACCAATAAATCCTAAGATATATATTATATTTCTAAATTTTGCTGATCCTAAACTCTTTACTTTATTTAAATTTCTTCCTAACCACTCATCTGGCTTAAAAAGAGGAATTTTAAAAAATAAATAACTATGTACAAGATTAAGCAACCAGCTTTTTTTCATGCTGTTTTTTTGTTGCAATAAATAATTTACATTTTGTCCTGGAGGTTGAACAATTAAATTATTCTGTTGAAGGAAACCTATAAAACTTTTAATTTCATCGCTGTTAGTTTCAATTCCATCTGAATTAATTTTTTTCTCAAAATTTTGAATATCTTCCCCACCTCTCCAATTTTTAATAAGTTTAAAAGCAGTTAGTCCGAGAGTAAAATACTTGTTCCTAACAGCATCATAAAGTAACCACGCAGGTGCACCATCTTCACGACTATTACCTCTAAATATTTCTAGATCCTGTCTTAAGTATGGGATTATCATATACCAATTAGTTGTCTCATAAACGTAATAGGTTTTCTAAATAAGTAATAAAATAATGTAACTCTTGAGCCATAAATTTTGGCTGTTCCTCTTAAGCCAATTCTTGGGGGAACCTCACCTTCATAACTTACTCCAATTTTATAGGATAAAACCTCCTCAGGTGACAATGATGGCTCGTAAGATGCTCTAAGCAACTTGCCTTTTAATGGCTTGATTGGGTTTATATCTAAAAATACTTTAACATTTGAATTTTCCTTAATAATCAATGAGTCTTTGACAGGTAACCAAACTAAAAACTCAACATTATTAGGGTTTGCTATAGTCATTATTTTTTCACCAACAGAAACTGGTCTTCCCTGCCAATCATTTTTTTGATCAACTATCGCAATTCCTTTTTGGCTAGCATAAAGTTTTGTATTTTTTAACTTCTCACCTGTAGACTCTACTTCTGCTTTTTTTAAATCAACTTGAGCAACTAATTCTGCTAATCTTGCTTTTTCTTTATTGTCGGTAAATGAGGATTGTCTACTTCTTAGTAGCTCCTTCTCTGCTACTTGTAGAGATTGTTTTGATAAATTATAATTATTTAAAAGATCGGTGTCTTCTAGCATAACTAACAAATCACCAGAGTTTATTTGATCATTATTATTAGCAACTATATTTTTAACTACTCCATCAAAAGGAGATGTAATTAAAATTGGATTTTTCGGGACTACTTCAACAGGAGCAGTGCTCGTTATTTTTATTGGGATGATTGAAACCAGTATAATAATAATAATTACTATCCATGCTCTTGATCCAACTAAATATTTTTTTAAAAAATTTTTAATTGAAAAATCTGTTAGGAATGAATTGAAAGCATGTCCATAAGTTACTGATAAGTGTCTTGATAATTCAATTTCATTTTCAATAAATTTTTCATTTCTCGATAAAATCAAATAACCCTGTAAACCTTTTTGAGGACTTAGAATAGGAATACATAATATGTTATCTGGTAAATTTTTAGGTTTTTTTACTTTTATTTTTTTTGAAATTTTATCTACATCTAAATTTTGAATTTCTTTAAAGTTGTGTCCAGATTCATTTATAATATTTTCAATAAACGTAATTAATGGAGCAGTTCTATCAACTGTTGCAAGATCTGAAGTTGCTTTAACTTGAAATTTATCAGTTGGAGCTTTTAAGAGAAGAAATGAATTAACATAATCAATGATTTGTCTTGTTTCATTTGCTACAACAAAATTTAATTCGTCCTGTGTTTTAGCTTCACGAGTTTTTTTTTCTAAACCAATTAATCTTGCTATTTTAATATTTTTATCTTGGCTCAAAACTTAACAATCCCACTCATTCCAGGAATTAAAGACTCATATTTTTCATTAAATTGAGCTTTCAATTCTATTGTTTGACTAACTGCATCGACTGTTGCTCCGAGACTAATTACTTTTGCATCTAAAGTTTCACCTGTTTCATCAATCACAATTTTTACCTCATGCCCTTTTTTTAACCACCTCAACCAATTACTAGGAACAACTATTTCAGCCTCTAACAAACCATCGCCAACAATATCCATTAAGGGCTGTCTTTGTTCAATGGTTGAAAAAATACTTGTATAAACATCCATAACTTTTCCGTTGTATGGAGCTACAATTTCACATCTATCTACATTTAGTTTTGCAATATTTAATTCAGCTTTTGCTTTTTTAAGTGCAGACTCTGATAGTTGATATTGAAGTTTTCCAATTGATCTCATCTCCAATAATTCTTTATCATTTTTTAATTGAATATTTGCACTATCATAATTTGCCTGAATTACTTCTTTTTGAGCTTTATAGATTTTACAATCAAAACTAATTAAAACGTCCCCTTTTTTAAAAGGATCTCCTAACAGAAAATTAATATTTTCAACTCTCGCTGCTAATTCACTTGATATTGATACTTTTTCAGTTGCAGTTACTAAAGCTCTGGCTTCTTTAACCTCTTCTTCTGCATGAGTGTAGCTTAGAAATATAAGAGAAATTAAGAGTGCTAGTATAAATTTTTTCATGATTTTATTGTGTTATTTATAATCTATTAATAACGTTTGAACCATAATCATCCCAACTAGTAAACTCTTCATCTAATTGCTCTTTTAAACTTACAAATTTGTTGTCGGTTTTTTCGTTATTTAACTCATCAATTTGCGCAGTATTATTATTGTCTCCAAATTCTATTGATAAATCTTTAACAATTATTTCACCATCTCTTTCTATAATAAGTTTTAAGTCTAATTTTGAAATATCTTCTGGTGGTTCTACAATTATTTTTCCTGAGTTAGGATCATAACTTAACCACTCAGGTATTTCAGAACCATCTTTTAATACAAGTTTAGATCTTTCAAATTTTTGTGATAGTTCACTTGGCAAATTTATAACTAAATTTGTATCAATAACTTTTGGCTTTAGGGTATAAAGAGTATCAGATCTTTTTGACTGAAGAATATTTAAAATATCTGATTTATTATTAAAATTTAAAATACTTGTAGAATTTTGATCTACTGAACTATCCTGATTATTTTTAATTAAGTTTACGTTGCCACTTTCATCAACTGTAATATTTGCATTTTGTTTTTTTGCTCGTTTTAGTATTTGCTTATCTTTTAAAATTTGCTCTGGATCAATTTTAACACTTATTTCTCTTCTCTCATTTTGACTATCCGTTGCAATGATGATTATTTCTACATTTTCCACTCCATCTGGAATATTGGTTTTAGTAGCTCCTGTCTTCGGATCTACCTTGATCCAATCAGGTAAAGGTGATCCATCTTTCATAACTCCTTCGTATTTAACAATATCAGACCCTGTTTCATTAAAAATTTTAAATTTAAGATTTAAACTATCATTTTTAACTTTAACTTTTACTTTATCTGCAAAAACATCTGGTACGTCTTTTAATTTTTCTTTAACTTCAATTGAGTTAGTTTCTGCGACAAGATCTGTTAATTTAAGACCTTGCGAAAAATCTACTTTTTTATTTTGTTTTGGAAGATCAATTTTGTTTAAATCTAGTTTAAAATTACTTTCAATTTTTGGTAATTTTAAATTTGATTTATTTGATTTTTCATTTCTTTTACTTTCCCTCTTAATTAATCTTTCAGCTTTTTTTTCTTTAATTTCTTTAACAACCTTTCCACCATTTTGAAGTTTAATAACTATAGATCCTGTGTCAGTTGTAGTTCCATCTGATACAGTGTAATTGAAGTATTCAAATACAATTTGACCTTTGTCTAAAGTATCATCTAGTCCAGTATTAACAATATACGTGTAACTTCCATTTGAGTTTATTACTAACGTTCCATAAGTTCCAGTTAATGAAGACCCAACTACTCCTGAAGTTCCAGCTCCCTCTAAAGCGCCAGTTCTAATTTCTGTTACGCTAATCGTATCGTTGGTATCAGCATCAGTATCATTGGTTAACACGTCCTTAATGGAACCATCTGTAACTGTTAAAGTTGAGTTTGTAGATATATCGATTGTGTTACTGTCGTTTGATGCAACTGGGTCATCGTTTGCACCTGTAACCGAAATTGTAATAGTTGCTGTATCTGTGGCTGATCCATCTGAAACTGTGTAGGTAAATACATCATTACCTGACTCACCAGTGTCCAAAGAACCATTTGGAGTATAGGTATATGTTCCGTCTGCTCCAATTGTTAACGTTCCGTATGTTCCAACTATTGATGTTCCATTAGAATATGTTGTTGATGATGTAACATTGCTACTATTTCCATTTGTGTGAGAAATATTTGTTATTACTAAAGTATCTGAGCTGTCAGGATCTGTATCATTATCATCAATTACACCGCTTGATGCATTTGAAACTGTAACGCTAGATCCATCTGTTACACTTGCAGTATCATCAGTTGCTGTTGGTGTATCATTTACTGCAGTTACATTGACAGTCATAGTATTTGATGAGCTATAAGTAGTTCCATCACTTGCCTGAAACTCAAATGAAGTATACGAACTTCCATTTTCATTGGCATCGGGCTTAAATCTTAAATATCCATTTGAAATATCTAGAGCTGTAATTTCTTGGTTTAAGGTGACATCAACCCATGAAGATCCATTATAATATTGTAACGCACCATTATCTTCTAAAGATGTAATTTTAATTTTTTTTAAACTTCCACTATCATCAGTATCACTAAAATTGAATTCACTTGTTGAAAATACATGATTTGTATCTTCATTAGTTGTAATAGTATTGTTTGATGCTGTTGGAGCATCATTTACACCTACTACCGATATAGTAATAACACCTATATCTGAAGCTGTTCCATCAGAGACGGTATAGTTAAAACTATCACTTACTATATCACCAGGATCAAGCGCGTCGGCTGCATCTTTATTTGCAACATATGAATAAGAACCGTTAGCATTGATTGTTAATTGACCATAGGTTCCATCTAAGGCAGATCCAACTGAACCTGAATTACCATTTCCTTCACTTGAGCCTGTTCTTATTGCTGAAATTGTTAAAGATGAACTTGCATCTGCATCAGAATCTGAATTAGAACTTGAACTTGTATCTATTACATCTCCAGTGTGTTCACCTGTTATATCAACAAAACTGTATGGACTTGAAAGTGAAAAAGATAAGACTGCGTTTGAATTTGCTCGAGCTAAAAATGCTTTACTTCCATCATTATTAAATACAATATCATTAGGTTTATTAGCAAAGCTACTCACATCAAATGCACCATTAAATGTTGCAGTAGATAAGTTAAAACCAGTACTAAGATCGTATTCTAAAATTTCATCACTACTTTGACCTGTAATAAATAATTTTGAACCTGTTGGATTAAATGAAATACCTCTTGGTGTAACTTCTCTTGAACTAAAATCTAAACTTCTACTTGTGTATGATATTGTTGTGGTATCAAAAGCTGTTGATAGAGAATATTCATAAACATGATGGTTGGTGTCTCCAAGTAAAAACATTTTAGTTCCATCAGTATTAAAAGTAAAACCTCTAGGACCACCGTCTTGGCTGCTAATTACTGTTGAAGAAGGAGTTGGTAACGAAGATACATCATAAGCTGTAGATAAAGAATATTCATGAATCTTTTTATTACCGCCTGCACTACTGATTATATAAAGTTTAGTACCATCACTATTAAATCTGATACCACGTGGTTCACTTATGTGAGAAGAAATGTCATATGTAGTGCTTTGAGAAGCAGTATTTATATCAAAAGCAGTTGTTAAAGCATGTTCAGAGATTGTTGCTGTACCGGGAGCATGAACAACAAACATTTTAGTACCGTCATGATTAAATGCTACGGAACGTGCTGTACCTGCGCTAAGTGAATAAGGTGAACCAGTATCTTGAGAAACTCCGGTAACGCTTGTAGCATTGCTGCTGTTTGAAACAGTTAATGTTGCATCTTCATTTACAGTACCTGTATCATTTTGTGCAACTGGCGCATCGTTAACTCCAGTAACTGTAATAGTTAAGTTTGCAGTATCAGTTCCGCCATTGCCGTCTGAAATAGTATAAGTAAATACGTCTGTAACAATATCACTTGCATCTAAAGCATCAGCAGCTGCTTGATCTGCAACATATGTATAAGTTCCGTCAGCTCCAACAGTTAATGTTCCATAAGTTCCTGTAACAGAGGTCCCGCTTGAGTTATAAGAACTTCCACCAGATACAGCTGAGTTGGTACCACCATCCTTTTTAATTTGTGTTACTGTTAAACTATCACCATCACCATCGGTATCATCTGCACTTAATAAACCTGAACCAGAACTTTGAGTAACTGTTGCGTCTTCATTTACACTATCTGTATCTGCAACAGCTGAAGGAGCGTTATTACTATTACTGATTGTAATTGTTAACGTTGTTGTTGTAGTAGCTGTTCCATCAGAAACTGTATAAGTAAATACATCTGTTCCAGCGCTTGATCCTGCAACATAAGAGTATGAGCCGTCTGCACCAATTGTTAAAGTACCGTAAGTACCACTACTTGATGCACCATTTGCTCTAGTTGTTCCTGCAGATACAGAAGTTGAGCTACCTGCTCCGCTATGCTGAATAGCTGTTACAGATAAAGAAGAACTTGCATCAGCATCAGTATCATCTGATATAACTGTTCCAGCACTATTTGTTGCATCTGTAACGGTATTGCTTATTTCAACTGCATCTGTATCTGCAACTCCAACTGGAGCATCATTAATTCCAATAACTGTAATTGTTAAAACTGCAATATCAGTTTCACCTTGTCCATCTGAAACTGTGTAATTAAAACTATCAGTAACCACATCACCTGGATCCAATGCATCTGCTGCATCTTTGTTTGCTACATAAGTATAAGATCCATTTGCAGCTATTGTTAATTGGCCATAAGTTCCATCTAAAGCAGATCCAACTGAACCTGGAGTACCATTATTTTCACTTGAGCCTGTTCTAATAGCTGTAACCGTCAGTGTGTCACTATCAGGATCTGTATCATAATTATCTGTTGAACTTGTATCAATAACGTCTCCAGTATTTTCACCAGAGACATTATATAAACTGAAGGGAGAAGTTAATGAATATTCATCAACTGTATTACCATCATTTCCTGATACAAATAATTTACTTCCATCTTTATTAAAAACTATTGCTTCAGCACCAGTATCAAAAGAACCAAGGCTATTAGCACCAATATAAGTTGATGTAGAAATATCATAGGCTGTACCTAAAGTGAATTCATGTATTTGATCATTTTGTTGACCATGGAAAAACATTCTTGAGCCATCAGTATTAAAAGCTATTCCTCTAGGATCATTATCATAAGAAGATATGTCCATGCTATCAGTGTGAGAAGCAGTAGAAACATCATAACCAGTAGTTAGGGTATATTCTTCAAGAGTATCACCCACATTACCTGTAATAAACATTTTAGTACCATCATTGCTAAATGCTAATCCTCTTACCTGTGTATCTTGAGATGAAATACTAAAACTGTCTACAAAAGAAGCTGTGGAAACATCCCAAGCTGTACTTAATGTATATTCATTAACATCATGACCTGCATATCCAGATACAAACATTTTTGTCCCATCTGTATTAAAGGCTAAACCATGTGGGTATACCTCTTGACCGCTAACATTAAAAGATGAATCAAAAGTTGCGGTTGATACATCAAAGGCAGTTGTCATATGATATTCGTTAACACACCTATTTTGATAACCTAAAACAAAAAATTTAGTTCCATCGCTACTAAATGCTAATTCTCTCATACCTCCATCTTGAGAAGCTACTGAAAAAGGACTTGAGTCGTATGTTGCTGCAGTAACACTTGTTGCATTACCATCATTAGAAACTGTTAGTGTTGCATCTTCATTAACGGTTCCTGTATCGTTTCGTGCGGTTAGATCTTGGCTAGCAATAACATTAATTGTAAGCGTTGTAGTGGTTGATGCTGTACCATCTGATACTGTATAAGTAAAAACATCTGTTACATTTGAATCTCCTGCATCAAGGCCTGATATATTTGAGTTTGCAACATAGGAGTAAGAACCATCTGAACCAATTGTTAAGGTACCATAGGTTCCACTAACTGAAGTCGCTGATCCGTGATTATATGTTACATTTTCTACTGCTGTTGCAGAACCTGCTCCACTATGTTGAATATGAGTAATGGTTGCTGTTGAACTCGCGTCGGCATCAGTATCGTTATCTGTAATATCTCCTGTATGATTTCCAGTACTTGATCCAGCGTTTGCAGAAGCACTATTAGCAACTGTTAAAGTTCCACCTTCTTTGATATATCCAGTATCGACAACTCCAATTGGATCATCATTCACACCTACGACAGTGATTATTAAAGTTTCTGTATCAGTACTACTCCCATTTGAAACAGTATAAGTAAAACTATCGGTTACGATATCGCCAGCATCTAATGCATCTGCTGCAGATTGATCAGCTGCATATGTATATGATCCGTCTGCACCAATAGTTAAAGTACCATAAGTACCAGTTTTTGATGTTCCATTTGAATTATATGAACTGCTACTAGCAACTGCTGAATTAGAACTTCCCGTTACTGCTATTTGAGTAACTGTTAAGGAAGAGCCAGTATCATCTAATAAAACGTCACCGTCATGCTCACCTGAAATATTTGTTAAGCTGAAAGGAGTTGTAAGAGTGTATTCATTAACATCATTTCCTGTGTGGCCCACAAAAAACATTTTCGTTCCATCGTTATTAAATGTCATTGTGCAATTAGATGTATCTTGACCTCCAATGTTAAAAGTTCCTATTTGAGTGATGGTTGAGCTTAAATCAAAACCGGTCGATAACGTATATTCAAAAACTCCATCCATATCGTTAATAAACATCTTTTTACCATCAATACTAAATGCAATACCTCTATCACCGACAGTTCCTGAAATAGTATAATTATTACTGTAGGATGCTGTGGACACATCATATGCTGTCGATAAATTGTATTGAGATACTTTAGGCGTCGTCTCATTATCGTAAACGAACATTTTGGTACCATCATCATTAAATACTAGGTCTCTTGATTTGGTGGTCTGTGATGAAATTGAGAAACTGTCAACAAACGTAACAGTCGATGATAAATCAAAAGCTGTTGATAATGTAAACTCATTAACATCACTATCTCCTTGAGAGTCCAAAGTGAACATTTTTGTACCATCGTTATTAAATATTATAGCTCTTGGATCTGTTTGTGATCCATTAGCTACGGTACCAAGGTCTATACTATTATTACTGTAAGAAGCTGTAGATACATCAAATGCAGTAGTGAGATTGTATTGATATACCTTGTCATTTTGTATTCCAGTAATAAACATTCTTTTTCCGTCATTACTAAAAGCGATACCTCTTGGATCTGTGTCTTCACCAATTGTGTAGCTATCTACAAAGGAAGCGCCTGAGATTGTATTTGTGGTAGCTCCATCTGAAACAGTTAACGTTGCATCTTCATTTACGGTTCCAGTGTTAGCTGCTGCGACTGGAGCTGAGTTTGGTTTAACGAGTATTCTTATATAATCTCCAGCGGAAGAATTCGCATTTTGCGCTCCGAATTGTAAAAGATTATTTGTTCCACTTCCGTGATTTGAAACAGAAACCCAATCAGAACCATTGCTACTATCCGCAATACCACCTGAACCATGGGACTGAGTAGAATTAAAGAAGTTTGTCATACCAGAGCTCGGTTTTTTACCCTCTGGCATTCTACCACCGTCGTTATCTGCAGAATTACTACCACCCCCGCTACCACTCATTGCATAAATTAAACTGCTGCTATGATATGTGTTACCATCAACATTTTCTGCTCGAGTTTTTGCTTGATCAAAAAATATTCCAACTATTTCACCGTCAAAAACAACTTCTCCAGCTGAAGTACTTGTTCTTTTATTTAGGTTATCTACAAGAAACATTAGATACGAATTTACTGAAATATTGCTTGAGGCATTCTGATTAGCTCCATTTTGCAATTCAGCATTTCCAGTATTGTTATCGTCATTCCAAATATAATTTGTATCAACGTCAATATTCGAAATTAAGTCTCCACTAGAAACAGAAACATTTAATTCTTCTACGGCTAAACCAAAATCAGAACCAGCTGTTGCATAAGCTCCTGAGGCCCCAAGTCCAACATTACCGGAATTCATCATTGTAACATTGTTATCAATATGAGTAACTCCTGAGCCAGAAAGAACTCCAGTTGTAGACAATGATCCAAGAGCATGATTATAATTTTTAACTTTAAGTTCTTCCTCACCAATTAAACCAAACTGTTTTTCTAATTCCCAATCTCCACCTTTACCTGTAAGATCATCTGATGCTGCAATATCTGCTTTAGTGATTTCTGAGATTTTTTTTATTAATAATTGTCCTTGATCTGTTGATGCAACATTACAACCATAAAAGAGAATATCTCCTGTATCAGTTAACGATTTACCAATTGATGAAAGGGTTGATTTGTAATTGTCTATTGTATCATTATTTAAAAATGCATTACCAAATAAAATTTGTCCTGCAGAACCATGGCCAATTAAATGAAGGGCATTAATATTTTTTCTATCCTGTAAAATTTCATCAATTCTATTAAACCCATCTTCATTAGAATTAATTAAATATACTTCTGTGTTTTCTCTAAAGGATTTAGTTATTTCTCTGTAATCTTTTACCTGGCTATCAATAAAAACAATGTTTTTTCTGTCGTTTCTTGACTCTCTAGCAACAGTTGTAAAAGGAATTGCTGTTTTAAGAAATGGAGAAAAAACTCCTAAATGGGTTAAAGTTGATAAAGATAAAGGAGAGTTAATTTTAAATCCTCCAAAAAATCTA
Source organism: uncultured Pelagibacteraceae bacterium (assembly GCA_902546765.1). Taxonomy (GTDB): domain Bacteria; phylum Pseudomonadota; class Alphaproteobacteria; order Pelagibacterales; family Pelagibacteraceae; genus Pelagibacter. Next base: position 456 of record CACCLG010000012.1, on the reverse strand, counting down.
AAACATTTAAACCTTTCAATTATTTCAATTGATGCAGATGGAAATAAAATTAAAAACGATATTAAAGGAAAGATTAATAAACGTTCAGCAGAAAGATTTGCAAAACAAATTGAGATTAAAGAGCAAACAAAATTTGTATCTTTGACTGAGCAAGTTGGTGTTGAGGCAAGTATTCAAGATGATTATGGTTCTGATATCATAAACCGTCTATAGCCTCTAAATCGTTCATATGGGGGTTGATGTAAAGAATTCGAGACGTTTTGACATTTCAAAAACCCAAAATGGGCAATTGTAAACGTTAAAATTTTCAATTTTGGTTTAAAAACATTGATAAATGGACGAAAAAATCAAAAATCAAAGAAGTCAAAAGATCTTTATTGAGCCTCTAGAGCAAAGAATAATGCTAGATGGAGCGGGAGCTTCTGCATTTTTAGATTTTATTGATGAGAGAAATCA
>CACCLG010000011.1 GCA_902546765.1 uncultured Pelagibacteraceae bacterium | reverse complement strand
TTATGATATCGATTTTTTAAAATAATATTATTGATAATGAAATTAATTTGTAAAAATTTTTTTTTAGGATTTTTTTTCAATCTGAATTGTAAAACAGTTTTTCAACAATCAATAATAAGAGACAGCTATTAAAATTTTTTCCTCAAATTTAAAAAAATAAAACAAAGGGAGGAAAATGAAAAAAGATTTAATATCAAGATTAGATGCTGGTCCAGTTATCTTTGCAGAAGGATATTTATTTGCAATGGAAAGAAGAGGATACCTTTCTGCCGGACCTTTTGTACCTGAAGTAGTATTAGAGCATCCAGATGTAGTTACACAATTGCATAGAGAATTTATAAGAGCTGGCTCAGATGTTGTTCAAGCATTCACTTATTATGGACATAGAGAAAAACTTAGAATTATAGGAAAAGAACATTTACTTGAACCAATGCAAAAAAATGCCCTTCAAATCGCGAAGGATGCTGCAAATGAATTTAAAGATTTAGATTTAATGGTTTGTGGAGATGTAGCTAATACAAATATTTTTGATCCAAAAGATAAAAATTCTTTTAAAGAATGTCAAAGAATGTACGAAGAACAAGTGCTTTGGGCAAAAGAAGCAGGAGTTGACTTTGTAGTTGCAGAAACAATCAATTGGGTAGATGAAATGAAAATAGCTTTAAAAGCAATTAAGGATGAAGGTTTGATTGCAGTTGCCAATTATGCAATACCTCGTGGTGATTTGACAAGAGATGGTCATACCGCTGAAGACGCATGTAAAATAGTCGAGGATCTCGGAGCAGATGTTGTAGGTTTAAATTGTTACAGAGGTCCAAAAATGACAATGAAACTTTTAAAAGAAGTTAGAAAAAAAGTTTCATGCCATGTTGCGGGGCTACCTGTTCCTTATAGAACAACAGAGGAAGAACCAGGATTTCTAAACCAAACAGATCATGGATGTGATTGCATTCCGGGAGGAAATGCTTTTCCTATAGCTTTAGATAATTTATTTTGTAACAGATTTGAAATGGCTGAATTTGCAAAAGAATGTCTAAAAGAAAAAATTAATTTAATAGGTATCTGTTGTGGTGCTGAAGCTCATCATGTGAGAGAGATGGCAGTTGCTGTAGGTAAAAAACCAATAGCAATGAAGTATATGCCTGACATGAGTAAGCATTTTCACCATGGGACAGACAAGACGTTGAAGAAAGTTAACAAAGAAATAAAATACTAAAATGCAAAATCATGCAAAAGTAGTTATCATTGGTGGTGGTGTTGTTGGCTGCTCAATTCTTTATCATTTATCTAAATTTGGTCTTAAAGATTGCATTCTTCTTGAAAGAAATGAGCTTACGTCTGGTTCTTCCTGGCATGCAGCAGGAAATGTGCATGTAATTTCCTCAGATCCAAATATTTCAAGAATGATGGCTTATACAATTGGGCTTTATAAAGATATTGAGAAGGAATCTGGTCATTCAGTAGGTTTCAAACCTAGTGGAGGATTTTATCTTGCATCAAATGAAGTTTGGGCCGATTATTTAAAAAGAGAGAGATCGAAAGCAAGATATATGGGCTTAGATCAGGAATTTATATCTCTTGAGGAAGTTAAAAAAAAACACCCGTTAATTGACCCTTCTAGATATCTTTTAGCATTGTGGGATCCAATTGATGGAGAAGTTGATCCATCTGGAGTTACCTACGCTTTTGCAAAAGCAGCAAAAGTTCATGGTGGAAAATATTTCACTCACACTGTGGTTAAAGATACAAAACAAAAAGAGGATGGAACTTGGGATGTAATAACCGAGAAGGGCAATATCAATGCTGAAATAGTAATCAACGCTGGAGGATTATGGGCAAGAGAAGTGGGTCAACTTGCTGGAATAAATCTACCAGTTCAGCCAATGGAACATCATTATTTGATTACTGAGACAATTCCAGAAATAGAGGCAATGGGTGATCAAAGACTACCAATAGGTACTGACTTTGAAGGGAATATTTATTTCAGACAAGAAGCAAAAGGAATGCTTCTTGGAACATATGAACCTAAATCAACTCCTTGGAAAGTTGAAGGAACGCCAATGAATTTTGGACATGAGTTATTAGAACCTAAGTTAGATAACATTGAAGATAGATTGGCAATAGGTTTTGAAAGAATGCCTGCATTAGAGAAAGCAGGAATAAAAAATATTGTTAATGGACCATTTACTTTTGGACCAGATGGATCTCCACTAATTGGTCCTGTGCCAGGGATGAAAAATTACTGGGTAGCTGTAGGTGTTATGGCTGGATTTTGTCAAGGAGGAGGAGTTGGAAAATGTATTGCTGAATGGATAATTGATGGAGAACCATCGATAGATGTTTGGGCAATGGATGTTGCAAGATTTGGAGATTACGCTTCACCACAATATGGAACAATAAAATCATCTGAAAATTATGAGAGAAGATTCATAATGACATTTCCAAATGAAACCTTACCTAAAGGTAGGAAGCAAAAAACCACAGCTCTCTATGATAGATTTGTAAATCAGGGTGCAGTTATGGGAGATAGTTTTGGTTTAGAAAATGTTTTGTGGTTTGCTAATAATAAAGAAGATGCACATGAGGAACCAACTATAAAAAGATCTAGGTCACATGATTATGTTTCGAGAGAAGTTATCAATGTAAGGGAGAATGTAGGCTTAATAGAAGTAGCTAATTTTTCAAAACATGAATTTAAAGGAACTGATGCAAGAAAATTTTTAGATCACATAATGGCAGGCAAGCTTCCAAAACCTGGGAGGATATCTTTGTCTCCAATGTTATCTTATAGAGGAAAATTGTGTGGAGACCTAACAGTTGCCTGTCTTGATGAAAATGAATTTATGGTTTTTGGATCTGGTGCAGCGCAAGAAATGCATAGACGTTGGTTTGAAAGTCACTTGGATAAATTTGAAGTTAATTACAAAAACAGATCTGATGAATTTCACGGCATATCTATAGCTGGTCCAAATTCAAGAAAAGTATTGGAAAAAATAGTAAGAGACGATGTCTCCAATGAAAAATTTAAATTTAGGGACTCTAAAAGAATGTTTGTAGGTGGCGTACCTTCAATAATAAACCGCATTGCGAGAGTTAAAGAAAAGTATAGATTTAAGTTTTAAAGATTTTTCAAGAGCATATGGAGACGGCATAGAATCTTTTTTTGATCCATTACTTTATTTTTTAATTTGGTTAGAAAAATTATTAGTAAATAGTCCTTGGCCAATTGTAATTGGTGTTTTTGCTTTATTGGCATGGTTTGGATCTAGAAGTATCAAACTTGTAATTGGGACTGTAATTTGTTTCATAATTATTGGGTATTTTGGCATGTGGAAGAATTGTATGGCTACAGTAGCTATAATATCAGTTTCCACGCTTGTATGTATAGTTGTAGGAATTCCTATTGGAGTGCTTATGTCTAAGTCAAGTAGAGCTGAGAAAGCTATATTGCCAGTTCTAGATATGATGCAAACGATACCAAGTTTTGTATACTTAATACCCATAATAATGTTACTTGGAATTGGAAAAGTGCCAGGTCTATTAGCTGTATGTATTTATGCTCTACCTCCAATTGTAAGATTAACCAATCTTGGTATCAGAGAGGTTGATAAAGAAACTTTAGAAGCTAGTGAGGCATTTGGTGCAACTCCATTACAGAAATTGAAATCTGTTCAGATACCCCTATCACTTCCAACAATTTTTGCTGGTGTAAACCAAACGATCATGATGGCTTTGGCTATGGTTGTGATTGCATCGATGATTGGGGTTAAAGGCCTAGGGGTCCCTATTTTACAGGCTATTTCAAACCAGTATTTGGCTCTTGGAATGATGAATGGTTTAGCAATTGTTGCTCTAGCAATTATCTTCGATAGAGTTACACAGCAGTATGGAAAGCGGATCCAAAAACACAGAGGTCAAAAAAAATAATTAGCCCAGTTTGGATATCGATTTTTCTAGACTCATATTTCAAAATAAATAAAGATCCAAAAAATAATGAAATTTTCTTTAGAAATTGGACCACAATCGACTCTTGAAAACTTGCCACCTGTTAAAGATGTTTACATAACTATGTTGCCAGGCGGTGATTATAAAGAAACTGCTGCAAAGTCAGGAGAGCTAGTTGAAAAAGGTTTTAATCCTGTTCCACATTTTCCAGCAAGATCAATCAACGATGATAATGAATTAAAAGATTACGTAAAAAGATGTAAGGATTTAGGAGTTAAACAAGCTTTAGTGATCGGTGGAGGTAGAGAACCAATAGGAAAATTTGATAGCTCATTTCAAATGCTGGAAACAGGATTTTTTGATGGAATTAAAATAGGAATAGCGGGACATCCTGAGGGTAGTCCTGATATATCCGATACAGATTTAGAAAAAGCAATGACAGATAAGAAGCCTTATGCTGATTATATAGTTACCCAATGGTTATTAGATAGTCAGCCTATTATTGATTTCATTTCTAAACAAACAGTACCAGTGCATGTAGGAATTACTGGGCCAATGAAAATATCTAGCTTAATAAAATTTGCTAATATTGTGGGGGCAAAAAATTCCATAAACTTTCTTAAATCTAATTTTAGTAAGGCGTTAGATTTATTAAAACCTAAAGACCCTAATGATTTAATTGGGAAAGTTAAATCGCATACTGATTATTTTCACATTTATACATTCGGCGGCTTGAAGGAAACAAACAAGTGGTTGAAGGAGAATAACTATGTCTAATGAATTTGACTATAGTAAAGTAAGACACGTAACATCAGTAGATCAGTCTGATAGAAACGTACCTTATAATTTAAGACAAAGCGGTCCAACAAAAGTTGAAATGCTTATTTCAACAAGAGTAAGAAAATCACCATACTGGCACTTATCGATGAGAGCTGGTTGTTGGAGAGCAACAGTTTACAATCGAATATACCATCCAAGAGGATATGTCAAACCTGAAGATGGTGGTGCGATGGTAGAGTACGATGCAATTGTTAATCACGTTACAATGTGGAACGTTGCAGTTGAAAGACAAATAAGAGTAAAGGGTCCTGATGCAGAAAAATTTGTGGACTATGTGATCACTAGAGATGCAACTAAAATTTCGCCTATGAGAGCAAGATATGTAATTCTTTGTAATGCATATGGTGGAGTATTAAATGATCCAATTCTACTTAGAATTTCTAAAGATGAGTTTTGGTTTAGTTTATCTGATAGTGACATTGGTCTTTACCTTCAGGGAGTAAATGCAGATGAACGATTTAATGTAAACATTGATGAAATTGATGTGAGCCCTGTTCAAATACAAGGTCCTAAATCAAAAGCATTAATGAAAGATTTATGCGGTGATCATGTAGATTTTGACAACATGCCTTTCTATGGTCTTGCAGAAGCTAAAGTTGGAGGAAGAAGTGTGGTAATTTCACAATCTGGTTTTTCAGGAGAAGCGGGATATGAAATATACTTAAGAGAATCTACTTTATATGCTGAAGATATGTGGAACGCTGTTCTAGAAGCAGGTAAAAAACATAATTTAATGGTTATTGCTCCAGCACACCACAGAAGAATTCAAGCAGGAATTCTATCTTGGGGTCAAGATATGGATAACCAACATAATCCATTTCAGTGTAACTTGGGTTATCAGGTTTCTCTATCAGGAAAAGGTGAATGGAATAAAGCAAGTGATTATGTAGGAAAAAAAGCTTTGGAGAAAATGAAAGCAGATCTTAAAGCAGGTCATAAACCTTATAAACTTCAATTGGTTGGTCTGGAACTTGGAGGAAAACCAATTGAAGAATATGCTCCGGATTTTTGGTTAGTTTCTGGTGAAAACGGCGGAGAGCCAATAGGTTTTATTACATCTCCATGGTATCACCCAGAAAAGAAACAAAATATAGCAATGGGCTATGTTCCGTTTGATGGAACTTTGAACGCCAATGGCTTTCCTAAAGGTAAAGTTGGCTCAAAATACAAAGTGCATTTGCCTGAAAAATACTCTGATACTCCAGGACAACCTGTCGATGCAGTTGTGGTGGATATTCCATTTAAAGAGTCTTACAACGCAAATACTAGAGAAGTTGTAAAAGGATAAAATTTATTTTAGGGGGAATTTTTAAATTCCCCCTGAATTATGGCTAAAACTTTCTTAATTGTTATTTGCATATTAATAGCCATTGGATTAATACTTTTTCCATTAATAGTTTCTTATAAAGCACAAAAAAAAGACCAAAAAAAATAATGTTTGCACAATTTTTAGATATAGTTTTCAGATCATTAAAATTAGATAGAAATTTATATAAAGATCAAAAATATTTTGGTGAAGCTGCAATTTATTTTGCAGGTTTAATTATGATTTTAGATGGTGTTGCTGGAGCTTTTGCAGCAAATACTATCGTTAAAACTTCAATTGGAATCTCAGGGCTTACTGCTATTTTAACTTGGTTAGTATGGTCGATATTCATTTACGTTATAGGGGTTAAAATTTTTTCAGATAAAGAGAGCAAAATACCCTTTAAGAAAGTTTTAATTGCTGTTGGATATGCTCATGCACCAGGTTTACTTAGATTTTTTGCAGTCACACCTGATCTTGTAATTTCAATTATATTTTTAACTCAGTTTTGGATTTTTGCTTCTTTAATAATATCAACAAAACAAATATTAAATATCAAATCTAGTTTTAAAGCTTTTGGAATTATATTTTTGTCTTTTTTAATTATTGCATTCTTGTCAGTTTCATTCGTAATGAGCAGAATGAATGCTCTTCCTATAAGTAATATAAGTTAAATTGGAAAGATAGTCTTTGAAGTTCTGCAAGATTTACAGAGTTTAAATCCTGTTAATATCAAATTTTGAGAAACACTTTCATCTTCTTTTTTACACTCATCGCATTTATTATTGAAGTCTCTTAAGTCTTCCTCTTTAATATTTTTAAAAGGATCTTTCTTAGTCATTATCTATTAAACCTGCTCCTGCTGCAGATTGCTTTAGTTCATCCGTTTCTTCAACAAAAGTATCCTCTGACAGTTTGTAAAGTTCAGACCATTCTTCTTCACTGAATAAATTATTATTTTCCATAAACTTTAGCTCATTTTTTTCACTTTTCTCAACAATATCTCCACTTAAATAATTCGAGTAAACTGCTTGATTAAAATTAAAAAGAAATTCTTTGTTATCTATTTTCAAAAATATTCTTTTACCTATAATTTCAGAAGTACGACTTACAAATGGAATAAATAGTAATGGAAAACCAAGGTTGTTAATTTGAATATTATCTGCATCTTTTAAGTGAATTGATTGGTCAAAAAAATTTAATCCCATAGTAATTGGGCAATATAAACTTTTAGAATTATTAATAGTTGAAATAGTAGAAATTTTTTCAAATTCTTGATTTGTTAAAACTTTGAAATATTGGTTAATATTTTTAAATCCAGGAAGTCCAAACATTTCTAACAAACGAATATTTTTTCCAACTTCCTCTGCTACACCCCATGAAAACCCCATGCCTCGCGTAGCTCTTTTTACTGCTGTTTCTATTTCGCTAAAACTTCTCATGAATTTAGTGAATTATATACCCAGTGACTATCAAATGATTTCAATTCATTTGGTAAAGGCGCACCTTGAAACATACAAATTCTGAGCCATTTATTTGAGCGTGGGTCAAACTTTAGTGCTCCAAAAAATGATAATTTTAGTCTTAACATATCAATAGGCATCAAATTTGAACCTATGGTGTTATCTTGAATTTCCGCATAAGGAAATTTTTCCGTAATAAATGCTCTTCTAACTACATGACGAAATTCATTATGTTTCATTAAAAATTTGCCAATAGTTAAACTATTCTTCGATATAAATAAGATTTCATATAATTTTTTTATGTCCCTTGCTATAGCTAGCGGTTGTTCTAAATCTGAACCATGATCTTTATATCTATCAGCTAATCTTGGTTCCTCTTTATTTTTAGAAATAAACCAAAAATTTTGATTATTCTCATTTTTTGAAAAATCAATTTTTAGGATATCTGAGTAATTTTGTTCGATAATATTTCTCAATTCTTCCACAGTTCTATCTATTGGAATGTTAAAATTTAATTCTTCATCAGCACTCATGTTTTTTAATAATGGATTAACAATTTTATCATAGGGCTCCATCATCATAGATACAATATATTCAATACATTCATCATCTAAATTATTCTCAATCCAGGAGTAAATTTCGTTAAACAAAAAAGGTTTATTTTCCAATGAACTCTTATTTAAAAATTCTATAAATTTTTCTAGGTCATCTAATAGACTTTTAATTTTATTATTTTGAAATTCACTTTCTGTGTGCCAACTAGTTACATTTCTAAGAGATTTAATTAAACAATCTTTAAAAATATTAAAATCTTTATTTGAAACTTTTTCTATTTGTCGTATTTTTTTTAAAGCAGTTTCTCTTGCTAAGATCCAATTATTCAAAAGTTCTGGGTGATTTACAATAAATGGAGCCATACCTAATCCTGTTGAATTACCAATGCCTAGATTTCTACAAATATTTGGATCTAATTGAACTGCTAAACCTGGATTTCTATTTTTTGCAATATGATTAACTTGATCAAAAGTAAATTGTCTCACTAAATAAACTAGCATCATTTCTAATCTAAATGGACCTAATATTTCATCACGATTTTTTATTCTAAATCTGTCTGCTAAACCAAATTTTCCAGATCCATAAACAGCAGTTGTTCTATATAAATAACCAACTTTAGATAATTTATTAACATCAGGTTGTTGACCATTTGACAAACAATCTACTACATAATTAAATAATCTTAATGATTTATTAGCCCTTGAAAGTGTTAATTCTTTATAAGACAATCTTCCAACTTCCTGTTTTGGCACCTCATTAGCTAATCTATCTATATCATGATCTGTAGGCACACCATCATGCAATGTAAATGCAGCATCCCACTTTGTGGCAATTACTCTATCTGATCTTTCATCATCTTTAATTTCATTTGCAAAACAAATTAAAGAGTAAGTTCTATTATTTTTTGAAAAAGAATATACTACTCTTCCATATCCGTTTTGGTTTAGTTTAAATAAATCCCTTCTATATTCCCAATCTCTAAATTCATTTAAAAAAGATCGTAAAAATGAAAGTTTTGATTGATGAAATGATCCAAGTTTGGATAATTTCATTAAAATTTTTGGGTCTCTTAAATTTACTTCCATTAATTAATATTTTTATAAAAATTGAACCAATTATTTCCTAGAATATTGTTAATTTCCTCATAATTAAATCCAATTTGATTTAAACCTTTTTCAATATTATTAAAACCTCTAGCATCTATAAACCAATCTGGTTGATCTGGAAAACCAGGCTTATCTTTGCTCCCTTCACCAAAATTTTTTGCCTTAGCCCAAGTTCCATTTCTCATCCATTCGACTATGCTATCTGGTTGATTTAAACATAAATCAGATCCTATGCCGACATTTTTTGATCCCATTATATCAACTGTTCTAGCCACCATCTCGCAAAAGCTATTGAGTTTACAATTAGTACTATCTTTTAAATGATGCGCATACAAAGATAGTCCAAGGATACCTCCGCTCTCTGCCAGTTTCTTCAAAACTGTATTAGATTTATTTCTTTTTGCTTTATGCCAAAAAGATGGATTAGCATGTGTTATCGCTATTGGTTTTTCACTTAAATCAATTGCATCAAGTGTACTTTGCTCAGCTGAATGCGACATATCTATAACTATCCCTACTCTATTCATTTCTTTGATTACTTCCTTTCCAAAGTTTGTAACTCCACTATCATTTTTTTCATAACAACCAGTAGCCAGCAATGATTGGTTATTGTATGTGAGTTGCATAAATCTACATCCAAATTGATGAACTTTTTCGACTAAATTAATATCATCCTCTATTGGTGAACAATTTTGAAAACCAAAAAATACTGCTGTTTTATTTTCTTTTTGAGCTTTAGTTATATCTTCATATGACTTTCCTAAAAATATTAAGTCATTATTTTTATTAAATAACTCATCCCATTCTTTAACTCGATTTAAAAATTCGTCGTAGTCTTCATGGTAAACTACTGTAACATGAATAGCATCTAATCCTGCCTCTCTATTAATTTCAAATATTTCTCTAGACCAATTGCAGTATTGTAAATTGTCAATTCGATAATTCATATGAGTTGATTAAACTTATTACAGTATTTAAACGCTTGTTGATATGTAAATTGAAGACACACATAAATCTATTGAAATTTTGGGGTATTTTGTAATAAATGTAAAAAGTTAAGCAATATAATCTTTAAATGAAAAACAGAAAAAATAACCAGAAAGTTGCTATTGTTATGGGTAGTCAATCAGACTATTCGACAATGCAATTTTGTGAAAAAGTTCTAAAAGTTTTAAAAATAAAATTTGAAACCAAAATTGTATCTGCTCATAGAACACCCGATAGAATGTACCAATTTGCAAGAATGGCAGAAAAAAATGGAATTTCTGTAATTGTTGCAGGAGCTGGTGGATCTGCTCATTTACCTGGAATGATAGCTGCGTTGACAAGCATACCAGTAATTGGAGTACCAATAGAAAGTAAAAAACTTAAAGGTTTGGATAGCTTGTTGTCAATTGCTCAAATGCCAAAAGGTATTCCGGTTGGAACTGTAGCAATTGGTAAAGATGGTGCTATTAATGCTGGTCTATTTGCGGCTTCAATTCTTGCTAGCTCAAATATTCAAATAAAAAAAAATCTTAATAATTGGCGCATAAAGCAATCGAAGTCTGTAACGAAAAAACCTAAATAAATGTCAGATATTACTTTAGGTATAATAGGTGGAGGTCAACTCGGATCCTTATTATCTGTAGCTGCAAATAAATTAAATATTAATACTGTAATCTTTAGTGATGATAAAAATTCTCCAGCAAAAAATTTTACAAAAAATTTTATTTCTGGAAATTATGATGATGAAAAATTGATTAAAGAGTTTTTAAGTAAAGTAAATGTGATTACTTATGAGTTTGAAAATATTCCTTACAAAATATTGAAGAAATTAAATGAAATTAAACCAGTATTACCAAAGCCAGAAATAAATAAATTAATTCAAAATAGATATACTGAAAAAGATTTTCTTAACAAAAATAACATTAGAACAACAAGATATTCTCTAATAAAAGACGAAGATGATATTAAAATAAATGACGGACTAATTCCTGGTTTATTAAAAACTTGTACTTTAGGTTATGATGGAAAAGGACAATTCAAAATTGATAAAACAGAAAATATTAGTTCTGAAATTGATTTTACTAAGGAATATATTCTAGAAAAATTTGTAAAACTACAAAAAGAGATTTCTGTAATTATCACACGATTTGGTCATCAAAGATATGAAATTTATGAACCAATTGAAAATTTACATGAGGATCAAATTTTAAAACATTCAAAAATTCCTGCTCAAATATCAGAAAAAATTAAAAATCAGGCAACCAATTGGGCAACTATAATTGCTGAAGAGCTCGATTATGTTGGAACGTTATGTGTTGAATATTTTATTGATAATAAAGATAATTTATATGCAAATGAAATAGCTCCAAGAGTTCATAACTCAGGTCATCTAACAATAAATTCTCATAATGTAAGTCAATTTGAAAACCACATTAGAGCTGTATGTGGACTTGAAAAAGTTGAAACAAAAAAAATATATAATGCTAGAATGCTCAATCTAATTGGAAATGATATTGAAGACTATCGTGTGAAAAATTTCAAAGATAATGAGTTTTTTTTTGATTACCAAAAAACTGAAATAAGAGAAAAAAGAAAGATGGGTCATTTCACAATTATTGAAAAAGAGAATTAAATTTTTTGGATTAAAGATAGACTATATTTGGGGTGCTAGTAGTACACCCGACTTCACACAACCTCACACTACTTCACACTAGTTATGCAGACAATTAAAATTTGATTGAAAATAATTCGCATAAAGACTCATCAATTTAAGCAAAAAACTATACCCCAAACTATACCAAGTTGAGATAAATCAACTTAATATAATATCTTTATTCTACTCGTGAATATTCTGACTTAACTCTACGTAAAGGTATGGAGGTTTCAACTGAAGAAACACCATCTATTACAGTAAGTTTTTTTGTTAAAAAATCCTCAAATTCCTCAACATCTTTAACCGCAATTCTAATTAAGTAATCCTTAGCACCTGTCATTAACCAACATTCAACAACTTCAGGAAAATTTAAAATTTTTTTCTCAAATTTATCAAAATTTTTTGATTGTTGTTTTTCTAGGCTTATAAATATAAATGCAGGAAATTTGTAACCAAGTGAAGTTTCATCAATATTTATTGAATAATTTTTAATTATATTATTTTCTTCTAATTGGTTTATTCTTCTTGCGGTAGGAGCAATACTTAAATTTATTTTCTCACTAATATTTTGAAGTGTAGTTTTGCTGTTATTTTTAAGTATTTTTACAATCTTTTTATCAAATTCATCCATATTTTTAATAAATTTTATTAATATTTATAAAATATCTTATAAAATTTACTAATATTCAACTATAAATTAGTAATAATAGAGAAAATTTATTTTTAATTTCATGTAATTAATAATTATATGAACAAATCTAAATCATTTGATCCAATCTGGGTTCCAATTATTTCTCAATATCAAAACACAAAAAATTTAGAGCTAGATGAAAAGCTTATTCAAAAACATATCAATTGGTTAGACCCACATGTAAAACAATTCTTGATATGCGGAACTACAGGAGATGGATGGAATTTAACTGATAAATTAATTTTAAATTGGTTAGATATATTAAATGATAACTCTTTAATCAAAAAAGATAACAAAATATTATTTGGAGCATTTGGAAAAACAACAGAAGATGTTCTAAGACGTGCAGATATCATAGAAAGACATATAGATAAAAATGGATCATCTGCAGGTTTTTTTGGATTAACTTTATGTGCTCCCGTTGATGAAAACATCAAACAAGAAGGAATTATTTCACATTTTAAGCTTATCATTGAAAATACACATTTGCCAATTTCTATCTATCAATTACCTCAAGTAGTAAAATGTAAAATTGAACCTGAAACATTAAAAATATTAAAAGATAATTTTCAAGATAGAATTAAATTATTTAAGGATACTAGTGGTGAAGATGATGTTGTGAATTCTAGAATTAATTTTAATGATTTAATATTTTTAAGAGGAGCAGAAGAAAATTATTTTGATCATTTAAAACCTAATGGGAAATATGATGGATTTTTATTAAGCTCAGCAAATTGTTTTGGTAAAATTTTAAGAGAAATTTATAATAATGTTGCAAAGGGTAATTTTAAAGATGCAGAAAAAATGTCTGAGGAACTAAGCGATATAATTAGAATTTCATTCTCAGAAGGTCAAAAACTAGATTTTGGAAACCCTTTTTCTAATGTAAATAAAGCATTTGCTCATGTCTTAATTAATAAAGATAATCTTAGTTGCAAAACATGTTTTGATAGAAATATACCTAATGAATTTTTAAATGATATGTTTCTATTGCTATCTAAATATAACTTAAGAAAATCCTTATAGGAATTTGTAAAATTTTGTGGGATAACTATACCCAGGACTATACCAGATTGAGATAAATCAAGGTTTGAAGTAGTATGAATAAAGAAAACGCAAGTAAACTGTGGAAACTTATTCAGGAAGCCGGCGATTTATTAGTAGGTTTGTTCACTTCTTTTGATACTTCATAAAAATTTAAAGTTGGTTTTCTACGTTCATTTAAAATGTTTGAACCAGAAAGTTCTAAATTTAAATATTTGTTCACATCATTCTCATTTAAAATAACAGGTTGTCTATAATGAATTTCACTAATATTACTTGATGCTTGTTCTGTTATTAAGCAGAATTGTTTATTCTCAAATATAGCTGCGAAATATATAAGTTTTTTGTCTACTCTTTGAAAATAAAAAGGAGTTTTAATTTTATCTTCTCTTTTCCATTCATAAAATCCATCCGCAATAGCAATACATCTTGAGACTTTTATTAATTTTTTAAAAGAGATTTTTTCATCAATTGTTTCAAGTCTTGCATTAGTTAATGGTTTAAAATCCTTCTTTTTAGACCAAGAAGGGATTATTCCCCATGTTAAATTCTCAAGTGTATTTCCATTAATATATTTTTTTATAACTGGAAGTTTTTGATAAGGATGAGCATTATAATTTTCATTATCTTCAACTTGAATTGCAGATTTAACTATTTTCTTTGTTTTTGAAACAGGGTAAGTAATTACATATCTACCACACATAATAATTTGTTCTTGGCTTAATTTGTATTTAGATTATATGTTCATCGAAATAATGAAATCAATAGAAAATAACTTTGATGATCCAAAAGTAAATGAGCTTCTAAATAAGCATTTTATTGAATTAAGATCAGTATCTCCAGAGGGAAGTTCTCATGTATTAGACATTCCAGGTCTTAAAGATCCAAGTATTAGATTTTGGAGTTTGTGGGAAGAGGAAGAGTTAATTGGATGTGGTGCATTAAAAACATTGGAACCTAATCATGGAGAATTTAAATCAATTAGAGTAGCTGACAAATTTAGAAAGCAAAAAATAGGACAAAAAATTGTATCACACTTAATTGACCGTTCTAAACAGCTTGGTTTCAAAAAATTAAGTGTAGAGACTGGGTCTGGAGAATTTTTTGCACCTGCGAGAAAATTATTTACAAGTTTTGGATTTGAAACTTGTAAACCCTTTGCTCATTACAAAGATGATATAAATTCCTGTTATTATTCTTTAAATTTATAAATAAGTATTTTGAAAAAAGATTTAACATTACCGCATGTGCTTTATGTTGCAAAATTTATATATTTAAAAATTTATGAAATTAAAAATAAAAACAGCGATTTAAGCAACATAGATGTGTTTGAAATATTTATAGGTACAAAGGATTTTGACGAAATTAGTTCAGGTAAATTTCATGATGATTGGTTTAATAGTTTAATTGATAATAACTACACTGATAAATCTACAGGTAAAAAAATTAATAGCGAGACAATGAAATTGCTTGAAATCCAAAAAAAATCAATGATTAGAGAATTACTTAAAATTCCTAAACTTTATTATGCTAAAAGTCATTTTCCTTTAGAACTTTCGCAGCGAGCTTTTAATCATCTTTGGCGTGTGTGTGAAAGTTATGAACTTTGGTGCAAAGAAACCAAACAAGATGATTTGATTTTATTAAATCTTTCCTCTTAATTAATTTTTTTTTTCTTATAAATCAGTTAAAATATATTTATGAGATCCAAGTTCTATGCATTTGTTGACAAAACACTTTTTGATCTAGGTAGACAATTTAAATGGAGTTATTTGCCTCCTTTGATGATTTATGTTGCTGCTGGAATATCAGGTTTAACAGGAATAGTCGGTACTTTTTTTGTTAAAGATTATTTAAATCTTTCTGCTGCTTTTTTAGCTGGTCTTGGTTTTTGGGCAGGTATCCCTTGGGCTCTTAAAATGCCACTTGGTCATTTAGTTGATTTAATTTGGGATAAGAAAAACTATATGGTTTTTGTCGGTGCTTCTCTTATCTCTTTTAGCCTATTAATTATGTACGGATTAATTATTCATACTGAGTGGATGTCAACAATTTTGACTGTTGAGACATGGTTTGTAATCAGCGTTTTATTATCTCCAATTGGATACGTAGTTCAAGATGTAGTTGCTGATGCAATGACTGTGGAAGCTGTTCCACTGGTTGATGATAATGGGGAAAATTTTAGCAGAGATGAAATAAAATTAATGCATACAACTATGCAAACTCTAGGTAGATTTGCAATAATAGGTGGTACAGTTTTAGTTGCTTTAGCTAATGTAATTCTCTTTAAAGGTGTTGACGACTTAGAACAAACAGAAAAAATTTCTTTGTATGGCTCTATATATATTTATGCTCTTATAATACCAATCGTATCAGTGATGGGTATATTTTTGGCTTCATTTCTTAAAAGCCAGAAAAGAAAAAAATTAATTCAAAAAGGATTTTCAGGTTTAGAGGCAGAAATACCAAAAGAAAAAACAGAGATAAATTGGTGGATATTAGGTGGAAGTTTAGTATTTGTTATTTTTACTCTAAGTGTTGGTTCATTTAGACTACCATTTGCTCAAGAGATAGTCTTCCTAGGTTCTATGATAATAATTTTATTCTTAATGAATAAATTAATAAAAGAACTTCCAAAAGATTTAAGATTCACTGTGGTTGGAACAGCTATAATAATATTTATATTTCGTGCTATGCCTGGTCCCGGACCTGGATTATCATGGTTTGAGATAGATGTACTTGAATTTAATGAACAGTTTTTTTCAGTTTTATCACTAATAGCATCTGTTCTTACTTTGGTTGGTATAATTGTATTAAGGCCATTTATGGCAAATAATTCTATAGCCAAAATAATAATAATTTTATCAATTGCTGGCGCAGTATTATTTTTACCAAGTGTTGGAATGTATTACGGTTTTCATAACTGGACATCATCAATAACTAATGGTGTTGTTGATGCAAAATTTATAGCAATATTTAATACTGCGCTCGAATCGCCTTTGGGACAAGTTTCAATGATACCATTGCTAGCATGGATCGCCAAAAATGCACCTGCTCATTTAAAAGCAACTTTCTTTGCAGTGTTTGCATCTTTTACAAACTTAGCACTATCTGCAAGTTCATTAGGAACAAAATATTTAAATGAAATATTCACGATCACCCGTGAAGTTAAAGATAAAGTTTCAAATGCTATTTTAACAACGGCAGATTATTCAGAACTAGGTTTATTGCTAATCACAGTGACACTCTTAACTTTACTAATTCCAATAATATTTGTTAATATTATACAAAAAACAAAATTTAAAACCGACGAATGATATTTAAACAATTTTTTGATAATTCCTCATCAACTTATACGTACCTCATTAGTTCTGGGAAAGGTAGAGAGGCATTAATTATTGACCCAGTATTAGAGAATGTTGAAACATATATTAGCTATTTAAAAGAATTAGATCTCAAACTTGTAAAGGTGATAGATACACATATTCATGCGGATCATATTTCAGGCATGGCTGAATTAAGAGATAAAACAAATTGTGTAACTATAATGGGTGATAAAGCACCAGCTAATGTTGTTGCCATGAAAGTTGCTGACAATGAGAATATCAAGATTGAAAATATAAATATTAAAGCACTATTTACACCAGGTCACACTTCCGAAAGCTTTTGTTTTTTGATGAATGATAGGGTTTTTACGGGAGATACTTTATTAATTAAAGGAACAGGCAGAACAGATTTTCAAAATGGAGATGCAAGAGATGCCTATAATTCTATTTTCAATGTTCTATTAAAACTACCTGAGGACACAAAAGTATATCCTGCACATGATTATAAAGGAGAAACTGTAAGTACAATCGGTGAAGAAAAAAAATTAAATCCTCGTTTACAAGTCAAATCTGTTGACGAATATGTGAATATTATGAATAATTTAAATTTACCAAACCCAAAAATGATGGATATTGCAGTTCCTGGAAATCTCAGTTTAGGTATCAGTTTAGAAAAACAGAAATTAAGTAACGGTTTAGAAAAAGATGATTTTTTAAAGAAGATAAAAGATCAAAACAGTTTGCTGATTGATTTAAGAGAAAAACAAGAAATTGAAAAAGATGGAAAAATTGAAGGAGGCCTTGAAATTCCTTTTACTGAAATTAACGAATACATTAAAAATAATAAACAAGATCTTTTGAATAAAAATTTATTATTTTATTGTAGAGTTGGTCATAGATCAGCGCTAGCTGTTCAAATTTCGAAAAATTATAATCTTGAGAATAGTCATCATTTAATTGGTGGGATGAAAAACTTAAATTTGTAAAATTTTTTTAAACTGACTTAAAGCCAAATTCTAAACAAGCATCAGTCAGTGAATGATGCAAAGACTCTCCAAAACTTCTTAAAGCTAGAACTCTAATAACCTGAGGATTATCAGATATAAAATCTAATGTTATAGTTATTGCGTGGAAAACTGAATTAGAACAGTCCCCCTCTCCTAATTCATTAATGTTTAATGGGGATCCTTTTTTAATTACCTCTCTTGCAAGATTACCTTCTATCTCAATTATAGTTCTTGAATGAGAAAGATCAGTAATTGCAAAATCTTTATCAGTAAAATCATTTTTAAAGGTATCAGAAATATTTTTTTTATCTGATATAACTAGCCAATTATCTGGTCCCATCCACAATATTCTTGTACTAGAGTTATATTTGACTTTTAATGGATTAGGTAATCTCAAACCATCTAAGTTCATTTTCGAAACATTAATTTTAGAATTTTTATATTTAACAATTTGATAAATTGTCAAATTTTTAACTTCTTTTAATTTAAGTAACTCACTTTCATTTTTACTTTCATAATCGCCAAATGTTCCATGTTTATGAATATTTTGTAAAGATGAAATGTATGTCATGATCGAACTCTTTTTCCCTCTGGATCAACATAATGAGATGAAATTATCTCGACCTCTATTGAGGTATTTTTAAGAGGCGAAACTGCAAATAATTTCTTTCCAATCATATTCTTTCCATCATTCACGATTGCAAGAGAAAATGGATTATTATTTTCTACACTCCAACAAGATGATGAGACATGGCCTAGTTTAAGATTTGGAAGTTTTGCCTTCTCGTTTTCAACTAAATGGGATCCCTCTGGTATGCTGGACTTTCTGTCTGTTGGTACTAATCCAACTATTTTTTGCCTATTTTCTAATGTGAATGCCTCTTTACCTAAAGAATTTTTTCCTATGAAATCTTTTTTCTTTGAAACTAATCCGTCTAATGAAACGTCTTGTGGAATTGTTCTTCCATCTAATTCTGGGCCGGCAACGTGCCCCATTTCAATTCGTAAAGTTGATAGGGCTTCAGTTCCATATGGTTGATTGTTAAATTCTTTACCAATTTCCATCATTTTTTCCCACATGAACAAACCATAATTTGACTCAACATTAACCTCGTAAGCAAGCTCGCCCGAAAATGAAATTCTAAAAATTCTTGCTGGCACACCAAATAAATTACTTTCGATATATCCCATAAAAGGTAAAGCTTCATTAGAAACATCTAAATCTGGAAATAATTTGGACAACATGTCTCTTGATTTAGGACCAGCTATTGCTGCGCCTGCCCATTGTTCTGTTGTAGATACAACATTTACATTCAATTCCGGCCATACAATTTGAAGATAATATTCGAGATGAGATAATACATTTGCAGCTTGTGCTGTTGTCGTAGTCATATGATAATGATTTTCAGAAATCCTTGTTGTAGTACCATCGTCCATTATCATACCATCTTCTCTCAACATCACTCCATATCTTGCCTTCCCAACAGGGAGTTTTAACCAAGCATTTGTGTACACTCTATTTAAAAATTCAGCGGCATCTGGGCCTTTAATATCTATTTTACCAAGTGTAGTTACATCACATATTCCAACATTCTCTCTTACATTTTTTGCTTCACGCTTTGAAGCTTCTAACAAAGTTTCATTTCCTTGTTTGTAATATCTAGGTCTTTTCCATGCACCTGCATCCACAAACACTGCATTATTTTTTTCATGCCACTCGTGCATCGGTGTTTTTCTAGTTGGCATAAATTCCATGCCCACTTCTCTTCCAACAATTGTACCAATAGTAATTGGAGTAAATGGTGGTCTAAAAGTTGTGTGCCCTACTTCAGGTACAATTTTATTTTCTATATTTGAGACCATTTGAAGACCATTAAGATTACTTGTTCTTCCTTGATCAGTAGCCATGCCTAATGTTGTATACCTTTTTACATGCTCGATTGATCTATAACCCTCTCTTAAAGCTATCTCTATATCAGAAACTGCAACATCATTTTGAAAATCTACAAATCTTTTTGGGTTTTCGTTTTTTGGAAGTGGCATACACCAAAATTTATCATGCACACTGTATTTAGTTTCGGTTACTGTAGGTATTTTGTTCTCATTATTTTTATCTGTAATTTTACTTGATAATTCTGAACCAGTTTTAAACCCACTTTTAATAGTTTCTTGAAGTGTAAAACTACCATTTGCAGCGCCTATTGTTTTTTCATTTTGTTTAGATTTATCTGGAATAAAAGCATCTATTTTTTCATCAAATTTTAATTTATTTCCAGATTGCGATGCCAAATGAACAGTTGGCGTCCAAAAACCTGAAACACATATACAATCACAATTAATTGTTTCAGTACTTTCAAAAGATTTTTTATCTTTAGTTAATTTACCTATTTTTGCTGATTTTACTTTTTTGTATCCATTTGCAACAATTACACCGTAAGAAAATTTTATTTGTATACCTTTATTTTTTGCTTCTTGTACGATCTCGGAATCGTGCTCTTCTCTTGTATCTAATATTATTGGTTCAACGTTATTTTTCTTAAATTCAAAAGCAGTTTCATAAGCACTATCGTTATTGGTAAATATAATTGGTTTTCTTCCAACTAAAACGCCATACACTTTCATATATTCTTTAGCTGCTGATGATAAAACTACGCCAGGTGTATCATTGTTTCCAAAAACAATTGGTCGTTCTATTGATCCTGTTGATAAAATAGTCTCTTTAGCTCTTATATACCAAAGTCTTTGTCTTGGAGTATATTTTGATTTATTTGATAAGTGGTCGCCTACTCTTTCAAACATAACCATCATATTATGATCGTAGTAACCAAATACTTGAGATCTATTTTTTAATGTCACATTTGGCATTGTTTTTAGCTCAGATATGATTTTTTCAGACCAGTCTTTTCCAGACATATTATCTATACTAACGTCGTCAGTTAATAGAGTTCCGCCATATCTTGGTTTATCTTCAGCAAGAATTACTTTTGCTCCATTTTTTGCTGCAGCATATGCACTTGCTAACCCTGAAGGTCCTGAGCCAGTTACTAATAGATCACAATATTCAAATTTATGTTCATATCGTTCTTTATCTCTTTCTAAAGAAGCAACACCTAATCCAGCTGCTTTACGAATAAATGGTTCATAAACTTTATACCAAAAACTTTTTGGCCACATAAATGTTTTATAATAAAACCCCGCTGGGAAAAATCTTTTAAGAAAATTGTTTATCGCTCCAATGTCAAATTCAACTGATGGCCAACAATTTTGGCTAGTTGCTGACAATCCATCAACTAATTCTATTTCGGTTGCATTTATGTTTGGTTCTGAATGACCATTGATTGTAACTTGAAGTTTGGCATTTGGTTCATCAACTCCTGCTCCAATAAAACCTCTTGGTCTATGATATTTAAAACTTCTCCCTACTAAGTGAACACCATTTGCAAGTAATGCCGATGCTAGAGTATCTCCCTCATAACCTTGATATAATTTTCCATTAAAGTTAAATGTAATTACTTTATCTCTATTTATAAGCCCAATATTATTTAATCTGTGTGATTGTCTCATACTATTTCTTCACTCATTTTAGCTGTTTTAAATATTTCATGCGTTGCAGTATCTCTTTGAACTTTAAACCATTGCCTACATCCTGAGATATGATGCCAAAGTTCGATGTGTTTTCCTCTTGGACTTTTTCTCATATAAACAAAATTATCCCATTCCTCTTTTGAAACTTCTTTGTTAATTTCTGGTCTCTTAACTGTTGCGTCTCCACCATAAGCAAACTCTTTTTGCGCTCTTAATCCACAAAATGGACAATTAATGTGTAGCATAAATTATGAGATCCAAGTTTTAGTGCCTAAGCCTTTTTCGTCTAAAAGATATCCATTTGAAAATCTATTTAATGTAAGATCAGCATTTAATTCATGAAGTCTATCTTGGGCAATAGTATGGGCAAAAGTCCATCCTGAAACAGGAGTTGATTTAAAACCACCATAACACCATCCGCAATTTAAATATAATCCCTCGATATGTGTTTTGTCTATTATTGGTGAACCATCCATAGACATATCCATTATACCACCCCATGTTCTAAGCATTTTAAGTCTACTTAAGAAAGGAAATAACGCTAACCCACCAGTTAAAACATGCTGAATAGTTGGCAGATTACCTCTTTGAGCATAACTATTATATCCATCAAGATCTCCTCCCATAACCATTTCGCCTTTATCGGATTGACTTATGTAGAAATGTCCAGCTCCGAATGTAACAACTCCATCTAATACAGGTTTAACTGGTTCAGAAACACATGCTTGTAGTAAATGTGTTTCAATTGGCAGTGTCATATTTAATTTTTCTGCAAGAATATTTGTGCTTCCTGCAACACATAGGCCAACTTTCTTGGCTTTAATAACACCTTTAGAAGTTCTTACTCCTTTAATTTTTCCACTTTCAACATCAAATCCCTCTACTTCACAATGTTGTATAATATCAACGCCCATACTATCTGCTTGTCTTGCATAACCCCAAGCAACACCATCGTGTCTCGCAGTCCCAGCACTTGGCTGCATTAGTCCTCCAAAAATAGGAAATCTCACTTCATCTGAAAAATCTGCCATTGGAATTAATTTTTTAACTTCATCTCTATTTAAAAGCTTTGCATCAATTCCATTTAATCTCATAGAATTTCCTCTTCTTGCATAAGCATTCATTTGTGCATCAGAGTGAGCTAAATTAATTATTCCTCTTGGAGAAAACATCACATTAAAATTTAGTTCCTGGCTAAGATTTCTCCATAAGTCCATACCAAATTCATTAAATCTTGCATTAGCATCATACATAAAGTTTGATCTAATTATTGTAGTGTTTCGACCAACATTTCCTCCACCTATCCAACCTTTTTCAATTACTGCTACATTTGTAATTTTATGTACTTTTGCAAGATAGTATGCCGTTGCCAGTCCATGTCCTCCACCACCAATTATGACTACATCATATTCATTTTTTGGTGTTGGATCCTTCCAGGCAACTTCCCAGTTTTGATGATCTGAAAATGCGTTTTTAATTAAACTAAAAACAGAATATTTTTGCATGCTTGGATTTTACAGTAAGAAATTCATATTTTTCTTATTTTTTATATATATATTTTTTAGAAGTTTAAAAACCAAATAAATTAGAAGTTTAAAAACCTTATAAAAAAGGATAAGAATTCTCCACGTTCAACTAACCAATAAAATATTCTTATGCCAAAAACTGATATCCAAATAGCCAGGGAAGCTAAAATGAAACCCATAGATGAAATTTTAGCTAAAATAAATGTACCCGATGAACCAAATGCTTTTAGTCCAATGGGAAGACATATCGCAAAAATAAATTTAGGGTATCTAGATCAGCTCAAAGATAAAAAAAATGGAAAATTAATTTTAGTAACTGCGATAACTCCCACTCCAGCTGGTGAGGGTAAAACGACAACTTCTGTAGGTTTAAGTGATGGATTGAATAAAATTGGAAAAAAATCAATTGTATGTCTGAGGGAGCCAAGTCTTGGTCCTTCCTTTGGATTAAAAGGCGGTGCAGCTGGTGGAGGATATGCTCAAGTTGTGCCGATGGAACAAATTAATTTACATTTTACTGGTGACTTTCATGCAATTACTTCAGCTCATAATTTATTATCAGCTCTTATTGATAACCATATTTATTGGGGGAATAAATTAAATATAGATGTGAGAAGAGTTTCTTGGAGAAGAATCATGGACATGAATGACAGATCTTTAAGATCAATTATTGTTGATCTTGGGGGTGTGGCTAATGGTTATCCTCGTCAAGATAGTTTTGATATCACCGTAGCTTCAGAACTGATGGCAATTTTCTGTTTAGCAACAGATTTAAAAGATTTAGAAAAAAGAATTTCTAATATAACGATTGGGTACACAAGAGATAAAACACCCATATATGCTAAGGATTTAAATGCACATGGTCCGATGACTGTGTTATTGAAAGAGGCAATCAGACCAAATGTAACCCAAACTTTAGAAAATAACCCAGCTATAATCCATGGTGGTCCTTTTGCAAATATTGCTCATGGATGTAACTCTGTGATAGCTACTAAGGCTGGTTTAAAATTAGCAGACTATGTTGTTACTGAAGCTGGATTTGGTGCAGATCTTGGAGCAGAAAAGTTTTTAAATATAAAGTGTAGAAAATCTGGTATTAAACCTGATTGTGTAGTCATTGTTGCAACAATTAGAGCTCTTAAAATGCATGGTGGTGTAACAAAAGATGAATTAAAAAATGAAAATGTTAAAGCATTAAAAAAAGGATTAGTTAACCTCGAAAGACATATAAATAATACAAGAAAATTTGGTCTACCAGTAACAATAGCAGTTAATCATTTTATTACAGATACAGAAAAAGAAATGAAAACATTATTAGATTTTTGTAAAACCCAAGGTGTAAAAGCATCTAAATGCACGCACTGGAGTAATGGAAGTGAAGGAACGATAGAACTTGCTAATAATGTAGTAAAAATTTGTGAAGATGACCAAGATACATTTAAATATTTATACGAAGATAAATTATCATTATTCAAAAAAATTGAGAAAATTGCTCAAGAAATTTATCACGCAAGTGAAGTAGTTGCTGATACAAAAGTAAGGCAGCAATTAAAAGAATTTGAAGAAAAAGGTTATGGTAACCTTCCCGTTTGCATAGCTAAAACTCAATATAGTTTTTCAACAGACCCTAATTTAAAAGGTGCTCCTACTGGCCATGTTCTGCCAGTTCGAGAAGTTCGTTTGTCATCAGGAGCAGAATTCGTTGTCGTTGTATGCGGAGAAATAATGACAATGCCTGGATTACCAAGAGTACCAGCTGCAGATTCGATAAAACTAAATGATGAAGGTGAGATTGAAGGACTATTTTAATCTTAGCAAATTAAATATTTAGTTCTAAATTTATAAACTTTAACCAATTTTCTAACTCTCTCATTCGAGCATCAAGTTTAGAAACTTTAATTTCATCCTCAATTATTTTAACATGATTATCAATCTCGTTTTGGTCTTCAAAAGCTTTATTATTAAGAAGTCTTTCTGTTCTGAAATGTATTAAGCTAATCATTTTTTCGTATGAAATTTCAGGGTGATATTGAATTCCCCAAACATTACTTATACCTGCTTTAAAAGATACGCCCATTACTTTATTAATTGAGTTTGAAGCTAACAATGTTGAATTTGCAGGCAAAGTTACAACCTCATCAAAGTTGAATGCTGGTGTATTAAATATTTTGTTTTTATTTTTATAGATTTTATGTTTCAAGCCTTCTTCATTAATCTCAATATCATGAGCTATTCCTCTATGAGCCCCCTTTTGACATCTTTTAACTTCACCTCCGGCAACTGTTACAGCAACTTGCATACCCCAACAAATAGCTAAAATATTTTTAATATTACTCTGACATTTTTTCATAAAATCAAGTTGTCTTCTAATTTCGGGTGTATCATTATAAATGTTTAGACTACTGCCTCCCCATATCATTCCATCATATTTATTTAAATTTTTTACAACATCAGATACATTTGAATCTGAAGAAGGATTAACAACATCTATTTCTATATCTTTTGTAAAGTGGCTAATACTGTCCTTTAAGCTTTCTGTATGTGTTTTAATACCACCATCAGTAAAGCTCTGATTTTCCTCTCTTATATTACCCTCTACTATTAATATTTTTTTCACTTTAAAAACTTAATTACCAATCAATTATTAATTTTTTGTTATTACAAATTGCTTCAAGCATACAAAAAAGCAATGGAAAATCTTTTTTATCAAATTCTTTAAGTATTTTTGGACCAATTTCAAAAGCCAAGTCTGCACCCTCAACTGTTATTTCTTTCATGTATTTTTCTTTAGCATCATTATAAAGCAATCCTTTACCAAGATAATTTCCCATCATGCTATTTCTTCCTCCAGCAGCACTTACATGTAAATCACCTAATCCAGCTAGTCCAAAAACTGTTTCATCTTTGCCTTTTAATTTTTTTGTCAATTTTTTCATTTCTGACAGTGATTTGTAAATTAAAGAGGCGGCTGTATTTAGATAATATTTTTTTTTAATTTCACCATCTATATTGTTACCACTTAAACCTTCTGATGCACCAATTAGCATTGAGTATATATTTTTTGTAGCAGCACATACTTCTACTCCAATAAGATCTTCTGTGAATTCTGTTGAATAGTAACTTGTTGATATTATTTTTCCTATTTCTTTAGCTATTTCAATATTTTTACTCGCTAATACTACGCTACTTTTAATTCTATTAGCTAAGCCACTTGCAAGACAAGGACCTCCTACAGCTGATATCTTTGGATTAGAAGCGCCTTTTAACTTTAAAATTTTTTCTAATTTATCTGCTAATGTTTCGAACTGATTTTCAATTACAGCTAGTCCTTTTGTAAGTAGTAAGATATTTGTTTTTTCATTATAAAATTTTGATAATTCCTTACCAACCCATTCAATACCCTTGGAGCTTACACCTACAACAATTAAATCTATATTCTCTTTAATTGTATCATTAAACTCAGAAAATTTTATAACCTTGATATCTTTTGGTAACTGATAGTTTAAAATTGGATGTATATTATTGTTGTTATTTATATGCTCAATAACATCATCTTCTAAAAAAGAACCAACTAAAATAACTTCATTCCTATTATCAGCGCAAGGAACTGTAAAGGCAGATCCCATAGCGCCGGCACCAATAATAACAATTTTCTTCATAAAAATTTTATACGTACCTGAATACAAAAATAGCAAATATGAATGAAAGTATTGTTGCTACCCATAACATTGGTCCTATTAAACCAAGCCAGCCAAGATGAATATAAGCTGCACTTAAAAGAGATAAAAATAATCTATCTCCTCTTGTAGTATCGAGACCTAAAATACCTTTTCTTGGACTACCACCAGGTTTTTTTTTCTCCCAAAGAGTCATGCCTATCAAACAACAAGCAATAAAAACAAAAAAAGCTGCTGTCTGCCACGTCCAAGCCATCCATGTTATAAATTCAAAATCAAAAAAACCTTTTTCTTGGGTTTTTGCAACAGAGTCCCAAGAATTAGCAGCATATAACTTAGTAAAAATCATACTCTTCCTAATGCAAATCCTTTAGCAATATAATTTCTTACAAAGTAAATTACTATTGCTCCAGGAACTATTGTTAGACTTCCAGCAGCTGCCAATAATCCAAGTTCATAACCTGATGTACTAGCTGTTCGTGTCATCGTAGCAGCAATAGGTTTTGCAGCTACTGCTGTTAATGTTTTTGCAAGTAAAAGTTCAACCCAAGAAAACATAAAGCAAAAAAACATCGTAATTCCAATTCCTGCAGTAATCGTTGGAATAAATATCTTAAAGAAAAATTTCCAAAAGGAATAACCATCAACGTATGCAGTTTCATCTAATTCCTTTGGAACTGCTGACATAAATCCCTCTAATATCCATACTGCAAGAGGAATGTTAAACAAGCAGTGCGATAGTGCAACAGCTACATGCGTATCAAATAAATTCACTGAAGAATAAAATTGGAAGAAAGGTAATGCAAAAACAGCTGGTGGTGCCATTCTATTTGTAAGCAACCAGAAAAATAAATGTTTATCACCTAAAAATTTATATCTTGAAAATGCATAAGCAGCAGGCAGCGCTGCGGCCACTGATATTATTGTATTCAAGACCACATAATAAATTGAATTTAAATATCCAGTGTACCAAGTACTATCAGTAAATATTTTTTTATAATTCTCTAATGTAAATTCATTTGGCCAAAGAGTGTATGTATTAATAATTTCTGTTGTTGTTTTAAAAGACATATTTAATAACCAATAAATTGGTAGCATTAAAAAAATTATGTATAACGTTGGAACTATCCATTTATATTTCTTCACGATTGACCCTCATTTTTCATCATTAAATTATAAAAAACCCAACAAACTGTAAGAACTATAAAAAAATAAATTAAGGACATAGCTGCTGCTGGACCTAAATCAAATTGACCAAGTGCCATTTTAACTAAGTCAATTGATAAAAATGCTGTTGCATTTCCCGGACCACCACCAGTTAATACAAATGGTTCTGTGTAAATCATAAAACTATCCATGAAACGTAGAAGTATTGCAATTGTTAAAACTTTCTTCATTTTAGGTAGTTCAATATGTCTAAACACTGACCATCTACTAGCGCCGTCAATTTCTGCTGCTTGGTAATATGCAGGTTGAATTGATCTTAGGCCTGCATAAGACAATAAAACTACAAGTGAGGTCCAGTGCCAAACATCCATCAAAACAGTTGTAAACCATGCATCACCACTTTGTTGTGTGAAATTGTAATCAAAGCCTAATGCATTTAGTGAGTGTCCTAAAAAGCCAATGTCAGGTAATGCAAAAATATTCCACATTGCACCTACTACATTCCAAGGTATTAAAAGTGGCATAGACATTAATACTAAACAAACAGATACTCCAATTCCTTCCTTTGGCATTGTTAATGCAATGAAAATTCCAAGTGGAATTTGTATAAATAATATTATAAGCGTAAATAAAATTTGTCTTCCTAAGGCAGCATGAAACCTATCTGAAAGAAGTATTTGTTTAAACCATCTAGTTCCCTCCCACATAAATACATTATTGCCAAATGTCTCTTGAAAAGCATAATTAACAACTGTCATTAATGGAATGATGGCGTTAAAAGCAACTAATACAAAAACTGGTATTACGAAGAGCCAAGCTTTTTGATTTACTGTTTTATTCATTATTCAATTATCCAATTATCTCCATACACGTATGTATAATCTTTTTTGAAGTTTAAAAATGCAGATCCAGTTGGAATAATATCTGAACTTTTTGCTATTACTTTTATTTTCCCACTATCACTTTCAGTATCAATTATCTTATGTCTTCCTGTGTTACTTACCTTAAGTATCTTTACAGGCAAACCTCTTTCATTAAATTCAATAAATTCTGGTCTAATTCCAACTTCAGTTTTAGAAAAACTTTTATCTTTAATGTCTATTTTGGTTTCAATTTTATTACCATTTATAGAAATTGCGCCATTATCTATTTTACATGGCAGAATATTCATGCCTGGAGATCCTATAAAATGACCAACAAAAGTATGTCGAGGTTTCTCAAATAATTCCACGGGTGTTCCAATTTGAACGATTTCTGCCTCATGCATAACTACAACTTGATCAGCAAATGTAAGTGCCTCTGTCTGATCATGTGTGACATAAATCATTGTACGATTAATCTTTTGATGAAGTTCTTTTAATTTAGATCTTAAGATCCATTTTAAATGTGGATCAATCACTGTTAGTGGTTCATCAAACATAATTACATTCACATCTGATCTCACAAGACCTCTTCCAAGAGAAATTTTTTGTTTACCATCAGCTGTTAAACCAGATGCTCTGTTATGAAGTGTTGAGGTAAGTTCAAGCATCTCTGCAATTTCCTCTACCTTATTTTTGATTTCTTGTTCAGATATACCTCTATTTTTCAATGGGAATGCAAGATTATCAAAAACAGTCATAGTGTCGTAGATAACTGGAAATTGGAAAATTTGAGCAATATTTCTTTCAACAGGATTTTTATTTGTAACATCCTCACCATTAAATAATATTTGACCTTCTGTTGGATTAATTAATCCTGAAATTATATTTAACAAAGTTGTTTTTCCACAACCAGATGGACCTAAAAGGGCATAGGCTCCGCCGTCGTTCCAATCAATATTTACATTACGAAGTGCCCAGTCCTCTTTATTAACTTGAGAACTTAAATAACTATGGCTTAAATTTTTGAGTGAAATCTTAGACATTGTTTACCAATTTGTTAGATTCATCAAAATATAAAAACTCGTCTGAGTTCATAAATAATTTAGTTTGCTCACCAACATTTTTTTGATGGATTCCATTTGATAAGGATACCCAATTTAAATCTCCATTAGTAAAGTGAATTAAACTTTCAGAACCACTAAGCTCTGAGATTAAAACTTTCCCAGAAATTTCTAATGAGTTTGAGCCTTCTTTGTATGTAGTAATGTTGTGTGGTCTTATCCCAACTTTATATTCACCATCTTTAAGTTTTGAATTTATCTTCCAACTCACATCATCAGAAATTAATGAGCAAACTTCGCCTAGTTTTTTAATTTTAGCAATATTCATTGGCGGATCACTAAATACTTGAGCTGATTGTAAGCTATTTGGTTTATTATAAACTTCTAAAGTTTTTCCATGCTGAACAATTTTTCCCTCAAGTAAAGTTGCAGTGTAACCTCCAATTAGTAATGCATCAGAAGGTTCTGTGGTTGCATATACAACTATACAATCCCTATCTTCAAATAGTTTTGGCAACTCTTCTCTTAACTCTTCTCTTAATTTAAAATCTAAATTTGCTAGAGGTTCATCTAATAAAATTAAATCAGAATCTTTTACCAAAGCTCTGGCAAGTGCTGTCCTTTGCTGTTGACCTCCTGAAAGTTCATTTGGTCTTTTATTTAACATTGGAGAAAGTTTTAGTAATTCAGCAACTTTCCCAACTCTGTTTTTAATTTCATTGCTGTCAACTCCCGTAATTTTTAATGGAGATGCAATATTATCATAAACGTTAAAGTTCGGATAATTAATGAACTGTTGATAAACCATCGAGACATTTCTTTTTTGAACTTTTACACCAGTTACATTTTTTTCGTTGAACCAAATTTCTCCGTTTGTTGGTTTATCTAGACCAGCCATAATTTGCATAAGGGTAGTTTTGCCTGCTAAGGTTGATCCAAGAAGTACGTTGATAGTATTTTTTTCTAATTTTAAATTAGTTTCATAAATATGAGTTTCTTGTCCAATTTTTTTTTCAACATTTCTTAATTCTAAACTCATAATTTTATTTTGAATTTTAACGAAAGAAGGACGTCATATAAGACGTCCTTCTTTTTAATTTGAAAGTATTTTCAAAATAAAACTAGTTCCAAGCTTTTTCGTAAGGAACCGTTTTACCTTGAGGTTTTTCATTACGCTTTGCTTTTGGTGATCCAGGTTGGTCTAACCAATAATTTGCTCCTTTTGGTTCAGACAATCTAGGCCCACATCCACCATACGTATTGTTAGCTTTATCTGCAGCTTCCATACGGGACATAACCAAGTTCATCTCTTCTGCAAGACGATCCATAGCTTCCTGAGGACTAAAAGCACCAGAGTTTACATCTCCAATTTGCTGCCACCATATTTGTGCAAGTTTCGGATAATCCGGAACATTGATACCTGTAGGTGACCACAATACTCTATTAGGTGATCTGTAGAATTCTACTAATCCACCTAATTTTGGAGCTCTCTCTGTGAATGATTTATGGTTTATATCACTATCTCTTATAATAGTTAAGCCTACGTGGCTTTTCTTAAGAGATACAGTTTTTGAGACAACAAACTGAGCATATAACCATGCAGCTTTTCTTCTATCAACTGGTGTAGACTTAAATAAAGTCCATGATCCAGCATCTTGATATCCAAGCTTCATGCCTTCATCCCAGTAAGGACCTTTTGGTGAAGGACCCATTCTCCATAAAGGATTTCCATTGTCATCAACTGTTTTATTTCCAGAACTCTTAGGCGCTACCATTGATGCAGTAAACGCTGTGTACCAGAAGATCTGTTGAGCAACGTTACCAGATGATAATGCAGGGAGTGATTGATAAAAGTCCATACTAGCAGCTCCTGGAGGCGCATATGATCTTAACCACTCATCCCATTTTCTAATTGCGTAAACCGCTGCTGGTCCATTAGCTGCTCCACCTCTTGCAACATCAGCACCAACTGGATTACAAGTTCCAGACTCCATTCTAATACCCCATTCGTCAACAGGTACACCATTAGGTTTTCCAACAGAACCTGCACCAGCCATTGATAGCCACGCATCAGTCATTCTCCAACCTAAATCAGGAGCTCTTTTACCATAATCCATGTGTCCGTATACTCTAACACCATCGATTTCTTTTACATCGTTAGTGAAATATTCTGCTATGTCTTCATAAGCAGACCAGTTAACTGGTACACCTAAATCATATCCATATTTCTTTTTAAATCCTGCTTTAATATCAGCTCTATCAAACCAATCTTTTCTAAACCAATAAAGGTTTGCAAATTGTTGATCTGGAAGTTGATATAATTTTCCATCAGGACCAGTTGTAAATGATTTTCCAATGAAATCATCGATATCTAATGTAGGCAATGTAACTGCTTTACCTTCACCAGCCATCCAATCAGTCAGGTTAACTGCAAGTTGAAGTCTTGAGTGCGTACCAATTAAATCAGAGTCATTGATATATGCATCATACAAGTTTCTTCCTGTTTGCATTTGTGTTTGTACAGCTTGTACTACTTCACCTTCACCAAGTAACTGGTGGTTAACTTTGATCCCAGTGATTTCTTCAAAAGCTTTAGTTAATGTTTTAGACTCATATTCGTGAGTTGGAATAGTTTCTGATAATACATTTATTTCCATACCTTTAAAAGGTTTGGCTGCATCATGAAACCATTTAAGTTCTTTCTCTCTTTGTTTAGATGAAAGAGTTGAAAGTTTGAACTCACCATTTGACCATTTCTTAACTGCAGCCATATGGCCATCAGCATAAGAGTTTGTGGTGAATGAGAATAAAGCAACAAAAGCTAAGATTGTTTTAAATGATCGTATCATTTTATTTTCCCCTCTTGTGTTTATTGAAGCTAAAATGTAACAAAAATTACTGAGTGCTGTAAAGATTAAATATATAATTGAATCAATTCTAAGTTGAATTAGGTTATCAAAGTTCTTTTAATTGCTTTCTGCCATCCAAAAATTAATTTTTTTCTATCTTTGTTTTTCATTTTTGGAAAAAATTTTTTATCTAAAGACCAATTTTTTGAAATGTCGTTTAAAGATTTGTAAACTCCAATTTTTAAACCTGCCATAAAGGCTGCACCTAATGCAGTTGTTTCGTCAACTTTTGGTCTTAAAACTTTTACATTAATTATGTCTGATAAAAATTGTGAAAACCAATTATTTTTTACCATACCTCCATCTACTCTGACTATTTTTGGACGAAGGCCATCATTTTTCATTGCTTCAAATAGATCATAAGTTTGATACCCAACAGACTCTACTGTTGCTCTTACAATTTCGCTTATTCCGGTGTCTCTTGTTAAACCACTTAAAACACCTCTAGATTTTGCATTCCAATATGGTGTTCCAAGGCCTGTAAAGGCTGGAACCAGATAAACGCCATGATTATCTTTTAATTTTTTTATTATTTTTTCGGAGTCTGCTGCCTTTTTTAAAAATTTTATTTTATCTCTTAACCATTGAACGCCTGCACCTGCTATGAATATTGACCCTTCAAGTGCATAGGTTGTCTTTCCATTAATTCTATATCCAATTGTCGTCAGTAATCTATTTTTGGAATAAATAATTTTACTTCCAGTATTAAGCAAAACAAATGCTCCAGTCCCATAAGTACTTTTTAATGATCCTGGTTCAAAACAACATTGTCCAATTGTTGCAGATTGTTGATCTCCCACCATTCCAGTAACAGAATACGACTCTCCTGTAATCTTTGGGTCTGTGTGACCAAAATCATCAGAACTATCCTTTACCTCAGGAAGTATATGACTTGGAATTTTTAAAATATCTAATATTTGTTTGTCCCACTTATTTGTTGCTATATTAAATAGCATAGTTCTACTTGCATT
>CACCLG010000010.1 GCA_902546765.1 uncultured Pelagibacteraceae bacterium | reverse complement strand
TTGTTGTAACTTTATTTAGTAACAGTTCGTGCATCCAACCTTTTTTACCAACTATAATTATTGGTTAATACACTAATTTGTTCTTCTAATTTTTTATTTTGTTCTCTTAAGTTTTTTACTAACTCTAAAGTTTGAACATTTTTATTTTTTAGATCATTAATTGTTTTCAATAATTCTACTTTTTTATATTCATCATAATTATCTAATGCATTTGCTGGAAAACTTAAAAGATTTTTATCATAAGGTGCTTTAACAGAGATATAAATTGAATTTACACCATTAAATTGACATTTGTGATATCCATTTTTTGAAATTAATTCGAATAATTTATCCTTTTTATAAGTATCACTTAAATAGTGTGGTTGTTCTTCGACCATAATGATTTCTGGATGATATTTTTTAAAATCAAAACTTTTTAAGATGCTGAGCTCATTTCCTTCAACATCTATTTTTAAAAAATTGATTTTTTTTTTACAATATTCTTCAATTAAATCATTTAAAGGAACACATTTTACTTTAAAAATTTGACTTGGATTAAAGTCAACATGTTCTGCTCTTGATTTATCAAGTGTGCTCCAGCCTCTGGTTTTTGAAACATAAAAAAGTTTGTCCCCTCTGAACTCGTCTACAGCTAAATTTAAATTTGTATCTTTTGGTCTATGTTTTGCTAATTTTTCAAAATAAACTTTTTCTGGCTCTATATTAATTCCGCTCCAACCATTATCATATAACATTTTAGTATCTGAGTCTTTTTCAGGATCACATGCGCCTATATCGATATAACAACCATTCTTTAAATTTTTAAACACTCTCCACAAAACAATATCTTCTTGATTCTGTGAATAGCTAATTATATTCGGCATTATTTCAAACTTCTCATTTCGATACTATGTTCTAAATAAGTGATACCAACAAATGAACTATCTCTTTTTTTGTGGTAAATTTCAAATGTTAATAATTTATCTCGCCAACAAAAATTTTTATCTAGATGCGTATTACCACCCACTAATGCAGAAGATACTGTGTATATTCCTTTTCCTAAACTTAAGACTAATTTTATTGAAAATTCATATTCACTGTCAATATCAGGTTTATGTATTATTTTATCAGTATCCCAAGTGTTAGTACCAAATATATTTTGGCCAAATCTGTCGGTAATTTGAATGCCTAAAATAATCTTTTCTATTTTTGGTTTTTTTACTTTGATTCTGGTTTTAATTTTTACTTTTTGACCAACATAGCAAGAACTTATTAAATTATCACTTTCATCTAATAACTCTGAACTTACGATTGTAGCCTCACCAGTGCCATATTCAAGTAAACTATCTTCTGGCTTATTTTTGGAATCTGTATTCTCACTAATATTCTTATTATAAAGATTATAAGTTTCCTCAGGATTTCCAATTTTTACTTGTTTCCCTTTCTCAATATATAAAACTTTATCGCTTAAATTCATTATGCTAGATTTATCATGGGAGACAAAAATAATACTCGTTCCTTTTTTCTTTAACTCTTTGATTTTTTTAAAACTTTTAACTTGAAAAAATTGATCACCTACTGCGAATGCTTCATCTAAAATTAATATATCTGGCTTGAACACAGTCGTACAAGAAAAAGCAAGTCTAATGATCATTCCAGATGAATATGTCCTTAATGGTTGATAAAAATAATTTCCTAGTTCAGAAAACTCTTTTATATCCTTTATAACTTTTTTTATTTCTTTTATATTTTTTCCATTAAGGCTTAAATAATTAAAACAATTAGCCTCTCCATCTAATTCGTAATCAAATCCAGCTCCAAGCTCTAATATAGAGTTTAATGTTCCATTAACTTTTAAAGATCCCTCTGTTTGTGGACTTACACCACTTATTATTTTTAAGAGGGTACTTTTTCCAGCGCCATTTTTACCAATAATACCAAGAGTTTCTCCTCTTTTTAGGTCAAAAGATATATTCTCTAATACGTTTTCATCTTCTATTTTATCTTTTTTCTTAAAGAAAATATTTTTAAAAAATGATTTTTCTTTAATGTATTTTTTAGAAATTTTTTTTACGGATAAAATATTCATCTAAATATAATCAGCAATTACTTCTTCAAATTTTTTATATAACGCAATTGAAATTGATAAAAACATTAAAGATATAATCAATATAATTGAAAACAACGTTATTGAAGGAGTTTTTCCATATAATATCAGTTCTTGGTAAATTGATACAAAATGGAATATTGGGTTCATAAAAAAATATCCTTGGTAATTAACTGGTATTATATCTAGTGGATAAACAATTGGCGTAAGCCAAAATAACAAATTTAAAATAATTGGTACTGCGTGGTATAAATCTTTTATAAAAATTGCCAATACTGATATCAGTATACCAAAAGAAGCTGAAAAAATAATTAACACAAAAGTAACAGGTATTAAGTATAAAATTTTAAAGTTTATAGAATGATTTAAATATATAAATGATAATAAAACTAAAGTTAATAATAATATAAAATCAACTAATGAACTTAAAATTGAAGTGAAGTATAATGTATGTTTAGGAAAGTTTATTTTTTTAACTAAATTTT
The DNA here is from genome assembly GCA_902546765.1 of uncultured Pelagibacteraceae bacterium. Taxonomy (GTDB): domain Bacteria; phylum Pseudomonadota; class Alphaproteobacteria; order Pelagibacterales; family Pelagibacteraceae; genus Pelagibacter. Next base: position 33,187 of record CACCLG010000010.1, on the reverse strand, counting down.
TATTTTTAAAAAAAACATTCATTATATTGATGGTAAGACTATAAAAAAATGTCCAACATAGAATTCCTGAAAGAAGATAAATAATATAGGCATATTCGCTTTCTATTTGTAAAAATTTTATTTTCATTACACTTGAAAGGATTAAAGCATAAATCATTACTTGAACTAAAGGGTTTATAATTATCCATAGATAACCAAGATTATTATTTGAAAATTTTGACTTAATCGAATTCAGGTAGAATATAAAAATAAAATTTTTATATGAGATGATTTCTTTAAAAAATTTTATCATTAAATTTTCTATTAGTTATAAATATATACTTATTGTATATTGTACTTATATCATTAATATTTTTTTTGATATTTACTTTTATAAACTTGTCTGTATCAAAAGAAAATTTTTTCATAATCATCTGCAAATTTTTTAAAATTAAATTTAAAATCTTCTTGAAGTTTCATTACATGTTTTAATTTTTCCTCATAAATATTTCTCAAACTAATTAGAGTGATTTTAGAAAAAATGTCATCAGGGACTTTTGGATTAAAATAAATAGCAGCAGAACCTAAAATTCTTTTATGAATTTCCAAATCACTACATACAACTGGTTTTCCAAAACTTACAGCTTCAACCAATGGAATTCCAAATCCTTCAAAAAGTGAAGGGAAAATTAGGCAATAACAATTTTCATATAACCATTTAATTTTCTCGTTAGAAACAAAACCTAACATTAAAACTTTATCTTCGATTTTGAGTTTTTTACAAAGTAGTTGTACTGATGAAGATTTTAAATTATCACCGGTTAATACTAATACATAATCATTATTTATGTTTTTTTTTAAAAAATTATTAAATGCAATAATTAAGATTTCATGATTTTTATGTGGCCAGAAATTTGCTGGATAAAAAAAAAATTTTTTGTCTATGTTTAGATTATTAACTTTTATTTTATTTTCTCTTAATCTAGAAAAATATAAAGGCTTTACTACTACTTTTGAATTCCCAATATCATAATATTTTATTAGATCTTTTTTTGTTTCTTCAGAAATGCAAATTATAGTTAAGTTTGTTATTTTAGAATAATACATAAATCTGTTTTCTCTAAGGGTTAATTCATTTTGTGTAAAAAAATTTGGAAAATGTTTGTGTTGAAAATCATAACAAATATATGTTTTTTTTTTTGCAAACTTATGAAAACGCGATTCTCCAAATGGAGCAAATAAGTAGTCATATTTGTCAAAAAACCTCAAAATTTTAAATTTTAAGCTTACTTCAGATAATCTTATTTTTAAAAACTCTAGACCTTCAATATGTAGTCTTTCTTTATAATCATCATTTAATATCACATGATAAATATAATTTTTTTTATTTAGCAAACTTAATATTTTCAAGATGAAAGGTTTAGCTCCTCCATTTGAACTACCATTAAGTAATGGCGACAAGTCTATGAGAACTTTATTAATTTTCTTCACGTATATTAATATTTAATTTGGGGTCTAACCAATTAAAGTAAATTATCAGTATCTCTTATAAATTTTTTTCAGTGCATAAATCAAGCCAATTGAGCTATTAGTACTGGTCAGCTACATGCGTTACCGCACTTCCACACCCAGCCTATCAACGTGGTGGTCTACCACGGCTCTATAGGAAGAACTAGTTTTGAGGTGAGTTTCCCGCTTAGATGCTTTCAGCAGTTATCTCGTCCGTACTTAGCTACCCGGCACTGCAGCTGGCGCTACAACCGGTCCACCAGTGGTACGTCCATCCCGGTCCTCTCGTACTAGGGACAGCTCCTCTCAATTCTTCTACACGCATAGCAGATAGGGACCGAACTGTCTCACGACGTTCTGAACCCAGCTCACGTACCACTTTAATTGGCGAACAGCCAAACCCTTGGGACCTGCTCCAGCCCCAGGATGTGATGAGCCGACATCGAGGTGCCAAACACTGCCGTCGATATGAGCTCTTGGGCAGTATCAGCCTGTTATCCCCGGCGTACCTTTTATCCGTTGAGCGATGGCCCTTCCACTCAGAACCACCGGATCACTATGACCGTCTTTCGACTCTGCTCGACTTGTCAGTCTCACAGTCAGGCAAGCTTTTGCCATTGCACTCTACGAACGATTTCTGACCGTTCTGAGCTTACCTTCGCACGCCTCCGTTACTATTTGGGAGGCGACCGCCCCAGTCAAACTACCCACCATACAATGTCTTGATGCCGGATAACGGCAATCAGTTAGATGCCAAGAAAAACAAAAGAGGTATTTCACTGACGACTCCACGATAACTGACGCCATCGCTTCAATGTCTCCCTCCTATACTAAATATGTTTTTCCTAACACCAATGTAAAGTTGCAGTAAAGGTGCACGGGGTCTTTCCGTCTAACTACGCGAACTCCGCATCTTCACGGAGAATTCAATTTCACTGAGTTGATGTTGGAGACAGCGGAGAAATCGTTACGCCATTCATGCAGGTCGGAACTTACCCGACAAGGAATTTCGCTACCTTAGGACCGTTATAGTTACGGCCGCCGTTTACTGGGGCTTCAGAAATGAGCTTGCACCCATCGCATTAACCTTCCAGCACCGGGCAGGCGTCAGACCCTATACATCCACTTACGTGTTAGCAGAGCCCTGTGTTTTTGATAAACAGTCGCTTCTCCCTGGCTTGTGCCACCCTCTTATGGTTGCCCACAAAAAGGTCTTCTTTATTCCGAAGTTACAGAAGCATTTTGCCGAGTTCCTTCAACATCATTCTCTCAAGCGCCTAAATATACTCTATTAATCCACCTGTGTCGGTTTAGGGTACGGTCTAATGATGGAGCTATTTCCTGGGACTTTTTCGCAGCATGTTCAATCCATTAAGAACACACAACTTACAAAATCCGTCACTACCATCTGGTTAAGGAATATTAACCTTATTTCCATCGACTACGGCTTTCGCCCTCGCCTTAGGGGCCGACTAACTCTGCGCGGATTAACCTTGCGCAGAAACCCTTGGATTTTCGGCGAATAAGTTTTTCACTTATTTTATCGTTACTCATGTCAGCATTCGCACTTCTGATACCTCCAGGATCCCTCACGGGTATCCCTTTACAGGCTTACAGAACGTTCCGCTACCGCTTATAAAGTTCGAAAACTTTATAAACCCACAGATTCGGTATGTGATTTTAGCCCCGTTACATCTTCGGCGCAGAAACTCTATTAGACCGGTGAGCTGTTACGCTATCTTTAAAGGATGGCTGCTTCTAAGCCAACCTCCCGGCTGTTAAGGAATTTCCACATCCTTTCACACTTAATCACAATTTTGGGACCTTATCTGGTGGTCTGGGCTCTTTCCCTCTCGACCATGGACCTTAGCACCCACAGTCTGTCTGTTGAAGAACTACGCTCAGCATTCGGAGTTTTATTAGGTTTGGTAAGAATCTCTTCCCCCTAGCCCATTTAGTGCTCTACCTCTGAACGCATATTTATTCAACGCACTACCTAAATAGTTTTCGCGGAAAACCAGCTATCTACGAATTTGGTTGGCCTTTCACCCCTTACCACAAGTCATCCAAAGACTTTTCAACGTCAACTGGTTCGGTCCTCCAGCAAGTGTTACCTTGCATTCAACCTGCTCATGGTAAGCTCATTCGTTTTCGGGTCTAATTCATAAAACTAATCGCCCTATTAAGACTTGCTTTCGCTACGCCTACACCTAGATGGCTTAAGCTTGCTTTATAAATTAAGTCACTGACCCATTATACAAAAGGTACGCCGTCACTCTAAAAAGAGCTTCGACTGATTGTAGGCATGCGGTTTCAGGTTCTATTTCACTCCCCTAATAGGGGTTCTTTTCACCTTTCCCTCACGGTACTAGTTCACTATCGGTCACTGAAGAGTATTTAGGCTTAGAGGGTGGTCCCCCTATATTCGAGCAGGATTTCACGTGTCCCGCTTTACTCAAGAAACTTGTTAAACATTACTTATACGGGACTATCACCCTCTATGGTTAGCTTTTCCAAACTATTCAAATTTTTTTAACAAATCTACTGGCCTATTCCGCTTTCGCTCGCCACTACTAACGGAATCTCAATTGATTTCTTTTCCTCCGGTTACTTAGATGTTTCAGTTCTCCGGGTTATCTCTTTAAACCTATGTATTCAGTTTAAAGTAACACATAAAGTGTTGGGTTTCCCCATTCGGATATTTACGGATCAAAACTTGCATACAGCTCCCCGTAACTTATCGCAGTATACCACGTCCTTCATCGGCTTTCAGTGCCAAGGCATCCGCCACACGCCCTTAAACGCTTGATTTATGCACAGAAAAAAATTCTGTGTTGAATCAAATTTTTGTTAAATATTCATTTATTAGAATATTTATTGATTGTTCATCTATTCGAACAATCGGATATAGATATTGATAATATTAAAAAATTCTTCACAAAAAAAATAACTAAGTGTTTCATGGTGGAGGATAGCGGGATCGAACCGCTGACCTCCTGAATGCAAATCAGGCGCTCTCCCAGCTGAGCTAATCCCCCAGTTTATATTGGTGGGCCGAGAAAGACTCGAACTTTCGACCCCACCCTTATCAAGGGTGTGCTCTAACCAACTGAGCTACCGGCCCTACGTAGAAGAGAGAAACACTATTTTAAAAAGAGAAATGAGGACGGTCAACATTATCCTATTATATCATTTAGAATAAGAACAAATTCTTATTCATCCTTAGAAAGGAGGTAATCCAGCCGCAGGTTCCCCTACGGCTACCTTGTTACGACTTCACCCCAGTCGCTGACTATACCGTGGTCAAGGGTTTAAAACCTTGCCTTAAGGTAGAACCAACTCCCATGGTGTGACGGGCGGTGTGTACAAGACCCGGGAACGTATTCACCGCGGCGCGCTGATCCGCGATTACTAGTAATTCCAGCTTCATGTACTCGAGTTGCAGAGTACAATCCGAACTGAGGCATCTTTTTAGGATTTGCTTGATGTCGCCATCTTGCTTCCTATTGTAAATGCCATTGTAGCACGTGTGTAGCCCAACACGTAAGGGCCATGAGGACTTGACGTCATCCCCACCTTCCTCCAGCTTATCACTGGCAGTTCTTTCAGAGTGCCCAACTAAATGATGGCAACTAAAAGTGAGGGTTGCGCTCGTTGCGGGACTTAACCCAACATCTCACGACACGAGCTGACGACAGCCATGCAGCACCTGTGTTTCGTCCGGCCGAACCGAAAGCTCTAATCTCTTAGAGCCGCGACGAACATGTCAAGTGTTGGTAAGGTTCTGCGCGTATCTTCGAATTAAACCACATGCTCCACTACTTGTGCGGGTCCCCGTCAATTCATTTGAGTTTTAACCTTGCGGTCGTACTCCCCAGGCGGTGTGTTTACTGCTTTCGCTGCGACACTGAAAATAAATTTCCAACGTCTAACACACATCGTTTACGGCATGGACTACGAGGGTATCTAATCCTCTTCGCTACCCATGCTTTCGTTCCTCAGCGTCAGTAATGATCCAGAAAGCTGCCTTCGCAATTGGTATTCTTTCTAATATCTACGAATTTCACCTCTACACTAGAAATTCTGCTTTCCTCTATCATACTCTAGCTAAAAAGTTTTGATTGCAGTTCCGAAGTTAAGCTTCGGGATTTCACAACCAACTTTTTTAACCACCTACGAACTCTTTAAGCCCAGTAATTCCGAACTACGCTAGGTCCCTTCGTATTACCGCGGCTGCTGGCACGAAGTTAGCCGGACCTTCTTATTCGGGTACAGTCATTTTCTTCCCCGACGAAAGAGCTTTACAACCCAAGGGCCTTCTTCACTCACGCGGCATCGCTGCATCAGAGTTTCCTCCATTGTGCAATATTCCCTACTGCTGCCTCCCGTAGGAGTTTGGGCCGTGTCTCAGTCCCAATGTGGCTGATCATCCTCTCAGATCAGCTATTGATCAAAGTCTTGGTAGGCCTTTACCCCACCAACAAACTAATCAAGTGCGGGCTCATCCATTGGCGCATAAAGCTTTCTCCGTAAAGACTTATGAGGTATTAGCACAAGTTTCCTCGTGTTATTCCTCACCAAAGGGAAGATACCCACATGTTACTCACCCGTCTGCCACTAAGTATTGCTACTTCGTTCGACTTGCATGTATAAGGCGTGCCGCCAGCGTACGTTCTGAGCCATGATCAAACTCTCAAGTTTAAAAACGGCGCACACTAGCTTCTACGTAAATACTAAGAATAATATTTACGCAATGTTGAAGTGTGTACGACAAATTTTGGTAACCTTAACCGTCCACACTTCTCTTCTTAAAATTTTAACAAGTTAAATAGCTAATTGAGCAATAAAGCCCAATAAATAACATTTTTTACATGTTGAGTGTGACGCTTATATTAGAAAAAATATTTAAATCAAGTTATTAGATAAATAAAAAGTGTGCTAAAAAGCCTTATATTTCAATACATTTAGACTAATTTTTACTGAAATGAAAACTAAAATTATAGAAAAATTACAAGAGTACGCTTATTTCATATGGCTTATTTTATTAATTTTTATTGCAGTTTTTGTTACTTATTTTTACGACACAAATAAAAAAAATCAAATTTATCTTTTACAAAAATCTTTTGATAATGTTTACTTAAAAAAATCCATTAATGCTTTAACTTCAAAATTAAAACCAAGATATATAGAAATAAATTATGTTGTACAAAGTGGTGATAATTTTGAAAGTATTTTAGATAAAATTAACCTACCTATTTCAGAGAAAGAGAACTTTTTAAGTACAGTAAAAAAACAAAAAGAAATTAAGTCCATAAAAAAAAATCAGCGAATATATTTTAAAATTGACAGAAAAAAAATGTTAGAATAATTAAATTTAAAATAGAAATAGATAAAAAAAAAGATCTAGAATTTTTAAGATATAGTAATTTAAAAAAATTTTCCAAAAAAATAATAGAAAAAAATTTAACTAGAATTTTGATATTTAAAGAAGGGATTATTCAAAATAGCTTATACAATACTGCAATTAGTTTAGGCATAAAACCTAATACTATTATAGACTTTGCAAGACTTTATGGTTTCCAAGTAGATTTTCAAAGAGATATTTGGAAAGGAGATACTTTTCAAATAATTTATGAACAATTTGAAAATGAAGATGGCTCTTTAATTGAAAATGGGGATATTATTTTCTCAAATTTAAATATACAAGGAAAAGATCTCAATTTATATAAGTTTGAATTAGGAAAAAATAAAATTGATTATTTTGATGAAAATGGAAAAAGTATGAAAAAAACCCTAATGAAGACACCTATAAATGGTGCAAGACTATCTTCGCCATTTGGAAAAAGAAAACATCCCATACTAGGATTTACAAAAATGCATGCGGGAACAGATTTTGCTGCTCCAACTGGTACACCAATTATGGCCTCAGGGGATGGAGTGGTTACTAGAGCTCAATGGTGTGGTGGGGGCGGGAATTGTGTTAAGATAAAACACAATTCTGTTTATCAAACTGTTTATGCTCATATGTCGAAATTTGGAAGAGGAATTAAAAAAGGTGTAAGAGTAAAACAGGGACAGATTATAGGCTACGTAGGTTCAACGGGACTATCGACTGGTCCTCACTTACATTACGAAGTAATAGAGAATGGTAGAAAAATAAACTCTCAAAAACTAAAATTGCCATCAGGAAAAACCTTGAAAGGTAAACAGAGAAATAAATTTGAAGTAAATAAAATTAAAATAGATGTATTAAAATCTGAACTTATTGCAGGACTAAACTAATCAGCTGCTTTAACACTCTCTTCTTTTATTGCGTTATCAATAATCACTTCATCACTTTTTTTGTCAATCTTATTTTCTGATGTTTTGCTAGTTTCCAAGTTAATTATTTTTGATGCCTCTTGAGAATTCAATATTCTTGAAAAATGATCTGAATGTTGGAGATAATTTTCAGATAATATTTTATCTCCGTTTGATAATGCTTCTCTAGCTAAGTCATTATATTTCTCTATTAGTTTCGCTGCATTTTGATTGTTTCTTCCAGGATTTTTTCTTTTAAATTCTGAGTTATTATTAAAATCTCCATTTAATTTATGTCCATTGCCATTTCTTTTCTTGAAGTTTCTATCGCTATTTGGTCTGAACCTATTCCTTCTATTATTATTTTTAAAACTGTTCATTATAGATTTTTAATGCTTACTAGACATCTATCTTTGCCAGAGAGATCTTTATAAATTTTTGTTTGATTAAACCCATTTAAATTTAAGTATCTACTCAATTCTTTACCTTGTTTATGACCAATTTCCAAAATAATCTTCCCATTATTCTTTAAAAGCATTTTGCATTTATTAATTATCTTAAATAATATTTCCAACCCTGAAGAACCTCCAGATAATGCTAGTTTTGGTTCATTTAATTTAACATCCTTATCTAAATTTAATAACTCACTATTTTTTATGTAAGGAGGATTAGATATAATTAGATCATATTTATTGCTAAAGTATTTGTCAACATCGATATTAAGAAATTTAACTTTTTTTCCAACTTGATGCATTTCTGCATTTTTTTTTGCTACTTTTATAGCTTTTTTAGACTTATCAATGGCTGTTATAAAACAGTTTGGTCTTTCTTTAATTAAAGATATAGCAATACATCCTGAGCCAGTGCCAATATCCAAAATATTTTTATTCGATGATAATTGCAAAATTTCCAAAATTTTTTCAATTAATAATTCTGTCTCTGGACGTGGTATCAAGACATTTCTATCAACAAAAAATTTATATTTCCAAAAATATTTAAAATTAATTATATGTGCTATGGATTTATAATTACTTCTCATATTTAAATAATAATTGAATTTCTTTAAGTCAGATTTATTTATTTTTTTATTTAAATTTAATAAAATTTCCTCTCTGGAAACATTAAGCGTTTTTGCCAAAATCAATTCCGAGTCTAATTTAGGTGATTTAAAGTTTTTAAACTGTAATTTGTTTGAAGCTTTATTTAAAATTTGTTGATAATTCATTACGATAATTTATTTAGCTCCTCCTCTTGGGCTTGGATACTTAAATATTCTATCATCTCATCAAATATTTCACCTTCCATAAATTCCTCTAATTTATGGAGAGTTAAATTAATTCTATGATCAGTTACTCTTCCTTGTGGAAAATTATAAGTTCTAATTCTCTCTGATCTATCACCAGTTCCTATTTTACTTTTTCTATCCTTTGATCTTTCTGCATCTCTTTTTTGTCTTTCTAGCTCATAAACCCTGGATCTTAAAATTTTAAGTCCCTTTTCTTTATTTCTTATTTGAGATTTTTCATCTTGTTGACTAACAACAATTCCTGATGGTAAATGTGTTATTCTTACAGCTGAGTCAGTAGTATTTACACTTTGTCCACCAGGGCCACTACTTCTGAATACATCTATTCTAAGATCTTTGTCCTCAATTTTTACATCAACTTCCTCAGCTTCTGGTAAAACGGCAACTGTTGCTGCAGACGTATGTACTCGCCCCTGTGTTTCTGTGTCTGGAACTCTTTGAACTCTATGCACTCCACTTTCATATTTTAAAGAGGAATAAATATTTTGACCTTTAATAGAGGCAATTACCTCTTTTAGTCCTCCTGCATCACTCTTGGAAATTGAAATAATTTCTAATTGCCATTTTTTTTTATGGCTTACTTTTTCATACATTTTAAACAAATCACCAGCAAATAAGCTTGCTTCTAATCCACCTGTTCCAGCTCTAATTTCTATAATAGCATTTTTTGTATCAGCTTCGTCTTTAGGTAATAAAAAAATTTTTATTTTTTTCTCATTTAATTGGAATTTATGTTGTAATTCAGCAAGTTCAATTTCAGCTAAATCTTTCATCTCTGTGTCAGAACTAGTGTCATTTATAATATTTTCTAGTTCAGATTTATTTTTTTCAAATTGATTATATTCTCTAGCTTCTTTGATAATCTCATTTAAATCAGAATATTCCTTAGATTTTTCAGCAAATGTGTTTTTATCTATCTCTCCTGAGGATAAGTCTTTCTCTAGTTCAGTATGCTTAGATATCAATCCCTGAATTTTATCTAGAGGAAGCATTATTATTAATTTTTTTCTTCTATTTCTTCGGCCTTTTTCTCAACCATACTGACTACTTTTGAAATAATTTCTTCGCTTTTAATTTTTTCACTCTCAACACCATTTAAATACATCATGTGATTTCCCTTACCACCTCCAGTTATTCCAATTTCAGTTTGTGCGGCTTCACCTGGGCCATTTACTACACAGCCAATTATTGAGAGTGTAATTGGAGTTTTTATATGTGAAAGTCTATTCTCTAAAATTTTGACTGTGTCAATTACTTCAAATGCTTGCCTAGCACAAGACGGGCATGAAATAATTTTAACACCTCTGTTTCTAAGATTTAGTGATTTTAAAATTTCATTACCAACATTTATCTCTTTTACTGGATCATCAGAAAGAGATACTCTTATTGTATCGCCGATTCCATCTAAAAGAAGTGATCCAAAACCAATTGATGACTTTATAGTGCCAGGCAAAAAACTGCCAGCCTCTGTTATTCCGATGTGAAGAGGATAGTCTATTTTTTTTGATAATTGTTTATAAGCTCCAATTGACAAAAACACATCAGATGATTTAACGCTTACTTTTAAATTAAAAAAATCTTCATTCTCTAATATTTCAATGTTTCTTATTGCACTTTCAACAAGAGCCTCAGGACAGGGTTCCTTATATTTTTCAAGAATATCTTTTTCAAGCGATCCTGCATTCACACCAACCCTAATCGCACAATTATTATTTTGTGCAGCTTTAATAACCTCTTTAATTTTTTGTTTATCACCTATATTTCCAGGATTAATTCTTAAACAATGCGCGCCATTTTCTGCAGCCTCTATTGCTCTTTTATAATGAAAATGAATATCTGCAACTATTGGGATTTTAGCTTGTTTTACAATTTGTTTCAAAGCCTCCGTTGACTCTTTATCGGGACATGAAACCCTTACTAAGTCAGCTCCTGCATTTTCAATTTCTTTTATTTGTTTAATAGTAGATTTGACATCTTTTGTTAAAGTATTTGTCATTGATTGAACTGATATTGGATTATCTCCCCCAATTTTTAAATTTCCAACATTTATCTCTTTTGTTTTTTTTCTATTAATATCTCTAAAAGGTCTTATGCTCATTTTATCGATCTAACTTAAATTCCTTATGCAATGCAGAAATAGCTTTTTTTATATTCTTTTTGTCAACTAAAACTGAAATTTTTATTTCAGATGTTGAAATAACTTGAATATTTATTTTTTGATTAGCTAATGCTTGAAACATTCTAAAAGTAACACCTGGCGTAGTTACCATTCCAACGCCAATTATAGAAATTTTACTTACATTTTTATCAAAAATAAGTTTTTTAAAATTTATATTTTTGTTTTCATTAACAATTTTTTTTGTTTTGTTTAAATCTTCATTTTTTATAGTGAATGTTAAATCTGTTTCTCTTCCATTGGCAGAAATATTTTGTACTACCATGTCAACATTAATTGAATTTCTTGATAATGGTTTAAAGATAGATGCCGCAATTCCTGGTTTATCTTTTACACCAACTAAAGTCACTTTTGCATCATTCTGGGTAGATGAAATTCCTGTAATTATTTTATTATTTATTATATTTTTTCTTTTAGTTATTAAAGTTCCTGATTTTTGTTTAAAAGATGATTTTACCTCTATATTAATCCTATTTAATCTAGCATCTTGAATAGATTCTGGTTGCATTACTTTTGCACCTAATGATGCCATCTCCAGCATTTCTTCATAAGATATTACTTTTATTTTTTTTGCTGATTTAAGTTTGTTTGGATCAGTTGTAAAAATACCTTCTACATCAGTAAAAATAATACATTTATCTGCTTTAAAAAATTTAGCTAACATGATTGCCGTTGAATCTGACCCTCCTCTACCAATTGTGGTAATTCTCTCATTGCGATTTATACCCTGAAAACCAGTAATTATTGGGACCCCACCAGATTTTAAATATTTTAATAATTTATTTTTATTTATCTGATTTATTCTTGAAAATTTATGTTTATTTTCTGTAAAAATAGGTATCTGCCAGGATGTCCATGATCTAGATTTTAGTCCAAGATGGATTAGTCTTCCTGCGATAAGTGAGCATGAAACTTGCTCACCTGATGATACTAATACATCGTATTCAGCATCTGAGAAGTTATTGCTTATTTTTTTTGATTTTTTAATTAATTCATTTGTCGATCCACTCATGGCGGAACAAACAACAATAGCTGAATATTTTTTTTTTACATAATTTTTTACTATTTCAGAAACTTTTTTTATTCTTTCAATAGTACCTACAGATGTTCCACCGAATTTTAAAACTACAATTTTCATGATTTAATAAATATCTAATAAAAAATATTGATAAAATACATCTTCTATATAAAGTCAATAAAGTTATGAAAAATAACACAATTAATAAAAAAGAAATAGAAAAATTTTCAAAAATTGCTGATGAGTGGTGGAATCCAACGGGAAAATTTAAACCATTACATAAATTTAATCCAATTAGGATAAAATATATTAAAGAAAATCTAATTGAACATTTTTCATTAAAAAAAAATAATAAACCATTAAAAAACTTAGAAATTTTAGATATTGGTTGTGGGGGTGGACTGCTTTCAGAACCAATGTCAAGATTGGGTGCAAATGTAACTGGAATTGATGCATCTAAAAGTAATATTAATATTGCGAAACACCACTTAAAAAAAAGCAAATTAAAAATAAATTATTTAAATTGTTCACCAGAAAATTTGAAAACATCAAAAAAATTTGATGTGATTTTAAATATGGAGATTGTTGAACACGTAGAAAATATTGATAATTTTATAAAGCAAAGCTCAAAGTTTTTAAAAAAGAATGGCATCATGTTTGTTGCAACATTAAATCAAACTTTGAAATCTTATTTATTTGCAATTATAGGTGCAGAATATGTTTTAAGATGGCTTCCAATAGGCACCCATGAATGGGAAAAGTTTGTTAAACCTGAAAATCTTATAAGTATATGTCAAAAAAATTCTCTTAAATTAAAGAAGATTGATGGTATGACATTTAATCCCTTGTTTGATCAGTGGAAGGTATCATCAGATAAATCAGTTAATTATATCACTGAGTTTGAAAAAGTTTAATTTTCTTTATCCTCAATCCAAGGTAACATTTCAGTTTCTATACCTTCCTCTTTTAATTCCTTAACATCTGTCAAGGAAGCTCTTCCGTAGATGCCTTTTTTTTTATCTCTATTTTTATTTTTATTGTAGTGTAATGATCTCGCTTCATAAGCAAAATTTTCACCTACGAAGTTAAAATTATCCCTCACAAATTTTTTATATTCTCTTAACTTTTGTTTAACTTCCTGTAATTTTAACTTATTGGGATTGGAAATTTTTTTTTTACTATTAGATAAATTGGGAGACATCAAAGATTTTTCAACTCTAATAGAGTTACAACTCTGACAATTTAAAAGTTTCATTTTTTTTAGACGATCAAATTCTTTGGATGACCCAAACCAACTTTCAAATTCTAATTTACAACATTTGCATATAAGGGCATACTTAATCATAATGAATATCTAGTAGTTATAAACTTAAATTCAACATGCTAAGATCTATAATCTGCATTAATTTCAATATAATCTTTGGTCAAATCCATAGTATATGAGGTAAAATTTTTTTTTCCCATTCCTATGTCAACTGTTATTTCTATAGATTGGTTTTTCATATAGTCAATAACTTTTTGCTCATCATAATCTTTAGATAACTCATTTTTTGAAAAAATTTTATGAGGGCCAAAAAAGATTGTTAATTTTTCAATGTCAATTTTTATCTCAGTTTTTCCAATTGCCATGGCAATTCTCCCCCAATTCGGATCCTCGCCAGATATTGCAGTTTTAACTAAAGGTGAATTTGAAATTGAAATACAAATTTTTTTTGCATCAGAAATTGTTCTCGCTTTATGACAGTTAATGGTCACAAACTTTGACGCCCCCTCACCATCTGCTGCAACTCTCTTAGCCAAGTTCAATAAAACTTCATGAACTGACTCTTTAAAGTCATGTAATTTTTTATCTTTGTGACTTTTAATTTCAGAATTATTTGCTTTATTTGTCGCAAAAATTGATACCATGTCGTTAGTACTTGTATCCCCATCACATGAAATTGCGTTAAAAGTAGTTTCGATAGTATCTTTAAGGATATTTTTTAAAATTGATGAGGATAAATTTGCATCTGTAAATACAAATCCTAATGTTGTTGCCATATTTGGAAATATCATTCCAGAGCCTTTGGCAATGCCGTATACCTTTATTGGTGTATTGCCTATTTTACACTCTGACATTGCTAACTTAGGTTTGGTATCTGTTGTTTTGATACCCGAGGCTGCTTTCATCCAAATTAATTTATTTTGATTATATTTTATATTGTCGATTAAATTAGGTAGTGAATTTTTTATTTTTTCTAAAGGGAATTTTTCTCCAATGGTACCAGTGCATGCAAAAAGTATACTTTCAGAACGAATAATTTTTGGATACTCTTCATCTTGTTTTTGTTTAAGTGTCAGTTTTTCAGATAAATCTAAAGAGAGTATTTTTAATGCATCATATCCATCTGATCCTGTAAGAGCATTAGCATTTCTAGTATTTATTAATAATGCGTGTATTTTTTGTGACCTAACTTTTTTATTCCACTTTATATTTTCTGATACAACACTTGATTTTGTAAACAAAGATGCATGATTAGCTCCATTTCTAAAATAAAATAAAACGAGGTCATCTCTTTTTTGATCATACAAATTTGCTGAAACTGCTGATACAGATACTCCATCTAAATGATCTAAATCTTGAAAATCTGCAACTTTTGCGTTTTTATTTCTAGCATCAAAAAAGTTGTTTATGCCTAAAACCATGATATTTAATTTCCTTAAAAAATTACTATATATTCTCTAATTACTGTACATTAAAATGTTTAATCCGTTAAATCTATTATCTAAGATAATTAAAAGTGGAAACCAAAAAGAGCTCGATAGAATCGGCAAAATAGTTAATCGTATTAATAGTTTAGAAAAAAAATTTGAAAATATCGATAATTCTGATTTTCCAAAAAAAACATCTGAACTTATTTCGAGACTAAATGATGGTGAAAACATAAACCAAATATTACCAGAGGCATTTGCATTAGTCAGAGAAGCATCAAAAAGAGTTCACAATGAAAGACACTTTGATGTCCAATTAATTGGTGGTGTAGCTCTCCATGAAAATAAAATTGCAGAAATGAAAACAGGTGAGGGAAAAACTTTAACTATAACTTTAGCAGCTTACCTGAATGCATTAGAAAAAAAGGGTGTTCATATAGTAACTGTAAATGATTATTTAGCTAAACGAGATAGTCAAAATATGGGGAAGATATATGAATTCCTAGGTTTAAGTTGTGGTTTTATAAATACTAATCAATCTGATCTTGAAAGAAAAGAAAACTATATGAAGGATATAACTTATGCAACTAATAGTGAGCTTGGTTTTGATTATCTTCGAGACAATATGAAATTTTCAAAAAAAGATATGGTTCAAAGAGAGCATAATTTTGCTATCGTTGATGAGATAGATTCCTGTCTAATTGATGAAGCTAGAACTCCTTTAATCATTTCAGGGGCTGCAGAGGATAAAACCAGTCAATATATTGCAATTGATAGACTTGTAAAAACATTGAAGTCTGATGACTTTGATATTGATGAAAAGGATAAAAATATTCTACTCACAAATAAAGGTATTGATAATATTGAAAAAATATTTTCAAACGCAGGTATTTTGAAAAATAATAACTTTTATGATCCTGAAAACCTACATCTTGTTCATCATGTCAATCAAGCTTTAAAAGCTAATCATTTATTTCAAAATGGGCGTGATTATATAGTCAAAGATGATCAAATTATTATAATTGATGAACAAACTGGAAGACAACTTCCGGGCAGAAGATTTGGAGATGGGCTCCATCAAAGTTTAGAAGCAAAAGAAAAGTTAGTAGTCAATGCTGAAAATCAAACTTTGGCGTCTATAACCTACCAAAACTTTTTTAAACTTTATAAAAAAATATCTGGTTGTACTGGAACAGCTCAAACTGAGTCTGAGGAGTTTTTTGAAATCTATAATTTGCCAGTAGTATCAATTCCTACAAATAAGGAAATGATAAGAAAAGATTGGAATGACCAAATTTTCAGAACTTTAAAAGAAAAGGACGATGCAATAATTGAAAAAATAGTTGAATGTGATCAATCTGGACAACCTTTGTTAGTATTCACAGCAAGTATAAATAAATCAGAGCATTATTCAGATTTGTTAAATAAAAAAAAAATTAAACACATAGTTTTGAATGCAAAAAATCATGAGAAAGAGGCAGAAATAATTGCCAACGCAGGCAAAATAAATTCAATAATTATTACCACAAGTATATCTGGAAGAGGGGTTGATATTAAACTTGGAGGTCAAGACGAAAGTGAAAAAGAGAAAGTAAAAAAACTGGGAGGTTTATTCGTAATAGGAACTGAAAGAATGGAAAGTAGGAGAGTAGATAATCAAGCTAGAGGTAGATCTGGAAGGCAGGGTGATGAGGGAAATTCAATTTTCTACGTAAGTTTAGAGGATGATTTAATGCGAATATTTGGATCGGAGTCCATGAATAATATTTTAGAAAAGCTAGGACTTAAAGATGGAGAAAGCATAGATCATCCATGGATAAATAAAGCTCTCGAAAGAGCTCAACAAAAAGTTGAGGCTAGAAATTTTGATATAAGAAAAACCCTCCTAAAATTTGACAATGTACTTAATGACCAAAGACAAGTCATATTTAGTCAAAGGAATAATGTTATGGAGAGCAAGGAAGCAAACGTATTTGCAGATAATTTTATAGATGAGAACTTAAATGAATTAAAAATCTTGAAGTCTAAGAAATTAGCAAATCCCACTTCGGATGATTTTACAAAAAGCTTCAAAACTATTTTTGGAAAATCATTTGATGATGAAAGAGTAAAAGAAATTTCAAATGTAAAAGATGCAGAATTTGAAAAAATAGTAAAAGATAAATTTTCAGAAAAAAGAGAGGAAAGAATTAGTCTTCTGGGAAAAAATGAAGCGCTTGAAATTGAGAAAAGAATATTCTTACAATTAATTGATCAAAATTGGAAATTACATATTCAATATTTAGAACAATTGAGACAAGTTATAGGTCTAAGATCTTATGGTCAAAGAGATCCCTTGGTAGAATATAAAAAAGAAGCTTTCCTATTATTTGAGAACTTGCTCAATAAATTAAAAACAGAATTAATTACTTTTTTGATAAATGTAAAAGTAGTTGACAGCCCAGAACAAGACAATCAAAAATATCAGGCTGAAAAAAAAATTAAAATGTCTGATGATCCAAAATGCTTACTTCAAAAATTCAAAGAAGCAAAAAT
This sequence comes from uncultured Pelagibacteraceae bacterium, assembly GCA_902546765.1. Taxonomy (GTDB): domain Bacteria; phylum Pseudomonadota; class Alphaproteobacteria; order Pelagibacterales; family Pelagibacteraceae; genus Pelagibacter. The sequence goes on along the minus strand of CACCLG010000010.1, from coordinate 15,673 downwards.
CTCTAGAAATGAGAGATGTGAAGCAACAGGGAAAAAATTTAAAAATTGTTGTGGTTCCTTATAATACAAAAAAAAGGGAGAATATAAGTAATAATATTCCTATTGAAATATAAGTTAATTTAATATCACTTTTAAACTTAGATATAATTCTGTCAAACTTAGTTTCTTTCATTGTTAAATTTTCATTTAAACCTGTTTGAGTTGTAAATCCCTTGTTCCTGCCAATTGACAAAAATTTATTTTTTCTGTGGTTTAGTATTTCATCTTTTTCCATAGAGAGAAAAAAATTTAAGTTTTTATCTAATGATAATCGAACGTTGTCTAAAATTAAATCTCTATCTCTATGAGCTCCACCAATTGGTTCTGCAATTATTTCGTCTATTATGTCTAAATTAAGTAAATCTTTAGATGAAAGTTTCATTGCTTTTGATGCCTCTAGAGTTTTTTTTGGATCACGCCAAAGAATTGTTGCACATCCTTCAGGAGAAATTACAGAGTAGATAGCATTTTGTAACATTAATACTTTATTTGATGATGCAAGAGCGATTGCGCCACCAGATCCACCCTCGCCAATTATCACGGAAATAGTTGGAACGGTTAGTTCCATACAACATTCAATAGATTTTGCTATGGCCTCTGCTTGACCTCTTTCCTCTGCTCCGACCCCTGGATATGCGCCAGGTGTATCTATAAATGAAATTATGGGTATTCTAAACTTGTCTGCTAACTTCATAAGTCTAATTGTTTTTCTATAACCTTCTGGCCGCATCATGCCGAAATTTCTCTCTATTCTTGTCTCTAAATTCTCACCTTTTTCTTGACCAATAACTAGCACTGACTTTCCATTGAATTTAGCAAATCCTGAAATGACAGACTTGTCTTCTCCATAATATCTATCTCCAGAAAGAGCTACGAACTCCTCGAACAAATTATCAATGAAAAATTTAGCTTTGGGTCTGTCTTCATGTCTTGCAACTAAAGCTGTTTGCCATGGGTCTAAATTTGAGTAAATCTCACTTAACTTTTCATCAATCTCTTTTTGGACTTTAGAAATTTTAGACGTATCAACTTCGGACAATCCCTCTTGATTATATGGATCTTTTAATTGATCAAGTTCTGCTTCTAAGTTTTTTACTTCTGTCTCAAAATTAAGGTAATTTTTCATTTAAAAGCTTTATTATATCCAAAAAAGGCAATAAAATGTCTTAAAAATTTTATGTTTTTATGGGAGAGACTATTATAGCGCCGAAGGAGCAACTTCCCCGGAAACTCTCAGGCAAAAGGACCATTCTTACATAATAATCTGGAAAGAGAATAAATCTCACCGACGGAGTAAAACTCTCAGGTTAATCAACAGATGGGGTTAAAATTAATTTAGTTTATGAAAGAAAAATTTATTAAAATAAATAATTTATCTGTTGATAAAATACTTGCTGATTTTATAGATAATGAGCTGTTATTAGATACAAATATAAGTCCTAAAAAATTTTGGGATGGTTTCGATAAGGCAGTGCATGAGCTCGCTCCAAAAAACAGAGAGCTTTTAGAAATAAGAGAAACCATACAAAAAGAAATAGATCTTTGGCACAAAAAAAATAAATTTGAAGAATTTAATTTAGAACAGTACAAAAATTTTCTAAAGGATATTGGTTACCTTAAAGAAGAAGGTCCAGAATTCAAAATCGAAACTAAAAATTTAGACACTGAAATTTCAAGTATAGCAGGACCTCAATTGGTTGTACCGATAATGAATGCTAGATATAGTTTAAATGCAGCTAATGCTAGATGGATGAGCTTGTATGACAGTTTATATGGCACTGATGTAATTGAGTCAGAAGAGAGTGGAAGTGAAAAATATGACCCTCTAAGAGGTGAGCAAGTAATTAATTATGCTAGAGATTTTTTAAATAAACATTTTCCTATAAATGGTATTAGTTGGAGAGAAATCTCAGGGTTTGAAGTTCATGATGGAAATTTAAAGATTAAAAAAGATAAAGATTTATTTGATTTAAAACAAAACGAAAAATTTACAGGCTTTAGAGGAGAAGCTTTAAAGCCTACTGCCGTTATATTAAATAATAATAATTTACATTTAGAAATTATCATAAATCCAAAAGCGTTTAGCGCAGCACAAGATGCAGCTGGGATAAGTGATATTATAATAGAATCGGCAATTTCGACTATATGCGATCATGAAGATAGTGTTGCCGCAGTTGATGCAGAAGATAAGGTTGCATGTTACAGAAATTGGTTAGGATTAATGAAGGGAGATTTAGTTTCAATTTTTGAAAAACAAGGAAAACAATTAAAAAGAAAACTTAACCCAGATAGAAGTTATATTTCTAACTCAGGAAAAAATATGAAACTTCATGGAAGAAGTTTGTTATTGGTTCGAAATGTTGGACACTTAATGACTAATCCGTCAATTATATTAAATGATGGATCTGAAGTTCCTGAAGGAATTTTAGATGCATTTATTACGTCGGCAGCTTGCCTTCATGATTTAAAACGTAAAGGCAACTCTAGATCAGGTTCAATTTATATTGTTAAACCTAAAATGCATGGACCAGATGAAACAGCATTTACTGATGTTATTTTTGGAAAAGTGGAAGAGGTTTTGGAATTAGAAAAGAATACGATTAAGTGTGGAATTATGGATGAGGAAAGAAGAACCTCTGCAAATTTAAAGGAGTGTATTAGAACTTTGAAACACAGAGTTTTTTTCATAAATACTGGATTTTTAGATCGTACAGGCGATGAAATGCATACCTCAATGGAAGCAGGTCCAATGATTAAAAAAGGAGATATGAAAAAATCAAAATGGATTGAGGCTTATGAAAACAATAATGTAGATATTGGCTTAAAATGTGGTTTTTCTGGTGTGGCTCAAATCGGTAAAGGAATGTGGGCAATGCCAGATAAAATGAAAGATATGATGGAGCAAAAAATTGGTCATTTAAATTCTGGTGCTAATTGTGCATGGGTACCATCACCTACGGCAGCAGCATTACATGCTTTACATTATCATAAAATTGATATTTTTAAAAAACATGAAGAACTTAAATCAAGATCTCCAGCAAAATTAGACGATCTTTTAAATATACCAATAGCTGATAGGCCAAATTGGTCTGTTGAGGAAATAGAAAATGAGATATCAAACTCGGCTCAAACAATCTTGGGCTACGTAGTTAGATGGGTTGATCAAGGTGTAGGTTGTTCTAAAGTTCCAGATATAAATAATGTGGGTTTAATGGAGGATAGAGCAACATTAAGAATATCTTCACAACATATCGCAAATTGGTTGCACCATGGATATTGCTCAAACAAACAAGTGCTTGAAATCATGAAAAAAATGGCCAAGGTAGTTGACGATCAAAACAAAAGTGATCCAAATTATGAAAATATGTCCCCAAAATATTACAAATCAATCGCATTTAAAGCCGCTTGTGAACTTATCTTTCATGGTAAATCTCAACCATCTGGTTACACAGAACCACTTCTGCATTTAAACAGAATTATAAAGAAAAATTAAATTATTATCCTAGATTTTTGCGATTTTTAAACGCTGAAATAAGAGTTCCATCATCTAAATTTTCAATTTCACCTCCAATAGGTAAACCTTGTGCAAGTTTAGAAATTTTTACATCAATATTTCTTAGACTATCCTGTATATAAAAAGCTGTTGTTTGGCCTTCTACTGTAGCTGAAGTTGCTAAAATTATTTCATCAATATTATTTTTTTTTACTCTATGAATTAATGAGTCTATTAGTAAATCTTCTTTTCTTTGATTAGTTGAATTATCAATAGTGCCTCCTAAAATGTGGAAGTATCCTTGAAAGATACTAGAACTTTCAATTGCCCATTGATCTGCAATATTTTCAACAACACATATTTTGCTATGCTTATTTGTTATAAACTTACATGAATCAAAATCGCATTCCAGTGATGAGGGTTTTAATGTTCCACATATTTTGCACCTTGAGACATTTTTGTAAACTTCGGTTAATGCTTTCGATAATGGTTTAAAAATCTCGTCACGATTATTTAATAGCTTTAATAAAATTCTTTTAGCTGATTTTGGACCAAGACCAGGTAGCTTAGAAATTAGTTTAATTAAAGTTTCAATCTCAGAAATATTTTTCATTTATTTTAAAGTGGCCACTTAAAACCAGGTATTCCAAATCCACCAGTTGCTTTTGATATTTCCTCGGAAGTTTTAGATTTAAGCTGTGATTTCGCATTATTATGTGCAGCTGTGATTAGATCTTGTATTATACCCTTCTCTTCTTTTAAAATTTCCTCACTTAGCTGAATATTTGTCATTTCTCCATCACCATTCAGGGTAACTTTTATTGCATCTCCTCCAGAACTTCCTACTACCTCAATTTGCTTAATTTTTTCTTGGCTTTCTTTCATTTTGGCCTCAAGTTCTTTTGCTTTATCTAAAATCTTGCTAAAATCAGTCATTATTCTCCTTATCTATTTTTTTTACATCAACAAGTTCAGCGTCAGGTAAGATTTCTAAAACTTGTTTATAAATATTACTTTTTTTTACTTCCTCAAAAATTTGCTTCTGGTTAATTTGATTCTTCTCTTTTACTGAAACCTCTCCCATTGTTTTTGAAAGGGTAATTATCCATCTATTATTTGTCCATAAAAAAAGTTTATTTGATAATTCTTTTATAAAATCTTTATCTAATTTATCATTGAAAGATATTTCCATTCTACAATTCTCGAAAGATACAAGATTGACATTTGTTTCTAATTCATATTTTAATTGAACTTCTTTATACGTGTTACAAAAATTGAGTAACTCTTGAAAAGAATTTATTTCCGTTTTTTTTTTGTCTAATTCTAACTTAGGATCAATTTTATCTTCTTGGGCTACATTTTTAATCTGATTTACCATCTCTACAGATTTATCTATTTTTATATTTTGTTTATCAATTGATAAATTTAATGAATGTTTGGGTATATCATCTTTGATTTTAAATCCTTTTAAATAAATTAATCTTATTAGAAACATCTCAACAGATAAGTTTGGATTTGAAACAATTTCTAATTCATCAATAGTTTTAATTGTAAATTGCCAAAACAAAATAATCTCTTGAAAATTTGTTTTATTAGCAATTTCTGAAATTTTCTTAAATTCATTATCATTAAGATTGAAATTTGTTCCACCAAGACTTATAGAATTGACGTTTTTTATATAGTAGAGGACCTCAAGGAAATCATTTAAAAATAATTTTGGGTCAATTCCTGCATCAAATAATTTTCTATAGTTTTCAATTACTTTTTTTTCATCACCTTTAAATAAGTATTCGATTAATTCTATAAGAAAACTTTTGTCAAAATATCCAAAAATTTTTTGTGCTTTTTCTAAGGTTAATTCACCACTATCTTTATTACTCATCAATCCACGATCTAACAACGAAAGTGAATCTCTTACTGATCCCTCAGAAATTTTGACAATTAATTTTAATGCATCTTCTGAAACTAGTCCTTTTTCTTTTAAAGTAATATCTTTTAAATAATAAAACAGTTTGTCAGACTGAATTCTAGATAAATCAAATCTTTGACATCTAGAAACTACTGTAACAGGTATTTTTTTTATTTCAGTCGTTGCAAATATAAATTTCAAATAACTTGGGGGCTCTTCAAGTGTTTTTAATAATGCATTAAATGCTTGTTTACTAAGCATATGTACTTCATCGATAATGAATATTTTAAATTTTGCTGAGGTGGGACCGTATCTGGAAAATTCTATTAAATCTCTAATATCATCAACACCAGTTTTGCTAGCCGCATCCATTTCTAAAATGTCAATATGATTTGAATCAGCGATAGATTTACAAGTACAGTTTTCACATGTTTGATAATTGCTAAGACCCTCAATACCATTTTTACAATTCAAAGCCTTTGCAACAATCCTAGCTAAGGTAGTTTTGCCTACTCCTCTGATACCGGTAAAAAGATAAGCATTTGGTGTTTTTTCAGATCTTATGCCATTAACGATTGTCTCAATCACCACTTCTTGACCAATTAAATCTTCGGGTACTTGAGGCCTGTATTTTAAAGCTAATACTTTTGAATTATTTGTCATTAATAAAAGGAGACCAACCAACCTGGAAAATACTCATTACCCTTGCTCTTTTTCAAGCCTGGGGGAGTTCATGGTAACTCCACCTGATTGGCCCCCAAAACTATTATACCAATAATTTTTTCTATTCTACAATAAAGTTAAAGCTTATTTTTTTCTAATTTTATCAGCCTTATAAACACCTAGAACGTGCATATCTTCACAATGTAAACCTAATTCTTTTAATGAGTTTTTAATTTTATCCTCTTCTATGTGACCCTCAATATCACATAGAAAAAAAAAGGAGGAAAAAGAATTCTTTTCAGGAAAACTTTGCAATTTTGTTAAATTTACTCCATTTAATGCAAAACCTGATAGTGCAGAATACAATGCAGCAGGTTTACTTTTAAGTTTAAATAAAAATGATGTTAAAAAGTCTCCTTTATTAAAATCTGGTTGATATATATCTTTTCCCATTAGTAAAAATCTCGTTACATTATTTTCGTCATTTTGAATATTCTTGTGTAAAACTTCTAAATTATAAATTTCAGCACTCAGTAGTGAGGCAATTGCAGATTTAGTTTTATCTTTATCCTCTGAGATATACTTAGCAGATCCAGCTGTGTCGGCTCGAACATTTTCGTTTAGATTATGCTTTCTAATAAAGATTGAGGATTGACTTAATGCTTGTGCATGTGAATATACGTTTTTAATTTCATTTATTTTAGACCCTTTTATTCCAAGTAAATTGTGTTTTATTGGAAAAAAATGTTCCTCATAAATATTTAACCTATATTTAAAAATCAAATACTCGATACCTATATTGCCTGTTGTTTTATTTGACTCTGGTATAATTGTTTTGATTTCACTATTCTCACTCGATTTTTCAAAGCATTCATCAAAAGTTTTGCAAGAAATAGTTTCACAATCTGGATACATTTTTTTTGCACAGCTTTCGCTGTAACTTCCAGGTATTCCTTGATAAGCAATTTTCATATTTTATTTCTTATATTCCATTAAATTTTTTAATTCTACATAATCCTCTTTTGTATCAACTCCGATTGGTATTGTTTTTGCATAAGCAACATCAATATTTATGCCATTCTCTAAAGCTCTCAATTGTTCAAGTTTCTTAACCTTTTCATTCTCAGTTTGATTTAATTTTACAAATTTTTTAAGAATAGGTTTTTTGTAAATATAAATACCTATATGTTGATATATATAATTATTTTTTTTAGCGTCAATAATTCTCTCAAACTTGACAGCCTTGGAAATACTTTTTTTTTGTAAATCTTCTTGGGTCACAACTTTAACTATGTTTGAGTTGCTATATTTATCTTGCTTAGATGTATCTATTTTACATGCTAGTGTTGCTAGATCTAAATTATTATTTACTGTTTGAAAATTTAAATTTTTAATATCAGATATATCAATTAGCGGCTCATCTCCTTGCAAATTAATTATGTAATCAACTTCATTTTCTAATTTAATTTTTTCGAGAGCCTCTGCAATTCTATCCGTACCAGTATTATGTTCTTTGCTTGTAAGTATTGATTTTCCTCCATTTTTTTGAACTTCACTTATGATTTCTTCATCGCAAGTAGTTACAAAAACATCTCCAATTTCACACTCAATTGCCTTTTCATAAACATGCATAATGATGGATTTATTATTAATTTTTAAAAGAGGCTTGTTAGGTAGTCTTGTAGCTCCGAGCCTAGAAGGAATTAAAATTATACTTTTTGCCATAAATTCTAAGTATTATGCGTCTTTCAGACGCAAAATTAAAAATTAAATTTAGTATTTTTTAAGTTTATCATGTTATACGACCATATTAATTAAAAATCATGGACTCATTTGAAGTAAATAAAATTATTGCTGCAGTATTACTTGTGGCCTTACTAGTTATCGGTATTGGAAAAATATCAGACCTAGTATTCTTTATAGAAAAGCCTGAGAAAGCTGGTTACAAAGTTGAATTACCTGATACGGAAAATAGTTCTCAAGGAGTGAAAGCTGCTGAGGTTGAAGAGATCGATATTTCAGCTCTTTTAGCACTTGGTACAGTTGAACATGGAGAAAAGGTTTTTAAAAAATGTACAGCTTGTCATGTAGTAAATAAAGGTGGTGCAAACAAAATTGGACCGGTACTTTATGGTGTACTAGGAAGACAAGTTGCGGCGATCAGTGATTATAAATATTCAAAAGCAATGGCGAGTTATGATAAAAATTGGACTTTTGAAGAGATGAACGGTTATTTAAGAAAACCTCAATCTTACATAAAAGGTACTAAAATGGCATTTGCGGGTTTAAGAAAAGAAAAAGATAGAGCTTCTGTTATACTTTACTTGAATCAAAATTCTGATAATCCACTTCCTTTACCTTAATTGATCAAAACAATATAACAAAATACTTTTTTGAACATGAACTCTGTTAGCAGCTTGTTGCCAAACATGAGATTTTTTTCCTAGGAATACTTTATTTGTTACTTCATTTCCTCTGGGTAAACAGTGAAGAAAAATTACGTTTTTTTTTGCACTATTTAATAATTTTTCATCTATTTTAAATTTTTTAAATTCTTTAATTTTTTGCATAATATTTACACGATCGTTCAGAGAAATTACTTTATCTGAAAAAATTACATCAGCATTTTTCACTGCTTTTTTTGGATCATGAAAAATATTAATATTACTTTTATTCTCCTTAACCCAATCTAAAACAAACTTTTTAGGTTTATAATTTTTTGGACATCCAACATTTAAACGAAAAGAAAATTTTATACTTGCTGCAATCAGACTATTTAGAACATTATTACAATCACCCACCCAAGATACGTTAAGTTTTGAAATTGGTTTTTTTTTTATTTCCTCAACCGTAAAAACATCTGAGAGGATTTGTGTAGGATGAGATGATGGACTTAGGCCATTAATTACTGGAATATTTGAGTATTTACAAAATTCTTCTATTTTTTTATCACTATCCGTTCTAAGCATAAAGCCATCACCATAAGTAGATAAAATTTTAGCTGTATCGGCAAGACTCTCTCCACCTTTGCCCAAATGAATTTCTTTAGATTTTAGAGTTAATGTGCCGCCACCTAATTGTTTTATAGCAAGATAAAAACTTAGCCTTGTTCTAGAGCTAGGTTTTTCAAACATTTGTATTAATAACTTTCCACGAAGTGGTCTATCTTTATCAATATCAAGTGTATTTAAGTGTTTTCTTCTATTTTTTCTTTTTTTTGCGTCATCTAAAATTTTTCTAAGGTCTTTTGGTGGTATATCTTTTATATTAATAAAATGTTTCATATTTTATAATTTTTACAAACTTTTCTTATTATTTTTAAGGCAAAATTAATCTCTGATTTTTTCACATTGAGTGGAGGCAATATTCTTATTACATTTTCTGCCGCGCGTATTGTAAGTAACTTATTTTCGATTAATTGTTGTATAAATTTTGTCTGGTCAAAATTTAATTGTAAACCAATTAATAAACCTCTTCCTCTTACTTCTTTAATAATTTTAGGAAATTGTTCTTTAATTTTATTTAATTCTGAATGAAAAAATTTTGATAATTTTTTAACATTTTTTAGAAATCCTTTTTTTAAAATTTGATCAAGCACTGCATTACCAACTGTCATTGCTAAAGGATTGCCACCAAATGTGGAACCATGAGTTCCAGGCAACATTCCTTTTGCAACTTTTTTTGTCATTAAAACTACACCAATTGGGAATCCTCCACCTATACCTTTTGCTATAGGTACAATATCAGGTTTTACTTTCGCAGACTCGAATGCAAGGAAAGTACCTGATCTTCCAACACCACACTGGACTTCATCCAAAATAAGCAAAATACCTTTCTTGTTGCAAAGTTTTCTTAACTCTTTGATACAAAAATCTGGAATAGTCTTGATACCACCTTCCCCAAGAATTGTTTCTACCATAATAGCAGCTGTATTTTTGTTTATTAGTTTCTGCATTTTTTTGTGATTTCCAAACTCAAAGTGGTCAAAACCAGGAACTTTTGGTCCAAAGCCCTCTGTCATTTTTTTTGATCCACTAGCATTTATTGCAGCAATAGTTCTTCCATGAAATGAGTTTTTAATACATATAATTCTATTTTTGTTTGGCTTTCCAATTGAATAAAAATATCTTCTTGCAACTTTTATAGCTGCCTCAGTTGCCTCTGCACCACTATTCTGAAAGATTACAGCATCTGCAAATGTATTTTTTGTAAGTCTTTTTGCTAAATTTTCTCCCTCAGGAATAATAAATGCATTAGATACATGCCAAAGTTTTTTTGCCTGATCCTTTAATTTTCCATACAAATATGGATTTGCGTGTCCTAGAGAGTTTACAGCTATTCCCTGAACAAAGTCTAAATACTTTTCTCCTTTTGATGAATAAAGAAAACTGCCAACTCCTTTTTTAAAGGATAAATTTCTTCTTTTATAATTATTTGCTAAAGAGCTTTTATTCATTAATTCTCAATTTGTTTAATATTGATTTTTACAAATCGTTATATTGCAACCATAGGTTATTATTAAATAAATTATTAACTTGTTAAAAAAACCAAAATTTGTCTTGTCTTTTAGGTTATTTATGTTTCAACATGATGTTATATAAATAATATAAACTACAAAATGTAGTAAAATATGAGCTGGACAGAGGAAAAAGTTAATAAATTAAAAGAGTTATGGGGTAAGGGCCAAACTGCTAGTCAGATAGCAGAAATTATCGGCGGTATCAGCAGAAATGCAGTTATTGGTAAAGCTCATAGACTTAATTTATCTGCAAAAATAAAAACTAGATCGCCTATTAATTTTAACAATTCTCAAAAAGCAAATGAGAATAGCACTACAAAGAGAGGAAGAAAAAGTAAATTTAGATCTTTACTTTTAGATAAAAATTTCGAACCAGCTAAAAATTTACAACTTGAGGAGCTTACTGAGGATACCTGCAAATATATGGAGGGGCATCCAGATGAGAAAAATTCATCTTTTTGTGGAAGAAAAACTGTAGAAAAGTTTTCGTACTGCCCACTTCATTTAATGGTTGTTTTCCAACCAAAAGGTAAAAAAGATGAGGTTATTGAAAAAGATGATGAGGTTCCGCAGTTCATAGAGAAAAAAATTAAATCAGCCTAATTTAAGATCTTATCTTTGGCTTTCTTAAATTCCTCATTTGAAATAATGCCCTGCTCTTTAAGTTTATTTAAATCATTAATTTGATCAACTAAATTAGGATTAGAGTTTGTGATGTTTGCATTTTCCTCAATATCACTTACAGCTATTTTTTCATCCTCAGATTTATGTTTCATATTTTGTTTTGCCTCTATACCTCTACTAATAGCTTTTCCTGAAATTATTATAACTGTAGCAAAAATAATAATTGCAATACCAAAAACTAAATAATTTAACATTAAGTGATCTCTTGATTATTTTTTTTAGTATATTGACCGCCGGATCTCCAATTATAACTATACTTTTCTATCTCATCTTCAAACTTTTTATTTGCATCTAATCCAAGATCAAAGTTAGTTTTATACTTTTTTGTAGGGATATTATCATATTTCAATAGTATTAATTGATCAGAGGTTAACAAAGGTTTTGGCAAAAGCCCTAGAAAAGTTGCTGTCATTTTTGCCACTGGTAGGGGGATTGGGATAAGTAAACGTTTTTTTTTTATAGATTTTAATATTTTATTTAAAATTTCTTTGAAAGATAGCACCTCTGGACCTATACATTCTATTGTTTCATTTTTAATTTCTTTTGAAATCATTTGGTATATTATTTCAGCCAGATCTGAAACATGTATAGGAACAAATTTTGTTTCACCGTTATAATATAATGGCATAATTGGTAATTTAGATAACAATGACATGAAATTAGTTGTAAAATTATCATCAATTCCATAAACTATTGAGGGTTTAAGAATTAAAGAATTTTTAAAATTTTTTTTAACATTAATTTCTCCATCCAATTTACTTTTTGCATAAACGCTGTTTGAAGCGTTCTCTACTCCCAAAGCCGAAACATGAATGAACTGATCAATTTTTTTTTCTTTAGCAATTTTAGATAGAATATTTGGCAAAACTGAGTGAATCTTATTAAATTGGCCTTTGTTTTTTTCATATAAAATACCAATAAGGTTAATGCACACTGAGCAACTGTTGAATAAATCCCTAATTTTTTCTTCATCAAGGCTCTCCAATTCTACCAATTCTAAATATCCTGGATTGGCTTGAGTTTTTAATTGAAAGCCTTTTTGGTGAATATTTCTTGTTACAGCTACTACTTTATAGTTATTTTTAGTGAATTTCCTAATAAGGCTTCGCCCTATGTTGCCTGTAGCGCCAAAAACTAGAATTTCTTTAGGTTTCATATATATACTTTTTCAAATGAATGTTGATATTAAATTACATAAGTTAGATTTACCAGATGATTTAGCTTTTAGTGACAAAATTGCAATCGATTGTGAATTCATGGGACTTAATGTTGAGAGGGATAGATTATGTTTAGTTCAAATCTCAAGTGGGAATAATGATGCCCATGTCGTTCAGCTAGATAAAGAAAGTTATAATGCACCAAATTTAAAAAGGGTATTAACAGATAAAAGTATAAATAAAATTTTTCATTTTGCTAGGGCTGATTTACTATTTATAAAAAAATATTTAAAAGTAAATGTTGAAAATATAAATTGCTCTAAGATAGCTTCAAAATTGGCTAGAACATTTTCTGATAAACATGGGTTAAAAGATCTTATAAAGGAGTTTATTGGAGTTGATGTAAGTAAACAATTACAAACTTCTGACTTTGGAGGAGAGCTCTCAGATAAGCAACTCAAATATTGTGCTAACGACGTTATATACCTGCATAAGATTTTTGAAGGGCTAGAAAAAATACTCATTAGAGAAAAAAGAATAGATTTATATAAAAGTACAATTAAATTTATATCAACCAGGGTTGATCTAGATCTTGCATCTTTCAAGGATGATATCTGGTCTCATTAAATGAAAAAAACTAAATATAAAAAAATTGCTAAAGAAGTAATTCAAAACGAAATAGAAGGGTTAAAAAAATTAAAATCATCAATTGGAGTTTCTTTTGAACAAATAATCAAAACGATATTAAATTGTAAAAGTGGAAAAGTAATTGTTTCTGGAGTTGGAAAAAGTGGAATTATAAGTAAAAAATGGGCTGCAACTTTTTCATCTACAGGAACGCCTTCATTCTTTATGGATGCCTCAAATGCATCTCATGGTGACATGGGTCAAATAAATTCTAATGATGTTGTAATTTTAATTAGTTTAAGTGGATCATCTAATGAATTAAAAAATATCATTCAATTTTGTTCAAGAAACAGAAGTATAAAACTAATTGGGATTACCTCAAATAAACAATCAATATTATATAAAAATTCAGACATTAAAGTTTTAATTCCAAATGTTAAAGAAGCGGGTCCAGGGAACTTTGTGCCAACTTCAAGTACAACAAATCAACTTGCCCTTGGTGATGCAATAGCAATTACATGCATGGTCTCAAAAAAATTTGGTAAATTAGATTTTAAAAAATACCATCCTTCAGGATCATTGGGTACAAAATTAAAAACTGTTGGAGATATTATGCTAACAGGAAATAAAATTCCCTTTGTTAAACATGATATCACAATGAAAAGTGCTCTAAATATTATTTCTAAAAAAGGATTAGGTGTTTTATTTGTGAGAAAAAATAAATTTACCACTGGTATTATAACTGATGGTGACATTAAAAGAATAAGCCAAAAAAATTTTGATTTTCAAAAAGTAAAAATTAGTTCTGTTATGAAAAAAAATCCAATAAGCATAGAAAAAGATACTCTTGCCGCAAAAGCTTTGGAAATAATGAATACTAACCGTATTACAAGTTTATGCGTTCATAATGGAAAACGAAAAAATATAACGATTGGAATTATACATATTCATAACATTCTTAACGCAAATATAAGTTAGATGTCATCAAAGTCAGCAATTCAGTTAATTATTTTAATAATTATCTTTATTATTCTTGGGGGTGTTTATCTAAAATATTTTTCAAAAGAAAAAATTATTGTTGATCAAACTCTTCAGCAAACTGAGAAAGAAATAAATATAAATTCACAAAATAATAATAAAAATAAAGACGAAAGCGAAAGTGCTAATTCAACTAATAATGATAAATCAAAAAAAGAAAAAAATATTGAAAACAATAAAACAGATTTAGAAGAAACAAGTGTGAAAAAGGCTGAAAAAAAAAATAAAGAGCTAAACACGAATAAAAAAAAAGATAACGAGATCCCAAATATTGTAAAAGATGTTGAGTACTTAACTACCGATAAAAATGGTAATAAATATAAAATTCTAGCAACGTCTGGTAGAACTAATCAAGACAATAAAAACATATTAGATCTTGATAATGTGAGTGGTGAGATTACCTCTAATCAAAGATCAACCATTTATATTGTGTCAGACTTTGCTGAATATAACTCATCAACTCTAGGATCAAAATTTTATAAAAATGTGGTGATAAATTACGAGGACAAACAAATAACTTGTGAAAATTTTGATATAAATATGGATACAAATATTGCAATAGCTTATAATAATGTTGTAGTAACTGATCCTAAATCAACTATGAAAGCAGGAAAAATAGCCTTAAATATAGAAACAAAAGAAATAGATATAAATCCTGATGGAAGTGGAAAAAGTAAAGTGCAAATAAATACTAAACAATAATGGCAGTTATAAAAAAATTCAGAATTAAAAGCTTTAAGGAACAAGAAACACTTGTTGAGTTAAATAAAGTCTCAATGTTTTACAACAAAAGACAAATATTAAATGATCTCAATTTAAAGATTAATAGAAATGAGGTATTAGGAATGCTTGGTCCAAATGGTGTTGGTAAATCTACTATATTCAACATTATCACAGGATTAAAAGATCCTAGTTATGGAAAAGTTTTGATTAATAATGTTGATTGTACAAATATTCCAATTTACGAAAGAGCAACTAGATTTAAACTTGGATATGTTCCACAATATGGTGGCTTTATTCAGGATTTAAATCTTCTTGAAAATTTAAAACTTGTTGCTGAAATTCATATTAAAGAAAAAGATCTTAGACAAACAAAAATTGAGAAAATTGTTTCTCAATTCGAATTTGACTCACTTTTAAAAATCAAAGCTAAACATTTATCTGGAGGTCAAAAGAAAAAATTAGTCATTGCAATGGCTTTAATAAATGATCCAAGTATTTTACTTCTAGATGAACCTTTTGCAGCATTAGATATACTGACAATTAAAATGTTACAGGAAATAATTGTGAATTTACAATCGATGGAAAGAATAACTGTAGTGGTATGTGACCACCAGGCAAGAGATCTTTTAAGCTGTGTTGATAGAGCAATTGTATTATCAAATGGAAAAATTATTGCATCAGGGAGTCCAAATGAAATAATCAATGATACAAATGCGAGATCAGCTTATTTTGGTGATGAATTTAAAATAAATTAATTCATAAATGCCAAATCAGATAAAAATATTTAATACAATTAAACCATTTAATAAAACGATAGAAGT
>CACCLG010000009.1 GCA_902546765.1 uncultured Pelagibacteraceae bacterium | reverse complement strand
AAAAAATTGCAAATAACAATAAAATTGATATTGATAATATTGGCAATGTATCAAAAATAAATATTTTAAAGTTTTATTAAAATGGAATTAGAAACAAGTAATTTAATTAAAGAGATAAACAAAATAATATTAAGAATTAAGGAGTTTCTTTGAAAAAAATAAAATTAATTCTAAACTTGATGAATTAAATAATAAAATTGAGAGCCAAAACTTCTGGCAAAATAGAAAATCATCAGAAAAAATTTTAAAAGAAAAAAAAAATTTAGAACTTTTAGTTGGATCATTTAATAATTTTGAAAATGAGTTTAAAGACATAGTAGAAATTTTAGATCTCGCTATATATGAAAGTGACAAATCACTACAAGATGAAAGTTTTGATAAATTGCAAGCTTTAAAATCTGGATTGAAAAAACTAGAGATAAAGTGTTTTTTATCTAACGAAAGCGATAATCTTGATAGTTACTTGGAATTTCATGCTGGCGCAGGTGGAACAGAAAGTCAAGACTGGGCTGAGATGCTTAGAAGAATGTATATGAAATGGGCATCTAACAAGGGATATTCTGTCGAATTAATTAGTGAGCACAGAGGAGATGAAGCAGGAATCAAATCATCTACTATAAAAATATCAGGTGACTATATTTATGGTTATTTAAAATCAGAATCAGGTATTCATAGATTGGTGAGAATTTCTCCATTCGATTCAGGAGCACGAAGACATACGAGTTTTGCTAGTGTTTGGATTTATCCAGTTGTAGATGATAAAATCGACATTGATATTATTGATAAAGATCTAAGAATAGATACTTACAGGTCAAGTGGTGCTGGTGGACAGCATGTAAACACAACCGATAGTGCAGTAAGAATAACGCATATCCCAACTAAAATAGTTGTACAATGTCAAAATGAAAGATCACAACATAAAAATAAAGAAACATGTATGAATATGCTGAGAGCCAGGCTTTATGAACATGAGCTTCAAAAAAGAGAAAAACAAAACGAAAATATAGAAAGTTCGAAATCAGATATTGGGTGGGGACATCAAATTAGATCTTATGTATTGCACCCATATCAGATGGTTAAAGATAATAGAACTAATTTTGAAAGCTCAAATCCTGAAAAAATACTCGATGGCGAAATTGATAATTTTCTTGAAAGCTCACTATATAAAATAAATGCGTAAATACTTATTTATAATACCAATTACTATAATATTTTTATTTGCATCAATTATTACTTATTTAAATTTTTTTGGTATCAAAACAGATAAATTTAACAAATTAATTTATTCAAAAATAAGTCAAATAAACCCAAAACTATCATCTGAAATTAATGATGTATTCATTAAATTAGATATCAAAGAACAGACAATAAAGCTTGAGACTTCAAACGTTAAATTACAGATTGCAGAAAAATATCTCTATTTAGATAAAATTATTTCAAAACTCAGTATATCTAGTTTGTTTAATAATAGATCAATTCAGAGTTTAGAAATTCAACTAAGGGAAGATGAAATATCAAATTTTAAAAGTTTTATTTCAGAGTATGATTATAACTTTTCAAGAGAATTAATTTTAAATCAAATTAAAAAAGGCAAGATTAAAGCATCAATTGTTTTAGATTTTCAAAATAAAAACAAAACATTTGATTATAGTCTTTTAGGAAAAGTAACAAATGCACAAATAAACCTTTTAAACAAAGGTGAATTAGAGAAAATTTCTTTTAATTTTATATCAGATCAAAAACAACATTTCATAAATGATTTACAATTTATTTATGAAGATATTAATTTTAACTCAGAAACAATATCAGTCAAAAAACGTGACAATAGTTTTATAATTAATGGTGATATATCAAATAAAAAACAGTTTTTTGATATAAAAAAATTACAAAAAAATTTAGATTATAGCTTTGGTTTTATTGAAAATTCAAAAGTAAATCTCTCATCAAATAATAAGTTTTCATTCAGTCTAATTAATAAAAAAAAAATTAATAAATTTGAATTAAAATCAAAAATAAATTTTGATGAAATAAAATTTAAGAAGAATTTAAATTTACCAATTAATATTAATAATGGTGAATTAAAACTTGATTATAAAAATCATATATTTGATATAAATGTAAATTCAAAAATTTATTTTCTAAGTGATGAAAAGAAACAACCAAATTTAGGAGATGCTAAATTTTTAATTTCAAAAAAAAAAAATGAAAATATAAAATTTAAGGGAAATTTTTCTAATACAGGGAATAAAATAAACTCTGATCAAATTAAAGAAATAATTAATATCGATAACAAATTAATACCTAGTCAGGATTTACAATTTGATTCAAATAACTCAATTGAATTTGAATTTGATAAAAAAAATAAGATAGAAAAATACAAATTAAATTCAAATTTAAAAATTAGTAAATTAGAGATCTCACATAATGGTAGCAATTTAAAGAGGTTTTTGCCTGAATATAAAGATATAATAATTTTCAAAGATAATTTAATTGAAATAAATCTAAATAAAAAAATTAAAGATATAAAATTAAAAGGATTATATTCATTAAATAATAACTTATCTGACAGTTATAAAATTAATTTAATCCAAAACTCAGAGATTTTAGATTTTGATGCTAATATTAATTTAAACAATCTCTTTTTAAATTTTAAATCACTGAATTATAAAAAAAATAAAAAAATTAATTCTAATTTAATCATAAAAGGTCGATATAAAGATGATTTAAAATTTAACCAAATTGAATATAAAGAAAATCTGAATACTATACAGGCAAGTAATATAATATTATCAAAAAAATATAAAATTAAAAATATTGATTCTGTAATTCTAAATTATGAGAATTTAAATCAAAAATTAAATAATATTAAATTTCAAAAAAAAAATGATAATCGATATAAACTTTCAGGTAGTGAGTTTGATGGTCAATTACTCATTTCAAATTATTTAAAGAGCGAAAATACTAATAAGATTTTTGAGAGATTTGAAAATATAAACGCAAAGATATCAGTTCAACTTAATAATATATTTATAGATAAAAACAGTAAACTGACCAACTTAGTCGGTGAGATTTCATTAAAAAAAAATTATGTTATTTCTGCTGAAATTCGCTCTAAAATTAACAATAAAAATGATTTTTCACTATCTATAAAAACTAATTCTAGAGATGAAAAAGTTACTAATTTGTTTATTGAAGAACCTGAACCATTTATAAAAAACTACAAGTTTATTAAAGGCTTTACTGAAGGTAAGCTGTCCTATGGGTCTATAGAAAAAAATAATGAAACAAAAGCAAATCTAAAAATATATGATTTTAAAGTTCAAGATGTTCCTGTTCTGGCAAAATTACTTACACTTGCGTCTCTTCAAGGTATTGCAGATCTTCTTACAGGAGAGGGTATTCGATTTAATGAATTTGAAATGAATTATGAATCAAAACAGTCACTTACTAACATAAATGAAATGTATGCTATTGGACCAGCAATTTCCATTTTAATGCAGGGCTATATTGATAGAAATAAACTAACAAGCCTTAGAGGTACTCTGGTGCCAGCTACAACAATAAATAAAACAATATCAAAAATCCCCTTATTGGGAGATATTTTGGTAGGGAAAAAGGTTGGGGAAGGTGTTTTTGGCGTAAGTTTCAAAATCAAAGGTCCACCAAAAGATTTAAAAACTACTGTAAATCCAATTAAAACTCTTACACCAAGATTTATAACTAGAACTTTAGAAAAGTTAAAAAAAAATTAAATAATAATTTTAAAATGCTTTTTCTTGCCAACTGAAAGTTTAATAAAACCTTTATTTCCGAACAATTTTTTACTTATTAATAATTTTCCATCTTCAATTTTCTCATTATCAATTTTAATTCCATTGTTTTGAATTAATCTTCTTATTTCGCTTTTTGATAACTCGTTATTTGTATGTTCTATCAAGCTAATTATATCCCTTCCTATTAAATCACTTCCAATTTTAACACTAGGTAAATGTTCTCCAGTTGAATTTTCTTTAAAAGTAGATTTTGCTAATTCTTCGACTTTTTTTGTTTCAATTTCTCCATGTAACATCTTTGTAGCCTCATTAGCTAATAAAATTTTTAAATCATTAATATTTTCATTTTTAATCTCTTCTATTTTTTCTAAAGATAAATCTGTGAACATTTTAAGAAAATTGATAACATCCAGATCGTCAGTATTTCTCCAAAATTGCCAATAATCATAGACAGATAGTAGATTTTTATCCAACCATACTGCACCACTTTCAGTCTTTCCCATTTTTGCTCCCGAAGCCAGAGTTATAAGAGGAGTTGTCAATCCAAAAACTTCTTTTGATGAATATCTTTTGATTAAATCAACACCATTTACTATGTTACCCCATTGATCTGATCCTCCAATTTGAAGAAGACAATTCTGTTTTTTATTCAATTCAAGAAAGTCATATGCTTGAAGTATCATGTAATTAAATTCCATATAACTTAAAGACTGCTCTCTATCCAAACGGAGCTTTACACTGTCGAAACTCAACATTTTATTAATTGTAAAATGTTTCCCTATATCTCTTAGAAAAGAAATATAGTTTAATTCTTTTAACCAAGAATAATTATTTACAAATATAGGTGAAGTTTCCTTATTATCAGTATTAAGATATTTTTTTAAAACAAGCTCAATACTTTTAATATTTTTCTCAATCTCATTTTCATCTAAAATTTTTCTTGTTTTATCTTTTCCTGATGGATCTCCTATCCTAGTCGTTCCTCCACCTAGCAAAACTATCGGTTGGTGACCATGCTTTTGTAACTGCCTCAAACACATGATTTGTAATAAGCTCCCCACATGTAGACTTTGAGCAGTACAGTCAAATCCTATATACCCTTTAGTACTTTTTTTATTTAGCACATTTGAAAGTCCTACCTCATCTGTACACTGATAGAAAAAGCCTCTGTCTTTAAATTCTCTTATAAAATCATTCATAATTTAGTATTTTCAATATACATATTTATTAAAAAATAATAATCAATAATGGACAATTGCATTAATTCTTTAGGTTTAATGAGTGGTACTTCTTTAGATGGGATTGATGCTAGTATAATTAATTCAGATGGAAAATCACATCTAGAGGTAAAATTAAACCATTTTTATGAATATAAAGCTGAGTTTAGACAAAAATTAAGAGATTATATTAAAAATATTAATTCAATAGAGGATATAGAAAACAGTATAATTGAATATAAAAATATTGAGAAAGAAATTACTCTTCTTCATTCAAATATATCAAAATATTTAATATCTAAGCAGACTACCGATGTAGATTTAGTGGGTTTTCATGGACAAACAATTATTCATAAACCTGAAAAAAAATATTCAATCCAGATGGGAAACCCAAATTTATTATCTCAATTAATTCAAAAAAAGGTCATTTTTAATTTTAGAAAAAGAGATATTGAAAATAATGGTGAGGGTGCACCTTTAACACCAGTATATCATTCTTTGCTATCAAAAAAAATTTTTCCTAATGAGGCATGTATTTTTTTAAATATAGGAGGGGTTTCCAATTATACTTACTGTAATAATGAAGAATTAGTTGCTAGAGATATAGGACCAGGAAATGTTTTAATAGATGAATATTTAAAAAAAACAAAAAATATAGATTTTGATAAAAACGGTGAAATTGCGTCTACAGGTCAAATCAACATGGATATTATAAATCAATTTATCGAGCATGATATTTACAGTTCAGAAGATAGACATTCCTATGATAGAAATGAGTTTGATTTTAATTTTATTAAAGGATTAATTTTTGAGGATGCAGTTGCAACTCTTAATTATTTTACAGCCTTAATTATTTCAAATTATTTAAATAGTAATTTTACAAATTGTTCTAATGTAATTTTATGTGGGGGTGGCAGAAAAAATAAAACATTAATTCAAAATTTGAAAAGTTTATTAAAAAAAAATATTTGTGATGTCGATAAATTTAATTATGACGGAGATTTTATTGAATCCCAAGCATTTGCTTATTTAGCAATAAGATCATATTTTAAAAAAAATATATCTTTTCCTTCTACAACAAAAGTAAGTAAACCAATTTCAGGTGGAGAGACTTTTAAAAATTATTAATATAGAGCCGTTTCTTTTTTTATATATTTATTCAAAGATTTAATAAGAGCAATATCAGCTTTTGAGAAGAAATGATTTGCTTCTGTAATAGAATCAAATTCTACTTTTATTCCCTTTTGAGCACTTAGCCTTTTATTCAAATCGTTAATGTGCTCAACAGGAACCAATTCATCTTTTTTACCGTAAATTATTATTCCTGATGTAGGACATGGTGATAAAAATGAAAAATCATAAACATTTGGTTGGGGTGAAACTGCAACAAATCTATTTATTTCTGGTCTTCTCATAAGTAATTGCATTGCAATTAATGATCCAAAAGAAAATCCTGAAATCCAACATTGCGAATTGTCAAAGTTTTCTCGTTCCAACCAATCTAGTGCAGCGGCAGCATCTGCTAGCTCACCCTGACCATTGTCAAATTCCCCATCACTTTTACCAACTCCTCTAAAGTTTACTCTACAGACTGAAAAGTCATTATCCATAAAAGTTTGAAATGTATCAACAACAACTTTATTATTCATAGTTCCACCATATTGAGGGTGGGGGTGCAAAACTAATGCAATTGGAGATGTGTTTTTTTTACTTTTATAATATTTTGCTTCTAGCCTTCCTGCAGGCCCAGGAATAAATATTTCAACAATTTTATTATCTGTAGTTGTCATTGATAATTAATCTCAAAAAAAAATTTTATTTTTCTATCAAAATTGAGCGACAAAATGCAAGTTTTAAAATTTTTCAGAAACTTGACTATTTTAGTCGGGTATATATATAAACCGCATAAAATAATAATAATATGAAATTATCAAGTAAAGGAAGATATGCAGTTATGGCACTTGCCGATCTTGCAAAATTTGATCCTAATGAACCAGTTTCTTTAAGAGATATCTCTTTAAGACAAGGAATATCTTTAGATTATCTTGAACAATTATTTTTAAAGTTAAAAAAAAACAATATTGTAACAAGTATACGTGGAATTAAAGGTGGATACATTCTTTCTAAAGAAGCTTCACATATTAAAATTTCAGATATTTTTTTTGCAGTTGATGAAAAGGTAAAAACTATAGGTTGTGAAAAACATTCAAAAAAAGGGTGCAACGGTAAAACAGCAAAATGCATTACTCATGATCTCTGGGATGAATTAGAGGATTATATAAATAATTTTTTTGAAAAAAAAAGTCTTAGAGATTTAATAAATCAATCAACGAACAGATTATAGATGAGAGATAAACAAATAGAAGATTTAAAAGAATATAAATATGGATTTACAACTGATATTGAAAATATCAGAGCACCAAAAGGTTTAAATGAGGAGGTAATAAAATTTATATCTAAAATAAAAAAAGAACCAGACTGGATGCTAGATTGGAGATTAAAAGCATTTGAGAGATTAAAAAACTTAAAAGAACCAAATTGGCAAAAACCAAAATATCCAAAAATAGATTACCAAGATTTATATTATTATTCAGCTCCTAAAAGTGCTTCTGATAAACCAAAAAGTTTAGATGAATTAGATCCGAAGCTTTTGGAAACTTATCAAAAACTTGGTATACCACTTCAAGAACAAAAGAGATTAAATGGAATAGCAGTAGATGCTGTTTTTGACTCAGTTTCAGTTGCAACAACATTTAAAGATAAGCTGACTGAAGAGGGGATAATATTTTGTTCAATGTCTGAGGCTATTCAAAAACATCCAGAATTAGTAAAAAAGTATCTTGGTTCAGTTATACCAGTTACTGATCATTATTTTGCAACTTTAAATTCTGCAGTGTTTACTGATGGTTCATTTGTTTACATTCCAGAGGGTGTAAGATGTCCTATGGAATTATCAACATATTTTAGAATTAATGCTTCTGAAACAGGTCAGTTTGAAAGAACTTTAATCATCGCCGACAAAGGAAGTTATGTTAGCTATCTGGAAGGATGTACTGCTCCTATGAGAGATGAAAACCAATTACATGCAGCAAATGTTGAACTTGTTGCTTTAGATGATGCAGAAATAAAATATTCAACTGTCCAAAATTGGTATCCAGGAGATAAAGATGGTAAGGGTGGGATTTATAATTTTGTAACTAAAAGAGGATTATGCAAAGGTGTAAATTCTAAAATATCTTGGACGCAAGTAGAGACTGGTTCAGCAATTACTTGGAAATATCCTAGTTGCATTTTGCAAGGAGACAACTCTGTTGGAGAATTTTACTCAATTGCAATTACAAATAACCATCAAAAAGCAGATACTGGTACTAAAATGATTCATATTGGCAAAAATACTAAAAGTAAAATAATATCCAAAGGTATTTCAGCTGGATACGCTGATAATACTTATAGAGGTCTTGTAGATATTTTTCCTAAAGCTAAAAACGCTAGAAACTTTACACAGTGTGACTCACTGTTAATGGGTAATAAATGTGGCGCACACACTGTTCCTTACATTAAAAATAGAAATTCAGACTCAAATATAGAACATGAGGCAACAACATCAAAAATCAGTGAAGAGCAATTATATTATTGTCAACAAAGAGGTTTAAATTCAGAGGAAGCTGTAGGGCTAATAGTTAATGGTTTTTGTAAAGAAGTTCTTCAACAATTGCCAATGGAATTTGCTGTTGAAGCGCAAAAATTAGTTGGAATTAGTTTGGAAGGAAGTGTTGGATAATGTTGGAAATAAACAATTTAGAAGCAGGTATTGATAATAAAGAAATTCTAAAAGGACTTAGCTTAAAAATAAATCCTGGAGAAGTTCATGCAATAATGGGACCAAACGGATCAGGAAAAAGTACTTTATCAAATATTTTATCTGGAAAAAAAGGTTATGAAATCAAAGGAGATGTAAAATTTGAAAATTCCAACTTACTAGATCTTGAAATTGAAGAGAGAGCTCATAAAGGAATATTTTTAGCATTCCAGTATCCTCTAGAAATTCCAGGTGTAAACACTAACAATTTTTTGAAAACTTCATTAAATGCTGTGAAAAAAGCAAAAGGTGAAAAAGAATTAGATGCAATTGAATTTCTTAAGCTTGTGAAAGAAAAATCTGCACAATTAAAATTTGATCAAAATATTCTGTCACGACAACTAAATGTAGGATTTTCAGGAGGAGAAAAGAAAAAAAATGAAATTCTTCAAATGTCTATCTTAAATCCAAAATTATCAATATTAGATGAAACAGACTCTGGTTTAGATATTGATGCACTTAAAATAGTTTCCGATGGAGTAAACTCATTAAGAAATACAAATAATTCTTTTTTAATAATCACGCATTATCAAAGATTACTTAATTATATAAAGCCAGATTTCGTTCATGTTTTGAAAGACGGAAAAATAATAAAAACTGGGAATTTTGAACTAGCACTAGAATTAGAAAAACAAGGTTATGAGAGCTTATAAATGTTAAAAGAAAATTTAGAATTTGAAAGTTTAACTTATGAAACTTTAGGAAACACTAAAGAGCGTAAAGAGCATTTTTTTAAATTTGTAGAAAGTGGGTTTCCCTCAAAAAAATTGGAAGATTGGAAGTTTTCAGATTTAAATTTAATTATAAATAAAAACATAAAAGAACTTAAATTTGGCTTTAATACCATTGAAAATAAAAGTTACAATTTAAAATTTATAAAAAATTTTGAACATTCAAAAATTGTTATTTTAAATGGAGAGTTCCTATCAGCAGATATTTTAGATATAGATAAAAATAAAATAGAGATAAAAAATGAAAAATTGATTTTTAGTGAAAGTTTGAATGAACCTTTAAATAATTTGAATAAGGCTTTTGCGAGTAGATTAATTAAATTAAATGTTTTAGAGGGTAAAATTGTAGAAAAACCTTTAGTTATTTATCATATATGTGATTTAGATAACAAAACAAATTTAATTAATACAAGATTTGAGTTAACACTTCATAAAAATTCATCTTTATCAACTTTGAATTTATTTAAAGATAAATCAGTTAGTGGTTTTAATAATCATAACTTTAATATTCTTATCAATAAAAATTCAAACCTTAAAAATTATATTTTTGATTTAAATAAAAATCAAAATCTAAGATACAGCTTCACTAATATTGATATTTACGAAAACAGTAATTCAGAAAACTTTATTTATTCATCTGGATCTAAATTTTCAAAATATGAAATAAATACTAATTTAAAAGAAAAATATAGCTCTGCTTTTATTAATGGGATTATAAATTTAGACAAGAACAATCATCATGAAATTAAAACAAATATTAACCATTTGGCCGAAAATACAAAAAGTTATCAATTAATAAAAAGTGTTTTAAACGATAAGTCTACCGGAGTTTATCAAGGTAAAATTTTTGTTAACGATCAAGCTCAAAAAACAGACGGATATCAATTAAGTAAAGCCTTACTTTTAAACGAAAATACAGAATTTAATGGTAAACCAGAATTAGAAATTTACGCAGATGATGTAAAATGTTCTCATGGTTCTACTTCGGGCAATTTGGATGAAAACTCCATATTTTACCTAATGTCTAGAGGTTTAAATTACGATCAGGCAAAAAAGTTACTAATAGATGGTTTCATTAATGATGTAATTGAAAAAATAACAAACATCGAAATACAGAAATATCTAAAGGAGGCGATAAATTAATGGATATAGATAGCATTAAAAAAGAATTTCCAATATTTGATAACAAAGTTCAAAATAATGATCTCGTATATTTAGACAGCGCAAACTCCTCACAAAAACCAAGAGTAGTAATTGATAGAATATATGATTTTTATTCTAAAGAGTTTTCTAATGTAGGTAGAAGTGTTCATTATTTAGCTGTTGCTGCAACAAATCTTTATGAAAATACAAGAACATCAGTTCAAAGATATATTAATGCCAAAGATAAGAATGAAATTGTATTTACCAAAGGTGCTACAGAAGCAATTAATTTGGTAGCAAATACCTTTGGGCAAAAGTATCTAGAAGAAGGTGATGAAATTTTATTAACAGAACTTGAACATCATTCTAATTATGTTCCTTGGCATTTCCTAAGAAATTCAAAAAAAATTAAAATTGAATTTGCTGAGATTAACGAAGCAGGTGAGATAACTATTGAAGCAATAAAAAACAAAATAACTAGTAAAACAAAAATTATAAGCGTTACTCATTTATCAAATGTAACTGGAGCAATATTACCGATTAAGGAAATTGTAGAACTTGCACACTCAAAAAATATTCCTGTTTTAGTGGATGGTTGCCAAGGAGCACCACATTTAAAATTAGATATGCAGGAATTAGATTGTGATTTTTATGCTATATCAGGACATAAAATGTATGGGCCAACAGGAATTGGGGTTTTATACGCAAAAAAGAAATGGTTAGACGATCTACCTCCATACCAAGGTGGTGGAGGAATGATAAATGAAGTTAAAAAAAATGGAATTTCTTATGGTGAACTACCAAATAAATATGAGGCAGGCACAATGGCAACAGCCCAAGTAATTGCATTTAACGAGTCTATAAAATTTATGGAAAAAGTTGGTATTGAAAATATAGAAAAGCACGAGAAAGAGTTATTGGATTATGGATTAGATATTTTGGGAAAAAATAATTCAATAAAAATTATAGGTAATCCAAAACATAAAGGTGGAGTGATTTCTTTTACCATTGAAGGTGTTCACCCACATGATATTGCAACTATTCTTGATGAAGATGGAGTAGCAATCAGAGCAGGACATCATTGTTGTCAGATATTACATGAAAAGCTGAAACTTCCGGCCACTGCAAGAGCATCGTTTGGTATATATAATACAAAAGATGATATCGATCAATTAAGCCAATCAATAGAAAATTGTAAAAAAATATTTAACATATAATGGACCTAAAAGAATTATATCAAGAAATTATTTTGGATCATGGTAAAAATCCTAGAAATTTAAGAAAAACTGAAAACTTTAATAAAGACGCTAAAGGGCATAATCCTTTATGTGGAGATAACGTTCATATCTATTTAAAATTAAACGAAAATAAAAAAGTTGAGGATATTTCATTTGAAGGACATGGGTGCGCTATATCAATGGCATCAGCCTCTATAATGACTGATTTAGTTAAAGGTAAAGAGGAAGCTGAGGTAAAAGTAATTGTAAACGATTTTTTAGATATGATTAAAGAAAAAGAGGAACTTCAAAATAAAATCTTAAATGAAGATGAAAAAACTAAATTAATGTGTCTATCAGGTGTAAAACAGTACCCAATGAGAGTAAAATGCGCTACTCTTTCTTGGCATACTCTAACATCAGCAATAGATGATTTTCAAAAAATAGTAAATACTGAAAGCTAAAAATGGATTTAAAAGAAAAAGTAATTACAGAAATAAAAAAAATATATGATCCTGAAATTCCAGTAAATATTTATGAACTTGGTTTGATTTATGACATTAAAATTAAAGATAAAGACGTCCAAGTTAAGATGACGCTTACAACACCTAACTGTCCAGTTGCAGAAAGTTTGCCTAAAGAAGTTAAGGATAGTATAATGGAACTTAAAGAAGTTAATAAAGTTGATCTTGATTTGGTTTGGGATCCTCCTTGGGACAAATCAATGATGTCAGAGGCAGCAAAATTAGAGCTAAATTTATGACAAAACAAATAATAACTCTAAGCGATAATGCAGCAGCAAGAATCAAAGAAATAATGTCTAAAGATCAGCAGAATTCTCTCGGAGTAAGAGTTGGAGTTAAATCAGGCGGATGCGCAGGGATGTCTTATATTATGGAATACACAAAAGAAATTAATCCTAATGATGAATTAATTGAAGATAAAGGGGTTAAAGTTTTTATTGATTCTGCGGCAGTAATTTATCTGCTTGGCACAGAAATGGACTATAAAAAAGATCAATTTTCGTCATCATTTGTGTTCAATAATCCCAATGAAACAGAGCGTTGTGGATGCGGAGAGTCCTTCAAAATCTAGTATTAGTTTAGTGCATACCAGAGTTGTTTAAAACACATATCTAATGTATAAGCAAGGTATGAATAAATTTGAGTTTAAAAATCTTGTTAAAGACCTTAAGGATAACTTGAAGGAAAGATCTTTCTTTAAAGTTTTACGTAAAGAAGTTGAGACTGGAGCTAATGGTACCCAAGATTACGTTGTTAAAAAAGGTATTAACAAAGATTCAATTGCATCAACCAAACAGTAGTTATTTATTAACTGCTATAATACATCTCAAACTCAACCGGGTGAGGTGCATGCTCAAACTTATGAATTTCCTCGAACTTAAGCGCAATATAGGCGTCTATTTGATCGTCGCTAAATACTCCACCTTGAGTTAAAAACTCTCTATCTTTATCCAAAGCTTCCATTGCTTCTCTTAAAGATCCACAAACTGTTGGAATACTTTTTACCTCTTCCTCGGGTAATTCATACAAATCTTTGTCAAAAGAATCTCCAGGATGGATTTTATTTTTAATACCATCTATACCCGCCATTAACATTGCCGCAAAAGTTAAGTAAGGGTTTCCAGCAGCATCTGGAAATCTAATTTCACACCTTGCGCCTTTTTTGCTTAAAGTAATTGGTATCCTACAAGATGCAGATCTATTACGTGCTGAATATGCTAATAATACTGGTGCTTCGAAACCAGGTATTAATCTTTTGTAACTGTTTGTTGTAGAGTTAGCAAATGCATTAATTGCTTTAGCATGTTTTAAAATTCCACCAATATAAAACAATGCTGTTTCAGATAATCCTGAATATGCATCACCAGAAAAAACAGGAGTATCACCTTTCCAAACTGATTGGTGTATATGCATACCCGAACCATTATCTCCTGCCACGGGCTTTGGCATAAACGTAGCTGTTTTTCCAAATGAGTGTGTAACCATTTGAACAACATATTTATATAATTGAACATTATCCGCTTGGTTTACTAGTGTACCAAAATACATACCTAGCTCGTGTTGACTTGGAGCAACTTCGTGGTGATGTTTTTCAACTTTAATACCAACATCCTTTAATCCTTTTAAATATTCGCCTCTCATATCTTGAGCACTATCAACCGGTGGAACTGGAAAATATCCTCCTTTGATACCAGGTCTATGTCCCATATTTCCATTTTCATACCTTTTTCCAGAATTGTAAGGACCTTCCGTGCTATCAATAGCAAAACTAGTTTCGTTCATATCGTTTTTAATTTTTACATCATCAAAAACAAAAAATTCTGGTTCTGGTCCGAAAAAAGCTTTATCACCAATACCTGAGGATTTTAGATATTCCTCTGCTCTTTTAGCTGTACCCCTTGGATCACGTTCATAAGGGTTTTTCTTTACAGCATCTAAAATATCACAGAACAAAACTAACGTATTATGAGAAGTAAAAGGGTCCATAAACATTCTTGACAAATCTGGTTTTAGTATCATGTCAGACTCATTTATTGCTTTCCAACCAGCTATTGACGAACCATCAAAAAAGACACCTTGATTTAACATGTCTTCATCTACTACAGTAGAGTCTATTGTTAAGTGTTGAAGTTTTCCTCTTGGGTCTGTAAATCTAAGATCTACAAATTCAGCCTCTTTGTCTTTGATCATCTTAAGTACATCATTAGCGCTCATTATTTACTCCTATTAATTTTGTGATCTGGGGTCATTAACATTAAAAAAATGATAAATAATGCATATAAAATAGATAACACGTATGCATTTTTTACATATATATATTCTCAAAATTAATGATTTTTTTAACAACTTTAGATTGATATGAACGTAATAGATAAAGAACCAGTGTTAAGAGCAAAAAAAGCACTTAAAGATTTTGATGGCTCCCTTGATGTAATTGAATTACAAACTTCAGCTAGAACTGCAATTGATGCTGCAAATTCACTTAACTGTGAAATAGGTGCAATTGTAAAAAGTCTTCTTTTTAAAACAGAGAAAAACTTCATTTTATGCTTGGTAGCAGGAGATAAAAAATGTTCTTTAAAGAAATTAAAAAAAATCACTAATTTAAATGATATAAAAATGGCATCTCCTGATGAGGTAAAGCAACATACTGGGTATACAATAGGAGGTGTTTCACCTGTAGGACATCTTACAGACTTACAAATTTATATTGATACAACTTTAGAAAGATTTGCAAAAATTTTTGCAGCAGCGGGCCATCCAAATTGTGTATTTGAGATTAGTTTTAATAATTTAATAAAACTTACTAACGGAAAAATTGAAAATTTAATAGAATGAGACAACCAAATTTAATTGATTATATTTTGTTAACTCTTCTAGCTTTAATTTGGGCATCAGCTT
The DNA here is from genome assembly GCA_902546765.1 of uncultured Pelagibacteraceae bacterium. GTDB lineage: Bacteria > Pseudomonadota > Alphaproteobacteria > Pelagibacterales > Pelagibacteraceae > Pelagibacter. The sequence continues at coordinate 28,882 of CACCLG010000009.1, read as the reverse complement.
TCTTTAATATAAAGATAGCCACATATTCATTTGGGCCTGTAACTATTGCTTTATTAAGAGTATTTTTTGGAGCTATTCCTGTTTTAATTTTATGTTTTTATAAAAAAATTAAGGTAGAGGCATTTTCAAAAGATTGGTATTGGTTCGCAATAATTGGTTTTATAAACTTAGTTGTTCCTTTTTTCCTAATTTCTTATGGTGTAAAATCTGTTCAAAGTAATTTAGCTGCAATTTTAATGTCTACAACCCCTTTATCTTCTACAATTTTGGGGCATTATTATACTAAAAATGAAAAATTTAATTTTACAAAAACTATGGGAATTTTAATTGGTTTTGCAGGAATAGTATATTTATTTTCTGATAATTTATTAATTAATGAAAGTAATTTTTTCTCTGCAATACTAATTCTAGTTGGGTCTACTTGTTATGTAATTGGTGGTGTGCTTACTTTAAAAATAAAAGATAAAAAAAATGAAAATGTTACTGGCTCTATATTAATTTGGGCAGTTATAATTTTAATACCTTTATCTTTTTTTATTGAAAAACCTTGGACATATAATCCATCAATTCAGTCAACTATTTCTGTAATATATCTTGGATTGGTATCTACAGGTATAGCTTGGTTGTTGAGATTTAAAATTTTAGTAGATAATGGTTTAATTTTTCAGTCCCAAGTATCTTATTTAATTCCTATATTTGGAACTATACTTAGTTATATATTTCTAAAAGAATTAATTACTATAAAAGTATTAATATCTCTAATAGCCGTTGTAATTGGTATTTACTTTGTAAGACGAGCGGGTGCTAAAAAGGTTATTTAAGACTTGAAATTTCTTTTATATGTTCTGGTTTAGTTTCGCAACAGCCTCCTAAAATTCTCGCACCTTTTTCAACCATTCTTTTTGTAAATTTATAAAACTCTTTTGCACTTAGATTTCTTGAACCAAGTGCAATGTTAGGATTTGTTCCTATTTCATTATGTTTTGCTGAATTAAAAGTTTGCACTGGAGTTGGTTCTTCAATGCCCCATAAATTTATCTTAAATCCGAAAGGAAGTTTTAAATCAGAAAAAAAATCAGATGTTCTTTCAACTATTTCTTGAGATACACAAGCAAAAACTAAACCAATCCAATTGTTACATTGAAATTTTTCAATTATATTTTGAACACTTTCACCTGAAGGTAATTTGCAATTTTTTTTTAAATGTATGCCTACAACCACCTTTTTTCCCAGTTTTTCAACAATATTTGAAGCAATTTCAATCTCTCTTCCACTGCTTACAACATCAAGATAAAAAAAATCAACATAAGGACTTATTATTTTAGCCTGCTCCTCAAAATCAAATTGGATTTCTGATGAACTTCTTTCATCTTCAACATAAGTATCGTTTTGAGAAGGCAATGAACCAGCTATCAATATATTTTGTTTAGAAATCTCTCTTGCTTTATTTGCTAAAATACCTGCTTGTTCGTTGGCATATTGGAATTTATCTAAAACTTTATTTTGAATAAATCTAATTTTCCTTGCAGAAAAGTTATTTGTTACAATTATATCTGCACCCGCGTTTATGTAGGAAATATGTGCATCAATTACTAACTTATGAAATTCTTTCTCAATTAATGCACTTGCAGACCATAGTGTACCTTTTGATATCAAACCATTACTCAAAAGTTCTTGACCCATTCCTCCATCAAAAATTCTAATTTTTTCAAAATATTTAGCATCCATAAAAATTATTTTTCTGGTCTTGTAGCAATATAAACACCAATTGATGCAATTAAAAAACCAATTATGTCAATAAAGTATAAATTTTCATTTAAAAACAACCAAGCCATCAAAGCAGATACAGATGGTATTAAAAAGAAAAAAGAGGTTGTTTTACTTGCTGAATTTTCTCTTATTAGGAACATTAGAATTGTAAAAGCACCAAATGAGACTAACAAAACTTGATGACTCATTGCAGCTAAGAAAGTGAAAGTAAAATTAATTTGAAATTTTGTAAAAAAAATTATTATTAAGACATGGAACAAACATCCCCCAAGAGCTTGGTAGGTATTACTTGTTTCTAGCGGTAAATTATTAGATATTTTTTTTTGCCAAATTGTTGCAGATGTAATCGATATAAGAGAAATTATAGTTGCTATCACTCCATCAAAAGGAATATTTTTTCCTATGTCAAAACCCAAGACTAATACAGCACCTAAAAATCCAAGTAATATTCCAATCCACTGATGATAGGATACATTTTCTTTAAGAATTGGGCCTGCCAATATATTTGTTAGAATAGGTTGTAATGTTACAATTAATGCAGCTATACCAGTTGGCATTCCAACAGAAACTGAATAAAAAACTCCTCCAAGATAAATTCCATGAAACAAAACTCCACTTACCAATGATTGAATTAAATTTGATTTAGAAACTACTAGACTAAAATTTTTATATATTGAAAAAATTAAAAAACCTAGAGATACAAAAAAAAATCTAAAAGCTAATGCTGAAAAAGGTTCACTATGATCAACAATCGGTTTTGTTGTGATAAAAGCAGATGACCACAAAACAATAAATATCAAAGGAAAAATCTTTGTCATTTATAAAAAACTTATAATAAATTAAGATTTAGAACAATTTAAAGAGGATGTTTTGCTCTATTAAGTTTTAAGACCTAAGTGAGTATATTTTATATTTAAGTAATCTTTAATAGCCATAGAACCACCCTCTCGTCCATATCCGGTTTGTTTTATGCCCCCAAATGGTGCTTCTGCTATTGCAACCGTTGGCGTGTTTACAGCTACACAGCCAGTTTCCATTAATTCAGAAGCTTTAAGTGCCTTTTCCATTGAGTTTGTATAAATATAACTACACAATCCTAAATCATTATTATTTGCTCTTTCAACAACTTCATCAAAAGACTTGAAAGATAGCATGGGAACTAGAGGTCCAAATGGTTCTGTTTTCATTATAGTAAAATTATCATCAACATCGTCAAAAACAGTTGGTTCGTAAAAATACCCTTTGTTGAAGCCTGATGGTCGTTTTCCACCAATCAAAACTTTAGCACCCTCTTTTTTTGTTGTTTCAACAAGCTCTTCAATTTCGCCTAATCTTTTTAAAGTTGTTATAGGACCCAATTGAACATCTTGCTCCATACCATTTCCTATTTTTAATTTTTTAGTTTTTTCTATAAATTTGTTAACAAATTCATCTTTCTTACTTTCTTGAATGTAAAATCTATTGGGGGAAATACACACTTGTCCATTATTTCTAAATTTTGCGGCAATGGCCATGTCAGCAACTTTCTCAATATTACAATCTTCAAATACAATAAAAGGAGAGTGACCACTTAATTCCATTGTTACTCTTTGAACTTTATCAGCTGCTTTCTTAAGTATTAATTTTCCAACTCTGGTTGATCCTGTAATTGAAACTTTTTTTACAATATCTGACTCCAGCAATTGCTCAGAAATTGAGGGAGGATCACCAGACAATAAATTAACAACACCATCAGGAACACCACATTCTTTGCAGATATCAACTAATTCCATAACTGTTCCAGGTGTTATTACATCTGGTTTACAAATCACCGAGCATCCCGCAGCTAAGGCAGTAGAAATTTTTCTAGACGCTAATATTAGAGGAAAGTTCCATGGTACTAGTGCAGCAACAACCCCGACAGGCTGGTAATATACATGAACTCTAGTATCTGAAAATCTACTTTCAACAGTTTGTCCATATATTCTTTTTGTTTCCTCTGAGTTCCATTCAAAAATATCGGCTGCGCCACCAGCTTCACCAACCCCCTCCGCCAATGGTTTTCCAACCTCTAAAGTCATCCATTTGGCTAAAATATCTTTTTTCTCCCTTATCTTATCAGCTATTCTCCTTAAAACTTTAGATCTTTCCCAAGGTGTAGTATTTTTCCATTTTTTGAAACCACTCTCAGATGAGATTAGTGCCTTTTCAACGTCTATACGGCAGGCTTTAGATGCATGACCTAAAATTTCCTCTGTTGCAGGATTTATTACTTCGTAGGTCTCATTATTTTGAGACTTTTGCCATTTACCATCTATAAATTGTCCAAACTTTTCATACATAATTTAAATTTATTATTTTAAATAATTTTAATGACATTTAGCATTAATAAAACCCAATAACTAATATTTTATTTCTATTTCAATATAATATGTTTTATTTTGATTTGTTGGTAAATAAAAATGAACACTAAATTAAATAAATTAATAATAATTAATAATAAGTATCATTAAATGAAAATAGGTTTTATAGGCACAGGTTTAATGGGAACCCCCATGATTAAAAATTTATTAAAATCAAAACACCAAATAAGTATATTCAATAGAACTATAAGCAAAGCTAAAAAACTTAAAAAATATGGTGCTTATTTATCTTATAAAATTGAAGAATTAGCAAAAGATAAGGAGATCATAATTACAATGCTTACAGATGACAAAGCTGTAAAAGATATAATTAGAAGTAAAACATTTTTAAATAATGTTTGTAAAGAAACAACAGTAATAGATATGAGTTCAACTAAACCAAGTACTGCATTAGATAATTATAAAATATTAAAAAAAAAGGGAGTTTACTTTTTAGATGCCCCAGTATCGGGAGGGACCAAAGGAGCTGAAAGTGCTAGCCTTGCTATAATGGTTGGAGGAGAAAAAAAAATATATAAAAAAAATTTAAAAGTTCTAAAAATTTTAGGGATTCCAAATTACGTAGGAAAACCATCATCTGGTCAGGCAGCAAAACTCGCAAATCAAATTATTGTAGGAATTTCTATTGGCGCAGTATCAGAAGCAATAATATTGTCTAAAAAATTGGGACTTAAGCCAATTAATGTTTTAAAGGCTTTAAAAGGAGGATGGGCTGATAGTAAAATATTACAAACTCATGGATTACGAATGATAAAAGAAGATTTTAAAGCCAGAGGTAAAGTTGCATCGCAACTAAAAGACATGGAGAATATTTTAAATACAGCTAAAATGAATAAGATAAGCCTTCCTCTCTCAATGATTATCAGAAATTTATATAAAAAATTGTCTAAAAAAGGTTATGATGATTTAGATCACAGCTACTTGTACAAAGAAATAAAAAATTACTTATAAATATTTGCGAGGAAAATGAAACTTTTAAGAATTGGAGAAAAGAATTATGAAAAACCAGCTATCTTAAACAAAGATGGTAAAATAATAGACATTAGTTCATGCATTAAAGATTTTAATCCTGATAATTTAAATTTTGATACAATTTCAAAATTACATAGTATAGACCTAACTTTATTGCCAGAACTTTCTTCAAGCGAGAGAATTGGTTCTTGTATTACAAGTCCAGGAAAATTTATTGCCATAGGACTAAATTTTTCTGATCATGCTGCTGAAACAGGATCAAAACCTCCATCTGAACCCATAGTTTTTATGAAGGCAACAAGTAGCATAAACGGTCCAAACGACGATATAGAAATTACTAAAAATTCAAAAAAACTTGATTGGGAAGTTGAATTAGGAATTGTTATTGGAAAACATGCTAAACATATATCTGAAAAACAGTCTCAAGATCATATTTTAGGATATTGTTTAGTAAATGATGTGAGTGAAAGAGAGTGGCAAATTGAAAAAAAAGGTCAATGGGTTAAAGGCAAATCACATGACACTTTTGGTCCAATTGGTCCGTATTTAGTAACTAAAGATGAAATTTCGAACGCCAATAATTTAAATATGTCTTTGGACGTAAATGGAGTCAGAATGCAGACTGGTAACACAAATACTATGATTTTTAATGTGGATGTAATAGTTTCTTATTTAAGTAAATTTATGTCTTTGCATCCAGGGGATATAATAACCACTGGAACCCCTCCAGGAGTAGGCATGGGAATGAAGCCACAAAAATTTTTAAAACCTAATGACAAACTTAGGTTATCAATAGATAATTTAGGAGAACAAAACTCCAAAGTTGTATTAATATAACCCAAAACAATAAGTATTTATGATCAAAAGAGATTTATATTATGAGAGAATTCCAACAAAATCACTTAGAGATGATGTAAGACTTCTTGGAAATATACTTGGAAATGTGATTAAAAAACAAGAGGGTCAAACATTTTTTAATCTTGTTGAAAAAATTAGAAAACTTTCAAAAGCAAATAGAGCTAATATTAAACAACAAGATTCATATAAAAAAATTTCGAAAACATTAAGTCAAATTAGTCCAAGTAATACTTATAAACTTACAAGAGCATTTTCTCATTTTATGAATTTTATAAATCTTGCGGAGTCTATTGATGCTTCAAGAACTTTAGATGAATTTGAAAATAATAAAGCTAAAGCAAACAAAAATATTTTTATAGAGGAAATTTTTGAGGAACTATTTAAGGATAGAAAAATTTCATCTAATAAAATCTATAATACTGCAAAAAATTTAAACATTGGTATTGTTTTAACAGCACATCCTACAGAGGTAAAAAGACGAACACTTATACAAAAATATCACAATATTACAGAGCTTTTAGAACAAAGAGAATTGATGAAAAGTTTTCCATCAAAACAAAAAATTATAGATAGAAAATTATATGATGAAATTACAATTATATGGAATACGGATGACTTGAAGAGAACAAAGCCTTCTCCATTTGATGAAGCAAGATGGGGACTTGCTATAATCGAAGATAGTTTGTGGGAAACCATACCGAAGGTATACAGGAGATTAAACAGCATTTTTGTTAAAAATATGGGTAAGGGTCTTCCTAAAAATTTTAATCCAATTGAATTTGGATCTTGGATGGGTGGAGATAGAGATGGTAACCCAAATGTAACTGCAGAAGTGACTAAAGAAGTAATTTTATTATCTCGATGGGAGGCAGCAAAATTATATGAAAAATCTTTAACAAAATTAATTAGATCTTATTCAATGGGAAAATGCTCAAAAGAAATTAAAAAAAAAACAGGTGAAACATTTGAACCCTATAGAGTTTATTTACGCCCACTCAGAGACAAAATGAGAGTTACTCACAGATCTATAGAACAACATTTAGTTTATAATAAACCATTGAATGAAAAAGTATTGCTAAATTCACGAGAAGAAATTTTAAGACCTTTAAGGGTTGTTAGAAAATCTTTGGAAGAAAATCAAAATGAAAATTTAGCAAGTGGTGAATTATTAGATTTAATGAGAAGAGCTAAATGTTTTGGAATAAATCTTGCAAGATTGGATATAAGACAAGAATCATCTAGACACTCCCAATTGATTGCGGAATATATAAAAAGAAAATATCAACAAAACTATTATAAATGGAGCGAAAGGAAAAAAATTAATTTTTTAGCAAATCAAATTAAAAAAAAGAAAAACTTATTAACTAATTTTGAATTTAAAAATAAAGAAAATAAAGAAGTTTGGTCAACTTTCAAAACAATCTCTAAACAACCAGATGAATGCCTAGGAGCATATGTCATTTCAATGACCTCGTCTATTTCTGACATCGTAACTGTCTCATTTTTACAAAAAGAAGCCCAAATCAAAAATAAATTAAGAGTTGTTCCATTATTTGAAACATTGGACGATCTAATAAACTCAAAAGCCATCATGAATTCACTTTTTCAAGAAAAATGGTACAGAAAATTAATAAATAACAAACAAGAAGTGATGATTGGTTACTCGGACTCTAGTAAGGACGCTGGTAAAATATGCGCAAGTTGGCATCAATATAAAGCACAAGAAGAAATAGTTAAACTTGCAAAAAAATATAAAATTGATGTAACTTTTTTTCATGGTAGAGGTGGCTCAGCTGGTAGAGGAGGCGGTCCAATACAAGCCACACTTAGGTCTCAACCACCATCTTCGGTAAATGGCAAAATAAGAATTACAGATCAGGGAGAAGTTATACAGCAAAAATATGGTTATGAGCCACTAGCTAAATATAATTTATGTAGTTATATAGGGGCTGTTACAGAGGCAACCCTCAATCCTCCACCTGCGCCAAAAAAGAATTGGAGAGAGTTAATTGAAAAAATGTCAGATATTTCAAAAAGTTCATATAGAAAAAATATTAATCAAAATTCTGATTTTATTAGGTATTTTAAAACAGTAACACCACATGTATCTTTAGGTAAACTCTTAATAGGATCAAGACCGTCTAAGAGAAAAAATGTAGACAACATAAAAAGCTTAAGAGCAATACCCTGGGTATTTGCGTGGACTCAAATTAGACTTATGTTACCAGCGTGGTTAGGTAGCGCAGAGGCATTAAGATATTCTTCAATTAAAAAATTTAAAAGTACTCTTTTAGATATGGAAAAAAATTGGCCATTTTTTAATTCAATGTTAGATATCCTAGATATGGTCATTTCAAAAGTTGATCCAGAAATATCAAAAATTTATGAAAAATATTTAGCAGATCATAAACTTATAAGGATTGGTAAAAAATTAAGATACCAATTTGAAACAATAAAAAAACTAAATAAAAAAATAACTCCTATAGAAATTATAAATGCCAGAAAGCAATTTAGGAATATTATTGTTGCAAGAAATATTTACACAGAAGTGCTCAATGTTATTCAACCAATTGTTATATCAAAGCTGAAAACAACCAAAGGTAAAGAGAATAAAAAGAATTTAAATGATGCATTGTTAACATCGATAGCTGGTATTTCTGCAGCAATGAAAAATACTGGATAATGTTAGAACTTTTTATTGCATTAAGCGCAGGTTTAATTAGTTTTTTGTCGCCATGTGTATTACCTTTGATACCAGGTTATGTATCCTATATATCTGGAAGCTCCTTAAATGAACTTTTGGAAAGTAAGAAAACAAACATTTTTCCAATAATTCTATTTTCATTAGGTTTCTCAATTGTATTTATCAGTTTTGGAGCAACTGCTACATTTCTGGGATCATTAATTTTAGACTACTCTTATGAATTAAGAATTATTGCAGGAATATTTATTATAGTTTTCTCTCTTCAGATAATTGGTTTAATTAATATTAAATTATTAAATTATGAAAAAAGAGTGCATTCAAATATCACACCAAGTAATTTTGGATCTATTTTAATTGGTATGGCTTTTGGTTTTGGATGGACACCATGTATAGGTCCAATACTTGGATCTATCTTGGCTTTAGCTGCAGTTGAAGACAGTATCAACAAAGGAGTACTATTATTATTTTTTTATTCACTTGGTTTAGCAATTCCTTTTATTTTATCTGGATATCTTATTCAAAGATTTATGATTTTTTCAAAAAACTTAAAAAATAAGATGCAACTGATTTCCAAAATTGGTGGTGGACTTTTGCTTATTACAGGAATATTGATGATAACCAACCAATTACAGGCACTAGGTTTTTATCTTTTAGAGTATATCCCTGTGCTTGGAAATTTTGGATAATTAATGAGAAAAATTTATCAGATTGATTGTAGCGCTAGAAAAGAGGGATCAACTTCAAGAAAGTTAGCTCAAAAATTACTTAAAAAAATTAAAAAAAAAGACGATCAATTAATCTATAGAGATTTAGATGATGAGATGCTCTTTATTTCAGGCTTAACAGAGTCGGGTATGAAAATTCCAGTTGAACAACAAACAGAAGATCATAAAAAAATGTTCGAACTTTCTGATAAATTAGTTATTGAATTAAAAGAGAGTGATATAATTATCATATCTGTACCAATATATAATTTTGGTCCTCCTGCAACATTAAAAGCCTGGGCTGATCTTGCAGCAAGAGTTAAACTTACTTTTAAATATTCTGAAGACGGTGATAGAATTGGTTTACTTAAAGATAAACAAGTATATATAGTAATCACCTCCGGTGGAACTAAAATACAAGGTGATGAGGATTTTTTAACACCTTGGTTAATTCATATGTTGAATTTTTTTGGTATTAAAAATATTAAAATCATCGCTGCTGATCAAATGGCATTAGATTATGAAAAATCTATCAAGCAGGCTGAAAACAAAATAGAAGAATTGTTTAAAGATTAAATTTCCTTCTTAAATGTAGCAATTTACCTTCTGTGCTATCAAAGTCTAAATAACACCCTTGTAAAAATCTATTACCCTCATTTGGATCAAAAGATGTTCTACCATGAAGCAATCTATGATTATCCATCATCATTAAATCTCCAGGCATTAATCTAAATTCAATCCTGTACTCTTCAGAATTATATAAGTCTGACAAACATTTTCTTGCATTATAATAAATTTCGAGTTTTTCTTTTTTCATTTGAGGCACATAATCTAATCTTGGGCTAAATCTAACATTTTGAAAATTACCATTTTCATCTAAATGAATTAATTCAGCCCAACTCTCTAAAATTGTATCTTTATCTGAAAATTTAAATCTAACTTTAGTACATGTTAAAATATTATAATATTCTTGATTTAATTTTTTCAAGTCTTCTGTAACAGTATATCCATCAACTAAAGTTGAGTAACCTCCACTAACTTCGTTTTCAATACAATGCAGGATTTGTATACATGGAGGGAAAGGATTTCTATAAGGGTTATCAGTATGAGGAGATAAGTTTAGCGCTGTATATGCTAAATCATTTGGATTTGGTTTTGATTTTACATTAAAATATTCACCAAAGTTAGTTCTTTTGACACTGCCGATCATATTTCCAAATTCGACCAGAAAATTATCATTTGTTGGCACATCTTGAATTATAACAAAGCCAAATTTATAAAAATTTATAAGTAAATTTAACATATCTTCGCTATCTGCAAATTTATTATTAAATTTGAAATTTTTAATATCTTTGAAATCAGATTTCCATTGTACTTTTTTGATATCTATTATTTCGTTTGAGTTTAAACTAAGTTCATCTGATAATTTTTTAATTTCAAATTTTGAGTTAACGCCATCGTTAAATTGTATATTTAAAAAATCACCATTTATTTCTGCGTTTATAATTTCAACCGAGTTTCTCATGGTAGATGGGTCAAACAGGCGTTGTTGAGTACCTTCATCAAGATACTCTTTCTCACTGACACGCTCTCTTAACCAAAAAGGGTGAATTTCCTCTTTATTTGATCCATTTAATGAGAATATTTTGTTTGAACTAACTTCAAATTTCATAACTGTTTAAACTTTCCTCTAAAACCCCTTTTTTTTCAAGATAAATTCGTTTGTATTGATTTAAATATTTTATTAATACGTGAAGCGATGAGCAAAAAGTTTAATTATAAAATTTACTTCAATTTTCTTAATATTTTAGCAAAACAACTGACAAGATTTTATTATTCAAAACTAGATAAGCCTTTTAAGATTAGCAATAAATTAAAAGGAAAAGGCTATGATCCGGTAACAACTTCAGACAAAGCTTTCGAACGATTCATTAGAAAAAAAATATTAGAGAGGTTTCCTGATCATCAAATTATTGGCGAAGAATATGGATTAAAAAAAACTAAAAGTGATTTCTCTTGGGTAATCGATCCAATTGATGGAACGAGATCTTTTGTAACCGGTAATCCAACTTGGAGTAATTTAATATCTTTAAATTATAAAGGAAATCCTATGATAGGCCTTGCAAATTTTCCTAAACTTAAAAAATACTATTTAAATAAAGACGAAAAAAATTCATATTTATTTGAAAATGGAAAAAAAACTAAATTAAATGTTAATTCAAAAGTATCTATTAAAAATGCAAAGATTGCAGCTGCATTTCACGGTTATTTATCATTTAGTAAACAAAAAAAAATTCAAAAATTTATAAAGATAGTAAATTTTGCTTGTTTTGATGCTTTAACTTACGCTCAGTTAGCAGAGGGAAGACTGGATATAGTAGTTCAATGTGAGAACAAAATATGGGATGTACATGCAATCATACCTATAATTAGTGCTGCTGGTGGAACACTTACTACATGGAAAAATGAAAATGGCAAACTTGCTGGAAATATTTTAGCATCGAGCAATAAATTAAATCATAAAAAAATATTAAAATTGCTTAAGCCAGCTACATGAAAAACATAATTGTACTTCAACATATTAAAATAGAAGACCCAGGATATATTAAAGATCTAATGATAAGTGATGGAATAAATTTAACTACAATAGAATTAGATGAAGGTGAAAAAATTCCAAATGATTTAAATAAATTTGATGCAATGTTTTGTATGGGTGGACCTATGGACACATGGATGGAAGATGAATATCCTTGGCTTATTGAAGAAAAAAAAAAAATTAAAGAATTTGTTATTGATTTAAAAAAACCTTATTTAGGTTTTTGTTTAGGCTGCCAACTTCTTGGTGAAGTCATTGGAGGGAAAGTTGTAAAATCATCAAAACCTGAAATTGGAATGTTGGATATTGGTTTTTTAGAAAATAAAAAAAAAGATCAGTTATTTAGTAATTTCCCTGATAAAATCAAATCACTACAGTGGCATTCTTATGAAGTTCAAGATTTAGAACATATACAATCTGTTACTCTAATAGCTTCATCACCTGAAACAAAATATCAAATTTTTAAATTTCATGAACACGCATACGGAATTCAATTTCATATTGAAATCAAAGATACTACAGTAAGTGATTGGGGGTGTGTGCCTGAATATAAATCTGCTCTTGAAAGTCAGTTAGGAAAAGGTGCACTTGAGAAATTTGATATTGATACTAAGATGAATATGTCCTCAATGAATAAATATTCAACAATTCTTTATAAGAATTTTAAGAAATTAATCTGAGAATTTCCTTTTTTTTAACATTTTATTGAGTTAGTTTTTTAAGCATAATCAAGGAGGTAATATGGCAATATTTAACATGATAGAGGAAAGTGAAGCCAAAGGAAAAGTAAAAGAAATATTTGAGGACATTAAACAAAAAAGAAACATAAAATTTGTAAACAATTTTTGGAAAATGTTAGCTAATGAGCCAGAAACTTTAGAGAGAACTTGGAATTCATTACAGCAAGTAATGAAAAAAGGTGCTCTAGATGAGATGACAAAAGAATTAATTTATATTGCTGTTTCAATTACAAATAGCTGTGAGTATTGCATAAAATCTCATAGTTCTGCTGCAATTAAGAAAGGAGCATCAAAAGATATGCTTGCTGAACTTAACGCGGTAGTTGGTATGGCAAATGAAACAAATAAATTGGTTGAGTCATACCAAGTTAAAGTAGACGAAATTTATGAATGATAGAGCTCAAGCAATCCTAGACTTCTGGTTTGATGACCTAATAGTTGAAAAAAGGTTTAAAAAAGACGAAAAATTTGATCAGTTAATTAGAGAAAAATTTGGAGAAGACCACAATAAAGCTACTTCAAATGAATATGATTATTGGCAAGATGAGCCGTTAACTTGTTTAGCTTTAATTATTTTATTGGATCAGTTTTCGAGAAACCTTTATCGAAATGATAAAAAGTCTTTTGAATATGATTTTAAAGCAAGATTGATTGTAAATGATGCTGTTTATAATGGATATCTTGATCAAATGGATGAATATCAAAGATTTTTTATGTTACTTCCATATATTCATAGTGAAGAAATTATCGATCACGATAGAGCATACAAATTATTAACAAATTATCTATCAAATCATCCAAATTTTTTAGAAATTAAAAAATTTTGGAAAGATCACACAGCGGTAATTAAAAGATTTCATAGATATCCTCACAGAAATAAAATGTTAGGAAGAAGATCTACAGCTGAAGAAATTGAGTTTTTAGATCAACCCAATTCTTCATGGTAACTATTTTGTGTTACCTAAGAGATTTACAATTAAAACACCAGCAATTATTAATAATAAACCAATGATAGTTGTAAAATTTGGAATTTGATTAAATTTTAAAACTCCTACCACACTTGTTGCTATAATACACAATCCTGCAAATGATGCGTAAGTAACTCCAACGGAAATTGATTTCATTACAAGTGAAAGTGTAAACATACAGCCAACAATTGTAATTGCAGTTAAAATACTTGGAATTAATAGAGTAAAACCCTGAGCGCTTTTTGCAAACGCATTGGACGCTGTTCCTAAAATTACAGCTACAATTAAATATACATATGCATTTAAATTACTCATTATTTTTTGACCAATTTATTGCATCTTCCATTCTATCATCTCCCCAAAAAATTTCGTTACCCACAACAAAAGAAGGACTTCCGAATATTTTATGTGATCTTGCACTTTCAGTGTTTTCTAAATATTGTTTTTCTATTTCTTGAGAATTTGCATTATTTACAATTTTTTCTTTATCCAAACTAAGCTCATTACATATCGCAGAAATATTTGGTTCTGTAGCCGGTTCTTTTCCATCTTGGAACCATCTCTTGTAAGTCAATCTTACATAATCAACTCCCCAGCCTTCCTTTAATCCTAATATTGCAAGTTTATTTGCTAAATCAAATTCACTTAATGGGTAAGGCACAGGAGTTTTTGCAAAAAAACCATAACCTTTAGCTCTTCTCTCTATATCCCTCCACATATAGTCAACTTTATTTTGCTTATCTTTTGGGAAAGGTATGTTGTTCATTTCCTTCATTATTACTCTCACACTAAATGGAACCCAATTAAATTTTACATTTAATTTCTTCTCAATATCTAATATTCTAGTAACTGTTAGATAAGTATAAGTACTTCCAATTGAAAAATAAAAATCAACTTTTTTCATTACTTATATTAACCTATTATTTTGTGATTTTATCTACAATTTTTTTTACTACAGGAGCAACAATTGAGGTTGCTATCATTGCAACTGGAAAACTCACAGACCATGCAGTTAAAAATCTTTTAAAATAATCTTTGTCAAAGCCAGTATTAATATAGGTTATTAGGAGAGTCATCATGAAACTCATCCCACATCCCATTAAAACTATAAATAATAGGTTTGAGTATTTTTTTGAAAACAAAATTTAAATTCTAAACTTTAAATATTTTTTATTTGCTCATTGGAGTTGCACCAGTCTCAAGTGCAAACACTTTGCCATCTTTAAATTTAAAAACAGCCATCACTGCTTCTTTATTTCCGTCATTAAATGTTACAAATGCGTGTTCAACACCAATTTCATCATTCTCATAAATAACTCTAACTTTGTCTCTATTGATATCTCCACTCATTGCCCATTTTACTACATCATCTTTTTTTAAAACAGTCCCTGATTTATGCATCGTAAAAGTATAATCGTCGTGAATTATATCTCTTAATGCTGCCTCATCTTTATCCTCCATGGCTTTATTGTATTTAGCTAAAATTGACATTTTTATTCTCCTTTATTTTTTATTTTCCTGGTTTAACAACACTATTAGCTGCATTAGCTGCATTCGTAAATGCTTTGTTATAATCAATTACCTCATGAACCATTAAATCTTCCATTAGGCCAGAATTTTTAAAAGCTATTTTTAAGGCGACAGCTTGTTCATATTCCCCTTCAACGCAAGAAATTACATCAAATCTACCTCTTACCCACTCGTAAGAAATAAGTTTTAAACCAGCGGCCTCTGTTGCCTTTTTTGTAGAAGCGAATCTGTCTGCAGTTGGTTCATTCTGCATTCTCTTCATTAACTCTCCACTTATTTTACCTATTAAATAAAATTTTGCCATTTATTCTCCTTTAATTATTATTCCATTTGATAAAGCGTTATCTAGACGGATTTTTTTTATTGGTTTGTATTCTTCAGATTTATACCACTCTTGAGCTTTCTCATAACTAGGAAATTTAATTACAATAGTTCTTGGGTGTTCCCAATTTCCCTCTATTAATTCAAAATCTCCACCTCTTACAATATATTCTGCCCCAAATTTCTCTGCGATTGGTTTTACTTTTTCAATATATTCTTTGTAATTTTCAGGGTTTATAATTTTAATATTAAAAATTACGTAACCAGTCATTATCTGAAATTTCAATATAATGAATTAACAATTTCAATATTTTTTTTTTACAGATTCACTTTAGATAAATCATACAACTGAGCATTCTCTACACATTCTGCATATATTGCTTTAGCTGTAGGATTTTTTCCAGTTACAAAATCTTTCATTCCATCTTCATTATGAACAGAAACTTTAAATAGCATTCCACTTTTATCTGGTATCATAGCTCCAACAGTTTTTTCTGGATAAGCAACACTTTTTCTAACGCCCATACCTTCATCTGATTGCATCCATCCCATGAAGGTTTCTAATTTTCCTTCTTTAATTTTAAGATGCACTAACATTTCTTTTTCCATTTATAGCCTCCTTTTTTTTGTTAATTTAATCTGAGCAAATGCTCATTACTGTAGTCTCTTGTTTATGGCCAGACTTCTCAATTACTTTTGCATTCTCTTCATTCTGCATAAATTTCTGCATAGTGTCTGCTGCTGGTGTTTCCATCACAATATGTACCTTATTTGGATTTTCTAATTCATGACCAACGTAAATAGTTTTGATGCCTGCCGCTTCTCTTGGACCAGAATGTTCATCAAACATTTTTTTCCAATGTGTCCAGTCTTTTACCTCAAAATTTCCAACCACTTTTACCATTTTACTCTCCCCACACACCAGCAAAATCAATTGTTGCTTATTTCTTCATTGCATTGAACATGCTAAGCGTATCATCAAAAGTCATCATAACTTTAGTTTTACCTTCGTCGCTAACCTCAAAATAATGACCAAACATAGTATCCATGTTGTCAGCTGTTGCATGTACTCTAACAAATACTTTATTGCCTTCACTGATCATGTCTAAAATTTTTAAATGAAAATTTGGCCATGTAGCTGGAATTTTTGACATCGCACCCATCATAGCTTGTTTGCCTTTGTGAACTCCTGACAATGGATGGACACCTTCTTTACCTGGAAATGTCCATACAATATTGTCATCGATCATCTCATTAAAAAAAGTTTCCATATCTCCTTTACCAAAAAGCTCGTATGCTTTTCTCGTTTGCTCTTTTACGTCCATAAAATATTCCTTTCGAAGTTAATTATTTATTAATAAGTATACTCTCCACTCATCTGATTCATTGAGTGAGCCATTCCAGCTTTGCCTTTAAGATTTTGTCTACTTGAAAATCCAGTGCCTGAAATATTTTCATATTTACCAGTTCCACCAATAATAATGAAATCTCCAGAGCCACCAACGCCCCCAGTTCCTTTACCTTTATAATTTATAAATACTTTTTCCCCGTCATTTAGGTAAAACGTGCACATTCCAGTTTCATCATCAAACTTACCTGCAGTTAAAGTAAGCCCTCCAATGCAATGCATAGTAGATTTATCAAATATACTTCCATCTTCTTTGTCTGAAAGTCCAGCATTGCCATCATAAGTTATACTCATATTGCCGTTACCAGCATTCATAACATTCACTTCCCATGAACCCATTCCACTTGCATTAAACTTTCCTGTCTCAGCTAACAAGTTAGAAGTAAATAGTGTAAAAAAAGTTAAAATTATTATTTTTTTCATAGTTTTCTCCTTACATTTTTGCAAAATCCATTGTTTGAGAACATTCCTCAGATACTGTGTCAAAAAAATTATTCATATCTCCAAGTTGATCAATAATTGCTTGTGGACTTTCAGCCTGCCACTTGCAAAATACCTTCATCGAGTCCCCAGCACCCATCATTGTCATATGACATACGGCTTTTTCTCCAGTTACTCCTTTTTTTAAATCCTCAGGGGATGTTGAACTAACAACTTCATGAAATTTTTTTTTCATCTCCTCAGACTTAAATATATGGGTTGCTAAATAATCTTTCATTATATACCTCCTAACAGCTTAATTAATAAAATAAGAAACTGTAAACTTTAAATTACAATACTGGTATGTGATTTTTAGATCCAACTAGGAGTAGGGAGGCCTTTTTCCTGTAAAAATTTTTTATTAAACATCTTTGAGTTGTATTTATCTGATTTGTCGCAGAGAATTGTTACAATAGTTTTCCCAGGACCAATTAATTTTCCAAGTCTAATTGCTCCAGCAATATTTACACCACAACTAGTGCCTAAACTTAATCCCTCTTCTTTTATTAAGTTATAAAGTAAAGGCAAAGACTCATGGTCATCAATTGAAAATGCACCATCTATTTTTGCTTCGGCAAAATTTGCTGTTACTCTGCTAGAGCCAATACCTTCAGTTATTGAACCACCCTCAGATTTTAATTCACCATTTTCAATGAAATTGTATAAGGCAGAACCTGCCGGATCAGATAAATATATTTTAATATCTTTGTTTTTTTCTTTCAAATAACTACTTATCCCTCCAATTGTTCCACCTGTGCCTGATGCACAAACAAATCCATCTACCTTACCTTCTGTTTGATCCCATATTTCAGGTCCAGTTGTTTCATAATGACCTCTAGCATTTGCAGTATTGTCAAATTGGTTTGCCCAAACTACTCCATAATTATTTGAATTTTTTAATTCTTCTGCAAGTCTACCTGCAACTTTTACATAATTGCCATCATCACTGTAAGGTTTTGGTGGTACTAACCTTAAATCTGCACCGATGTTTATTAAAGTATCTTTTTTTTCTTGTGTTTGATTATCATTCATTACAATTGTTGTTTTATAACCTAAAGAATTTCCCAGAAGACATAAACCTATACCAGTATTACCTGCTGTTCCTTCAACAATCATTCCACCTTTTGAAATTAATTTTTTTTCTTCAGCATCTTTTATGAGTGCCAAAGCCGCTCTGTCTTTTACAGATCCCCCTGGGTTTAAATATTCTGCTTTTCCATAAATATTACATCCAGTAATCTCTGAAGCTGCTTTTAATTTTATTAAGGGGGTATTACCAATTGACTGTAAAAAATTATCTTTGCTATTAATCATTATTTTTTTCTGAATTATCATTTTCGACAGCATAAGGTTTAAATTCTTCTGTAGCAGTTCCAACATTCTTTGCTGGTATTCCTATCATCACAGCATTCTCCTCAACATTTTTTGTTACAACAGCATTTGCTCCAATTTTTGAATTTTTTCCTACTACTACAGGACCTAATATTTGTGCACCAGATCCAACGACTACATTATCCATTAAGGTAGGATGTCTTTTTATATTTCTTTGATTATTAGAATTAATGCTTGGAGATATACCTCCTAAAGTTACCATATGATATATTGTTACATTATCAGCAATTTCAGATGTTTCACCTATCACAACTCCCATCCCATGATCTATAAATAAATTTTTACCAATCTTTGCACCAGGATGAATTTCAATACCGGTTAGGAATCTTGAAAACTGCGAAATAATTCTCGCAATTAAATCGAATTTAGCTACTGAAAAAAAATGAGCCAATCTATGAAAAAATACAGCTTTAACACCTGGATAAGTCAATATTAAACTTAATTTGGATTTCGCTGCTGGATCTCTATCAATAATTGATTGTAAAAAGTCACTCATTAGTCTTCCTATATAGTTATTAAAAATTGAATTTAAAGTTGATCAATCTCTTAAAAGTTTGCTTCATAAAACAATTTTTCATATAATAATTTTATAATAAGGAGAGAAACAATGTTAAAAATAAATAGTATGTGTCCTGATTTTCAGGCTAAAACTACAGAGGGAGATATCTCTTTTCACGAGTGGTTAGGTGACAGCTGGGGTGTATTATTTTCACATCCAAAAGATTTTACACCAGTTTGTACTACTGAACTTGGAGCTTTAGGTTTAATGAAAGATGAGTTCGACAAAAGAAATGTGAAAGTGATAGGTCTTAGTGTAGATGGAGTTGATGACCATAATAAATGGTTAGAAGATATAAAAGATGTGTCAGGTTCAAAACCAAACTATCCAATAATTGCAGACGAAGATCTAAAAGTTGCTAAATTATTTAATATGTTGGAAGGTGATGCAGGAACAACATCTATGGGTAGAACTGCTGTTGATAATGAAACAGTTAGAACCATTTTTGTAATAAGACCTGATAAAAGAATTGGTTTATATCTTACTTACCCAATGGCAACAGGACGAAACTTTTTGGAAATTTTGAGAGCAATAGATTCAATGCAATTAACAGCAAAACATAAAGTAGCTACTCCTGCTAATTGGAAAAAAGGTGAAGATGTAGTTATTTTACCAGCTGTTAAAGATGATGAAGCGAAAAAAATATATCCAAATGGATGGGAGACGGTTAAACCCTATTTGAGAAAGGTACCAGACCCCTCTAAATAATTTGGATAAGAATATTTTAAACCAGCAATCTCAGCATTGGGAGACTAATTTCTCAAATAAGCCTGAGATGTTTGGTTTACATCAAAGTTATTCAGCAGAAAAAACTCTTTCCGTTTTAAAAGAAAACAATTTATCGAATATTGTTGAACTAGGAGCAGGATTAGGGAGAGACACAATTTTTTTTGCTAAAAATTCAATCAAGGTTACTGCGCTTGATTATAGTCAAAATGGTATATCAATAATTGATAAAAAAATTAAACAATTAAAGTTATATTCATTTATTCGTACTATAAAGTTTGATGTGAGGAGTAGTTTACCTTTTAAAGATAACACGGTAGAAGTTTGTTATTCTCATATGCTTTATTGTATGGCTCTAACAAATCTTGAATTAATAAATTTAAATAATGAGATTAAAAGAATTCTTAAACCTGGAGGTTTGAATATTTATACTGTTAGAAATACAGAAGATGGAGATTTCAAAAAAGGGATTCATAGGGGTGAAGATTTATTTGAAATCGATGGATTTATTATTCATTTTTTTTCTGAGAATAAAATAAATAGTCTTCTAGATGGTTTTAAAAATTTATTTATTGAAAAATTTGATGAAGGGAAGTTTCCTAGAAAGTTATATTTAGTTTGTAATAAAAAAATTTAGTTATTTTTGTATTTTCTCATACATACTTGGGCCAATAAAAGATTTGGATCAATAAACAACTTAGAGTCTTTTGCTTTCTTAAAAGATTTATATGCAAATAAAGCTATAGGAAGTTCTGTACAACCTAATATAATTTTTTTACATTTTTTTTTTATTAGTTGATTAACAGCTGGTCTTAATGCTTTCTCTGCCTCTTTCACTTTTCCCATTTTTACATATTTAATAGATTTGTTTACAGAGCTTGTTTGTAAATTTTTAGTTGGACTTATAAAATCATATTTTTTATCAAAATATTGATGGTAAACTTTTGTTTTCAATGTTGCTTCAGTACAAAGGATTCCTATTTTCGTATTTTTTTTACAAGTTTTTTTTGTATAATTAAAAACTTCCCTGGGCATGCTTAATAAGGGAATTTTAATTTTTTTTTGAATATCTTTATGCCAATAATGTGCAGTGTTACAAGGCATAACAATAAATTTACATTTATTTTTGGATAGCAGTTTACAACCCTTAATCAACTCATTGAGCACATTGTAATATTTTTTCAAGTTCTCAGGTCTTTTTGGTGTATTAGACTTGTTGTAAAGAATAAACATAGGGTACTGTTGATCCAGTTTTCCTCTATATAATTTTGCAAGCTTGCTGCAAAAATCTAAACCTGCCTGCGTTCCCATTCCTCCAAGAATACCAATCATAAAAGCTAATTTATCTATATATATTAATTAGTAGAACTATATTTTAATTTAATTTATGCAAGTAATAACACTATAGATGAATAGAAATCTTTTCTTACTTATTTTAAGCCAAGTATTTGGTTTTACAGCCGCTACAGTTACAGTTTTTATAAGTGGTATTATTGGATCAGACTTAAGTTCTATAAAAACACTTTCTACACTCCCTCCATCAATTTATGTTGTTGGAACAGCAGCAGCTACAATCTTTGCTGCTAAGATAATGAGCATTATTGGACGAAGGCTTGGATTTATTTTTGCTTCTGTAGCTGGTTCAATTTCTTGTTTGATAGGTGCTTATGCAATAATGATAGAGAGTTTTTTTATTTTTTGTTTTGCTAAATTTATTTTAGGTGCCACAATGGCATTTACTCATCAATACCGTTTTGCTGCAGCAGAAAGTGTAGAAAAGGAAAAAGCGCCTAAAGCTATTTCATCATTATTGTTAGCTGGAATAGTTGCTGCTTTTCTTGGAATTGGTTTGGCAAATTATACTAAAAATTTTGTAAGTTATTATTTATATGTAGGTTCATATTTAACTTTAGCAGTTTTAACATTAATACCTTCATTTTTATTATTCTTTTTTAAGGATATTAGAGAAATTTCTTTTGTTTCAAATAAGGAAAATAACTCAAGAAATTATTTAGAATTTTTTTCAGATCCAAAATTTTTACAAGCAATTACCTCTGCTGCATTTGCATATGCAGTAATGTCTTTTTTAATGACAGCAACTCCAATAAGTATGCATATTGTGCATCAGTTAAGTTTAGAAAAAACAGGAATAGTTCTTCAATTTCATGTTTTGGCAATGTTTTTACCTTCGCTAGTTACTGGAAATTTAATCAAAAAGTTTGGTTATAGTAATATGATGTATTTAGGTGTCTTATTCTATTTTTTCACAATTTTATTATCTTTCTTTCAACCATCTTTTTTAAACTATTTTATAAGTCTGATTTTTTTAGGTATAGGATGGAACTTTTTATTTATATCTGGCACAAGCTTATTAGTCACAACTTATAAACCTGAAGAAAAATTTAAAGCTCAAGGATTTAATGATTTATTAGTTTTCTCTTCCATGGCTTTAGCAAGTTTGTTAGCCGGTATACTTATTTCTATTGTAAGCTGGAAAACAGTTAACTTATTTTGTATTCCTTTTTTAATTCTCATTATTTTATCAATAATTAATGCAGATAAAAAAGAATGAGTTTTTTAATTTTAGGTTTTATAACCAGTTTAAGTTTAATATTAGCAATAGGACCACAAAATATCTTTGTAATAGAGCAAGGTATTAAGAAACAACATATTTTTCTAATATGTTTGATTTGTTCAGTATCAGATACAATTTTGATTTTTTTAGGAATTTTTCTATTTCAATATCTTGGAACATTTTTTAATGATATAACTGAATTAGTTTTCAATATTTTATTATTAATATTTTTAATTTATTTTATTTACACAAAAATTTCAGAAAAATTTAAAAACATAGAAATAGATAAAGATCGGAAACATGATGAGAGAAAAAAAATTATATTAAAAACACTCGCTTTTACTTATTTAAATCCACATGTTTATTCTGACACAGTTTTTTTTCTTGGTAATTTTTCAAAAAATTTCCCAATTAATTATAAAATTTATTTTGGTATTGGAGGTTCTATTGCTTCTTTTTTATTTTTCTACCTATTGGGATATTTAGCAAATTATTTTTCAAAATATCTTAATAACGTAAGGGCTTGGGTTATAATAAAATGGATTATTTCTTTAATAATGACCTTAATTTCAATTTATGTGATTTTTGAAATTTTAAAATTTTTTAATTAGAAAATCCGTATTTTCTTAATCTCACATCGCCGGTTCGTGCATGAGCTTCCATACCTTCGTATCTAGAAATTCTTGCTGCAGCAGCACCTACAAGCTTTGTTGAATCTTTTGTCATTCTTTGGAAGCTTAGTGTTTTTATAAATTTTCCAACGAATAATCCTCCTGTATATTTACCTGCTCCTTTAGTTGGTAAAATATGATTTGTTCCAGAACATTTGTCTCCATATGCTACTGTTGTTTCTTCACCAACAAATAGAGATCCATAATTCGTTAGTCTGTCATGGAACCATTTTAAATTTTTTGTTTGAACCTCAAGATGCTCTGGAGCATATTCATCACTTATCTTAACCATTTCATCGTCAGTATCGCAAAGAATTACTTCACCATAATCTTTCCATGCAGCCTCAGCACTAGTTCTTGGTAACTCAGGTAACTCTGAAATTAATTCAGGAACTCTTTTCATCACTTTTTCAGCAAGCTCTTTACTAGTAGTGTATAACCAACAAGGAGAGTTGTAACCATGTTCAGCTTGCCCAACTAAGTCTACTGCAACTATCTCTGGATCAGCAGTTTCATCTGCAATAATTCCAATTTCTGTGGGACCAGCAAATAAATCTATTCCAACCCTTCCAAATAAAATTCTTTTTGCTTCAGCTACAAACTGATTGCCTGGACCAACTAAAATATCTGCTGGAGCGTTACCAAATAAACCATATGTCATCGCAGCGATAGCAGGAACTCCGCCTAAATTTAAAATAACATCTGCACCACACAAATCAGCAGTATATATAATAGTGGGGTGGGCTCCCACCTCAGCTTTTGGTGGACTACAAGCAATTACGTTTTTTACCCCAGCAACTTTTGCAGTCGTCACGCTCATAACTGCCGAAGCTATATGAGCATATCTTCCACCTGGAATATAACAACCCGCAGTATTAACAGGAACTAATTTTTGACCAGCATACAAACCATCAGATAATTCAACTTCGAAATCGTTTCCATAGTTTTTAAGTTGAGCCTCAGCAAATTTTCTCACTCTTTCATAAGAAAATTGAATATCATCCTTTGTTTTTTGATCTAAATTTTTTTTTATTTCCTCAATTTTATCTTTGGATACAATTATTTCACCATCATACTTGTCAAATTTTTTTGTTAATTCTTTACAACCTTCCTCTTTAGATTTCTCTAGGTCATTAAGTAAATTTTGAACAATATCTCTCGTTTTATTATCATCAGTTGAGGATGTTTTAGGAGATTTTTTAAGGTATTTAATTGTCATTGATGAGTATTTTGATCAAGTTATTTAATGTATTAAAATACTCATTTCAACAAAGATATTTTTTATTAATTATCTTTATAATTTAATCTAATGCAACTACTGCAGCAGCTATTGAGGCTAATCTAGCTGTTGCATCGTCTGATCTACTTGTAATTACAACTGGAACTTTACCTCCAACTACGACACCTGCTGCACAGGCCCCCATAAAATAAATCATCATTTTTACAAGTGCATTTCCAGTCTCAACATTAGGAACTAGCAAAACATCTGCATCTCCAGCAACAATATTTTTTATACCTTTAATACCAGCTGACTTTTTAGATATACTATTATCAAAAGCCAAAGGACCAAAAATGTCAGCATTAAAACCCTCTTTTTCAGCTAAATTTGTAATCTCTTTTGCATCAAGAGAACTTTGCATACTATCCAATACTTCTTCAGTTGCTGATAAAATTGATATCTTTGGTTTTGGAATATTTATTCGATGACAAAAATCTATTACATTTCTTAAAATATGCATTTTAGTTTTAACATTTGGATTAACATTTAATGCTCCATCTGTAATTATAAGTGGCTTATCATCTTTTTCTAATGTCATGTGCCATATATGACTAAGCCTTTTTTTGCCTAACAAACTATACTCTCGTTTTAAAACTTCTTTCATCAAAACATCTGTATGAATATGTCCTTTAACAATTATTTTAATTTTATCTTCTGAGGCAAGTTTCGCTGCAATCTTGGCAGTATTATTTTCTACTGGTTCGTCTATAATTTCATATTCAGATATATCAAACTTTATATCATCTGCAGTTTTTTTAATTTCAGTTTCGTTACCAATTAAAACTGGTACAATCAGTTTTTCTTTTACAGCATCCATTACTGAAATCATTGGCAGTGTCTTACCAGCATTTGCTATTGCAACTTTAATACCTTTTTTTTGATGAGCAAGGTCTAAGAGATTATTTGGACATACTGTTGGTTTGTCTGAAAGCATCTAAAATCTTATATCAAAATTAAATAAAACTAACATATCATTTATTTTTTGATAATGTCAGAAATATGGAAGTTGTAACAAATATTGCTCCAATTGCTCTGGCATTGATTATGTTAACTTTGGGCTTAGGTCTTACATCGAGTGATTTTACAAGAGTAATTAAACAACCAAAAGATTTTTTAGTTGGATTGATTTGCCAAGTAATATTACTGCCTATAATTGCTTTTGTTTTAATAAAAATTTTAAATGTTCAACCAGCATTAGCTCTAGGAGTAATGATAATCGCTGCTGCACCAGGAGGTGTTACTTCTAATATTCTTACAAAATTTGCAAATGGTGATGTCGCTCTTTCTGTTTCATTGACTGCAATAATAAGTTTACTTAGTATTTTAACTGTTCCATTTATCGTAATTAAATCTGCTGACCTACTTGATATAAATTACCTATCTAAGGAAATTTCAATGAGTGGGATATCAATCAAAATGTTTTTGGTAGTAACATTACCTGTAGTAATTGGAATGTTAATAAGAAATTTTGCACAAAATTTTATAATAAAAAGAACAGCTTTAATTGAAAAAATCTCATTAACTCTTTTTATTATAGTTTTTATATCTATTTGGTTAGAGGAATGGGACAATATAATTATTTATATATCAAGAGCTGGCATAATCACTCTGATATTAAATGTAACAATGATGGTTATAGGATTTTATGTTGCTAAAATTTTTGCAAGTGGCATTGAACAAAGAAAATGTATTTCATTAGAATGTGGACTTCAAAATGGAACCTTAGCAGTATTTGTATCTACTCAAATATTTGATGACATAATTTATTTGATACCAACTGCTTCATATGCTTTGATCATGTTTGTCACATCTATAATATTTGTGCTTCTTTTAAAAAAGATAAATTAGAGCTATAATAAAAGATCGCGACCCAAAATGAACAGGTTGAGTTAAAAAAACCTAATTTGGTGACGTCAAAGATTGAGTATCTTTAAACTTTCAGACTATAATTAGTTTATAAAAAAAGATGAGTACTGAGACTTTAACAAAATTAAATCCAAAAATTTTAATCAATTCCAAATTTGACCCCAATGGATCAGGTGTTAACGTATCTGATCCAAAAACATTAAGCGCTGAACAAAATAAAGTTGAGTTAAGTAACAATAAAACAAACAAACATAAGACTTGTATAAATAAACTGAATAACAGACTTAAAATTCAAGAAAAAAATAAAAAAATAGAAAATAGGGTTTTGACTGGTTTATTTCTAAGTGTTGTTGCTGTTTTATTTTTTGTAGCAACTTAATTCAAGAGTTTCTCAATATCTTTTTTAATATCATCTGTAATTTTAATCTCTTTATTAATATTTTTTTTATATCTGTTAAACTTATTTTGTCCTGGATACATAATTTCTTTTATATTTTTTAGTTTCGGGAGTTTTTTAACTCTTCTTATATTTTCTTTAATTCTTGAGTTAAAATTTTTAACAAATAAATTTGACCTCATAACAATAAATAAATGACCAATGTTTTGAGGACCTGAAAAATCATCAAATGGATCTTTAACTTTTCCTCCATGATTTCCTCCAGTGAAAACACCACTTAAGATATCAACCATCCATGCTAAACCTGATCCTCTAAATCCAGCGATAGGCAATTGCACACCTTTTAAAGCTTTAGCTGCATCTGTGGTTAGTTTTCCATATTTATCTAATGCAACACCTTCTGGTATTTTAGATCCTGTTCTTGCTGCAACTCTTATTTTTCCTCTATTTATCATTGATATAGATGTATCTAAAATAAAAGGAACTTTTGAAGAAGTAGGTGCTCCAAAACAAATTGGATTTGTTCCAAACAAAGTTTTTAATGCACCATGTGGGGCTATAGCGGGTGGAGCATTAGTAAAAATTAATGTTAACAAATTTTTTTTAACTGCTTGTTCTGCATAGTATCCTGATAACCCATAATGACCACTTCTTTTTATACCAACCAAACCTAATCCTGTTTTCTTGGCGCTCTCAATTGCTTTTTTAATTCCAATATCAGCAGCTACAAAACCAATACTGTCATCAGCATCAATTTGCATTATGGATTGAGATATTTTTTTAAATTTAAATTTCGGCTTTGGATTAATTAATTTTTTATTTATTCTGTCACAATACATTTTTAATCTAGAGACACCATGACCAGTGGCACCAACCAATTCTGCATTAACTAATGCATCTGAGCAAATCTCTGCATGTGCTTTGCTTAATTTATGTTTAAGAAATATTTTAGTTAGTAATTTTTCTAACCTTTCTTTTTTCATTAAAACCATCTAAACATTCCAATGATACCAGCTGTGGCATAAAAAATTTGAAGTAGCAAAATCCCTCTATGATTTCCTAAATATGCCCACAAACCAATTAAAATTGCAGAAATTAATAATAATGCAAAACCTAAAAATTCAGCACCAATGTTTAAGGCAACTAGTAGTGAATAAACAATAGCAGTTATAACGCCTGTCCACTCTAATATTTTATTTTTATTCATTAAGTTTATGGGTTGAAATTAGCCTTTACCTCTCCAAGGTATAGTTTTATCGATAATTTTTCTAAGAGTAATATCAAACAAAAGACCTAACATTCCCATTATAAATATTGTGATCCAAATTACCTCATACTGAAAGTACTTTTTAGCAACGTTTTCAACAAAACCAATACCTGTTGTGCCAGCTAAAAACTCTGCAGCCACTAAAGTACCCCAACACATACCAACAGCAACTCTTATACCGGTTAATATTTCAGGAAGAGAATTAGGGAAAATAACATGTCTTAAAATTTGTTTTTTAGAGGCACCTAATGAGTGTGCTGCATGAATTTTTGATAACTGAGTACCTGATGCCCCAGCTCTAGCTGATATTATCATTATCGATAATGAAACCATAAATAATAGAAAAACTTTACCAGTATTATCAATTCCCAAAACTGAAATTATCAAAGGTGCCCAGGCTAAAGGAGGTACAGGTCTATATAATTCAATTAATGGATCAAAAAATCCTTTAGCAAATCTGTTTAGCCCCATAAACAAACCTAAAGGCACTCCTATTATAATTCCAAAAACTAATCCTAAAAATACTCTTAAAAAAGAGTCCCAAATATGTCCATACGGAACAGGAACTTTAAATAATTTAAAATCACCTGTTACTAGTTTTAATACTTTACTTTTAAAATTTTCCTTTACAATTCCATCTTTAGTATGAACTGGATACTCTCCAGGTAAAACATCTGCAATCCAATCTGGTAGTATA
>CACCLG010000008.1 GCA_902546765.1 uncultured Pelagibacteraceae bacterium | reverse complement strand
CTCAATTCTTTTAGTTTACACAGGTTTAAGTGTTACTAGAGTATTTTTCATATCTTCCGCAACTTTTGGTGCAATGAGTATTTACGGTTACACAACAAAAAGAGATCTAACTAAATTTGGATCTTTTTTGATGATGGGTCTGATTGGAATTATTATTGCTTCACTAGTTAATATTTTTCTTAAATCTTCTATGATGTATTTTGCAATTTCTATAATTGGAGTATTAATTTTCGTGGGCTTAACTGCCTATGATACTCAAAAAATTAAGAATATGTATGTTGCTTCAGACTCTGGAGAATTAATGGGCAAAAAAGCAGTTATGGGTGCTTTAACTTTGTATTTAGATTTCATTAATTTATTTATAATGTTGCTAAGACTTTTTGGTCAGAGAAGATAGTTAATTTTTTAGTTTTTTCCAATTAGTACTCTTTAATAGATTTTCAAGATCAAAAGAATTTTTTAGAATTTTACCATTGGTATCAGTGATCAAATATCTTAAGTTTTTGTTTGATGGTTTAAAGTTTTTACAAATTTTATAGATGGCATTTTCAGCAGCATTTTTAAAAACACTAAAACTTACTTGTTTGCTCGAAATTGAAAGCCCGTAGTCTCTCCAAGATCCTTCAGATACCATTTTAGCATAGAGATCCAAAATAATTTTCAACTCATTCCTTTCAAAAAAATACTTTATTTCTTCATCTTTTTTTAAGTTATTTACAACAAGTTTTAAGTTTCTATTCATTTAGTTTGTACTTGTTAATAAGACCAATTTGAAAAGCAGTAAAAATAAATGTGATTGGAAGCATTCCCCAAACTTTGAAGTTAACCCAAAACTCCTCTGTTTGCGTTCGCCAAATTACTTCATTTAATAATGCAAGACCAAAAAAGAAATACATCCATCTATTATTTAAGATTTTCCAGCCTTCATCACTTAGTGGTAAAGATTTTCCTAAAATTTTTTTTAAAACAGGCTCATCTGTAAAATATTTTCCGAAAAATAAGGCTAAAGCGAATAAAATATTAATTATTGTGGGCTTCATGTAGATGAAAACTGGATTATCAAAATATATAGTTAAACCTCCAAATAATGTAATTAGCACTCCACTTATCAGTGGAACCATTGGAATTTTTTTCTCTAGTATCCAAACTATAAGAACTGCAATTATAGTTGCAACTATGAGTGGAGGTATAGCTATTTTTAAATTTTTATCATTATTATAATAAAAGAAAAAAAAAATTACTAAAGGTCCAATATCTGTAATAAATTTTAAGAAAGATTTATTCACTGCTACATATTATCAGATTAATAAAACAATCATATTTTTTTTATTGATTTTTTTTTTCAAATATCCATATTTGCTTGGTGAGCATTCAAAAAGCTAAATTTTCAATAGGCGATGTAGTAAAGCATAAGCACTTCGAATTTAGAGGTGTGATTTATGATGTAGATTTTGAATTTAATAATTCAGAAGAATGGTATCAATCAATACCCAAAAATGTTAGACCTAGAAAAGATCAGCCTTTTTATCATCTACTAGCTGAAAATGATGAAATTACATATGAAGCATACGTGTCAGAACAAAATCTTTTAACAGATGACTCGGAAGAACCCATTAAACATCCATTGATAAATGAGATTTTTTCGGGGAAAAAAGGCTCAAGTTACTTTAAACCTTCAAATTAATCGAAAGCCTACTTTTTAACACATTTTATACAAACAGAAGTCATAACTTATAAATATAATCAACTCATATCTGGCTGAGAATGCTTATTAATTCCATTTTTATCTCCCTCAGTATTCTCGGTCAGACGATTTATCAAAATTTATATCGATTATTTATGTTATAAAAACTCATGTTTAATTATTTTAATCCTGTTAACACTTTAAAGGTTATTAACAAGCTTCAGAAATTTATTTTTGCATTATTTATTGCAGTTTTAATTCTTGGACTGTTTGAAGCTTTGGTACTTTCTCCTGAGGATTATAAACAAAGTGACTCTGTAAGGATAATGTATGTTCATGTTCCTGCAGCTTGGATTTCACTTGGCATATTTTCTGTTATATCAATCCTATCTTTTGGAATTTTAATTTTTAAAAATAAAAATTTTATTTTAATTTCTAAAAGTTTAGCACCATCTGGCTTTGTATTTAATATTATTGCATTAGTTACAGGCTCAATCTGGGGAAAGCCCACATGGGGTACCTGGTGGGCTTGGGATGCTAGAATTACATCAATGTTACTTCTCGCTGTATTTTACTTGATGTTCATGCTGAGTTGGAAAATTTTTGAGGATGAAAAGAAATCAATTAAACTTAGTTCATACATTGCAATTTTTGGATTAATAAATGTTCCAATAATTAAATTTTCTGTTGACTGGTGGTCAACCTTGCACCAACCGTCTTCTGTAAATGTATTTAAGGAAACCACTATTCACTCAACTATGCTTATGCCATTAGGTATAATGACTGCGGCATTTGCACTTTTCTCAATTTTAATATTTTTAATGAAATATCATACAGAACTGCTAAAGATTAAAAATAAAGGATTAGATAGATTATGATAAGTGAAATTTTAAACATGAATGGATACGGTTTATATGTTTGGTCATCTTTTATGTTTACTTTGTTAAGTTTTGGTACTTTATATTTCGTAACTAAATTTCAGCTAAATAAAGAGTTAAGGAACTTTAGAGCTAAATTTAAAAATTTAGATATTGAAAAAGCTGAAATTGCAAAAAAGCAAGAAATTTACAGAGGAATTTTATCAAGTACTTCAACATCTAAAATTTAACTTTAGATTTTCATGTATGGTAAAAAAGTCAAGATACGAGCTTTTTTTATTATTTTAGTATTCACTTCAGCAATTCTTATCACTTTTTTGGTGATAAATTCATTAAAAGAAAATGTTGTATTTTTCAAATCACCGACTGACATAAATAATTTAAATCAAATAGAAAGTAAAAAAATAAGAGTTGGTGGGATGGTTAAAAAAAACTCAATAGAAATTGAAAATAAAAATTTAAAATTTGTAATTACTGATTTTAAAAATGAGATAATTGTAACTTTTAGTGGAGCTGTACCTAACTTATTTGAGGAGGGAAAAGGAGTGGTTGCAGAGGGATATTTAGAAGATAGAAAATATTTAAAAGCAGAAAAAATTTTAGCAAAACATGATGAAAATTATATGCCTCCAGAGGTTAAAGAGGCAATGCAAGGAAATTAGAAATGATTAATCAAATTGGAGCTTATTCACTATATATCTGTTTATTTGTATCTGTATACTTAATATTAAAATCATATATTTCCTCAAAAAATTTTGACAAAAAAATTGATCAAACATTTTTTGCAACTTTGTCAGTACAACTATTTATGACAATTTTAAGTTTTTTTACCCTAGTTTTTGCTTTTGTTTTTTCTGACTTTTCAAATATAACAGTGTTCAATAATTCTCATACGCTAAAACCTCTTTTTTATAAAATATCCGGTACCTGGGGCAATCATGAGGGAAGTCTACTGTTGTGGTTATTAGTGCTAACTTTCTTTTTGTTCATTTTTTTTGTTACCTCAAAAAAGATGAATGTAAGATATAGAATTCTAACGATTTTATTTCAGGAAATTATTATTTTAGGTTTTTTACTATTCATTCTTTTTACATCAAATCCATTTTTAAACATTTTTCCAATACCTAATGAAGGCTTAGGTTTAAATCCAATTTTGCAAGATCCAGCGCTGGCTATCCATCCACCGCTTTTATATGTGGGTTATGTTGGAACCTCTATAATTTTTTCTGCATCATTAGCAGCTTTAATTACTAAAACTGTAGACAATGTTTGGGCATCTCATATTAAAAATTGGATTTTAATATCTTGGATATTTTTATCAGTTGGAATACTTCTAGGATCTATATGGGCTTACTATGAATTAGGATGGGGTGGTTTCTGGTTTTGGGACCCAGTCGAAAATGTTTCATTGATGCCTTGGTTTTGTTTGACTGCATTGCTTCATTCAATAATAGTTCTTAAAAATAGAAATGTTTTTCATTCTTGGACTGTAATTTTATCAATCACAACATTTTCATTAAGTATGAGTGGAACATTTTTAGTAAGATCAGGGATACTCAATTCAATTCACACATTTGCTAATGATCCATCCAGAGGAGTCTTTATATTAACATTCCTATTATTTCTTGTTTTACTGGCTGTATTTATTTTCTTTTTTAATCAAAAAAATTTTCCAGATACATACCAAAGATCATTTTTAGTTAGTAGAGAGACAAGTATATTAATCAATAATTGGTTTATGATGTTTTTTTTATCAGTAGTATTAGTCGGGACAGCATATCCAATTTTTCTTGAAGTTATTAATGACGCTAAAATTTCGGTAGGTCCACCATTTTATCATAAATTAATCGTTCCATTTCTTATACCTTTTTTATTTTTTATGGCACTAGGACCAAATATAAAATGGATAAAAAATAAAATAAAAAAACTAAATACATCACAAATTATTTTTTTAATTTTATCTTTTGTAATTTCCTTTTTTATTGTTTTAAATACTAATACAAATTATTTGTTCTCAACTTTGTTATTCACATTCAGTTTTTATTTATTTTTTAATGTAATAAATAGTTTTCAAAAAAAAAATTCTAATTTATCTCAAAAAGTTTCTCATCTTGGTTTTAGTATTTTTATGCTTAGTATTTTATTCAATGGTATTTTATCTAAAGAAAATTCGGCAAACATGAAGGTTGGTGATGAAATTAATTTTTTAAATAAAAAATTAATTTTCGAAAATGTAAAAGTTGAAAGTGATTCAAATTTTAAAAAATTAGTAGGTGAATTCAAACTTAATGACAATGGAAAAATTATTCATTTTAAACCAGAAATTAGAGTTTATAGCCAACCCGAAACCATCACAAGTGAAGCAGATATTTCATCAACACTATTTTCAGATAATTTTTTAGTTTTCAGCCTTATTAAAAATGATGGTTTTTTTAATGTTAGATACCAACACAAACCTTTAATGATTTGGATCTGGATATCAGTATTATTGATGTCACTTGGGGGTGTATTCAGCTTCTTTAAATTAAATGAAAAATAATAAGATTTTTTATTTTATTGTAATTTTAATAATGGCAATTTTTTTTGTTTTGCTTTTAGGTTTGAAAGAAGAAAAAAATTACATCCCACAGTCAGATATAAAAAAATTAAATAATTCAATTTCACTTAAAGAGCTTTATTCAGGAAAAAATATTTTTCTTAATGACTTATTTTTAACAAATGAATTAAATTTAATAAATATTTGGGCTTCATGGTGTTTGCCATGTAAGGCTGAACACCCTTACTTAATAAATCTGAATGAGAAATTTGACATAAATTTAATAGGTATAAATTATAAAGATAACTTAGATAATTCAAAAAAATTTCTATCTGATCTTGGAAATCCTTATGATGAGGTCTTGGTAGATAGTGATGGAACTAAATCAATTGAGCTTGGCGCTATTGGGGTTCCAGAAACATACTTGATAAATAATGAAAATAAAATTATCAAAAAATTTATTGGACCACTAGACCAAGATGATTATGAAAATATAATTAACTTAATTAAAAAATGAAAAAAATCTCTTTAATATTACTAATATTAATAATAAACACTCTCCATTCCAATATGTCTTTTGCAGATAAAAAAAAGAATATTGATCATATAACCAAGAACTTACGATGTTTAATTTGTCAGGGTCAATCTGTTTATGATTCTCAATCAGATTTTGCATTGAGTATGAAAAAATTAATCCGAATTAAAATTAAAGAAGGAAATACCGAAGACGAGATATACAATTTTTTAAAGGAAAAATATGGTGAGTGGAT
Source organism: uncultured Pelagibacteraceae bacterium (assembly GCA_902546765.1). GTDB lineage: Bacteria > Pseudomonadota > Alphaproteobacteria > Pelagibacterales > Pelagibacteraceae > Pelagibacter. Next base: position 42,662 of record CACCLG010000008.1, on the reverse strand, counting down.
TGTCTATGAACCAGAAGTGAATAAAAATACAATTTTTTTGTGGGGATTACCCCTTATTTTATTTATTTTTGGTGGTCTTTTAATTATTAGAAAAGTAACTATAAAGTGACTCTATTTTATCATGAGAGTATTAAAGAGTTTTGCTGTTTTTTTTGTTTTGATGTTTCCAAATTTTGTGAAAGCCGAAAATTCTGGAAACAAATGGAACTTTTACACAGGCATGTTTGATTTCAGTGATGATGGAAAAAAATCAAATCTATTTGGTATTCAACATATAAATGAAGATTTATATAGAGAAACCTCTTTTGGCACTCTTCAGCCTGTTACCGGTGTATTCATAACTGCTGATAACGCTAAATATATATATACAGGTTTTCAAATTCCAAAAAAAAACGGATCTTTTAAGTTCACACCAAGCTTTACGCCTGGACTTTATGATGAGGGAGATGGAAAAGATTTAGGACATGTGATTGAATTTAAAACTGAAATCCAGATATCTTATGAGATATCAAATGAAAGTGAAATTGGTTTATCATATAATCATATATCAAATGCAAGTCTGGGAGATAAAAATCCTGGGGCTAATAGCTACATGTTTAATTTCATAAAAATATATTAATAGGTTTAAAAAAATGAGAGTTAAAGATTGTTATAATTTTGATGATTTTAGAAAACTTGCCAAAAGCAAGTTACCTGCTCCAATATTTCATTATATTGATGGAGGTGCAGATGATGAAGCAACTCTTAAAAGAAATACAAACGCGTTTAACGACTGTGACTTAGTTCCAAGTATTTTAACAAGTGTAGGAGAACCCGATCTGAAGACAGAAATTTTTGGTAGAAAAATTGATATGCCTATTTTTTTATCCCCAACAGCAATGCAAAGTTTATATCATCCAGATGGCGACAAAGCATCAGCCAGAGCAGCGGAAAAATTTAATACAATGTACAGTATGTCTACTATGGCTTCATTCTCAATTGAGGAGATTGCAAATGTTTCAAGTGGACCTAAATTATTTCAACTTTATATTCATAAAGATAAATCTTTTACTGATGACCTAATTGATAGATGTAGAAGAGCAAACTTTGATGGATTATGTTTGACTGTAGATACCTTAGTTGCAGGTAATAGAGAAAGAGATCATAGAACTGGATTTACTACACCACCTAAATTTACCTTGGAAAGTTTAATGAGTTTTGCAATGAGACCTCAATGGGTTTTAAATTATTTAATAAATAAAAAGTTTGAGTTAGCAAATATCAAACATAAAACTGACAAAGGCACAAACATTGCTAAATCTGTCATTGATTATATTAATGAACAATATGATCCAAAAATGAATTGGAGTGATGCAGAGTATTGCATTAAGAAATGGAATGGACCATTTGCTTTAAAAGGTGTTATGTCAGTTGAAGATGCCAAAAGAGCTGTGGATATTGGATGTACTGCAATAATGATCTCAAATCATGGTGGTAGGCAATTGGATGGATCAAGATCCCCATTTGATCAAGTCAAAGCAATTTCAGACGCTGTGGGTGACAAGCTAGAGATAATACTAGATGGTGGAGTAAGAAGGGGAACACACGTGTTAAAAGCCCTTGCAGCAGGCGCAAAAGCATGTAGTTTTGGTAAAGCTTTTCTATTTAGCCTAGGAGCTGGTGGACAAGCAGGTGTTGAAAGATTGCTACATAATATGCAAGCTGAAATTAGAAGAAATATGATATTAATGGGTTGCAAAAATTTATCAGAGTTAAACCAGGACAAAATTATATATAGGAGATAGATTATGGAGATGAAATTAGCTGCGAGCTTAAATAGATTAGGTACAGAAACTGCTTTTAGTGTCCTAGCTGAAGCTAAAAAACTAGAAGCGAAAGGTCATCCCATGATCCACCTTGGACTTGGACAACCAGATTTTAAAACTCCAAAGCATGTTGTAGATGCTGCAAAAAAAGCGTTGGATGATGGACACCATGGATATGTAATGTCAAATGGAATACCTGAGTGCAGACAAGCTGTAACTAGATGGATTAAAAAAAGGTACAACGCAGATGTTGATTTTGAAAGAATATTAATCATGCCAGGTGGTAAACCAACCATGACATATGCAATCCAGTGTTTTGGAGAACCAGGTGCAGAGATAATACATCCGACACCAGCATTTCCTATTTATGAGTCTATGATAAATTATACTGGATCCACTCCAGTTCCTTATGATCTTACAGAAGATAAAGATTTGAAATTCAATGCTGATAAAATTTTATCTCTGATAACTGCTAAAACAAGACTTTTAATTTTAATCAATCCGAATAACCCTACTGGAAGTTTTGTTGAAAAACCTGAAATAGATAAACTTGCTAAGGGATTAGAAAAGTTTCCGCATGTAACAATTTTAAGTGATGAAATTTATAGTAGACAGATTTTTGATAATAAGGAAATGCCTACATTTTTCAATTACCCAGAATTAAGAGACAGATTAATAGTATTAGAAGGTTGGAGCAAAGCATACTCAATGACTGGTTGGAGGTTAGGTTGGAGTTTTTGGCCTGAACATTTAGTTGAACATGTAAATAAACTTCTAATTAACAGCGTTTCATGCGTTAATGCAGCAGCTCAATTTGCTGGAATAGCAGCTTTAGACGGCCCGGATGACTCAATACATGAAATGATGGAAAAATTTACTGCAAGAAGAAAATTAATCTATGAAGGTCTAAATAGTTTGCCAGGCGTTGAATGTAGTCTACCAGGTGGTGCCTTTTATGCATTCCCTAAAGTTACAGGAACTGGAATGAATGGTGCGGAGTTTTGTCAAAAAGCAATGCATGAAGCTGGAGTTGCAATAGTTCCAGGAACTGCATTTGGAAAAAGCTGCAACGAATACGTTAGATTTAGTTTTGCTGCATCTAGAGATAATATTTCTCAAGCTTTAGAAAATATCAAAAAAATGCTCGGATAATTAATGACTGAATTAGCTTTACCACAAATAGATAGGACTACGGTTTCAAAAAAAAGTCTTATAGTTTCTCAATTAAAAAAATTTACTAATGAAGAAAATGTCTTAAGTGAAAACGAGGAAATAAAGCCATATGAAACTGATGGTTTAGCTGCCTATAAACAGACCCCACTAGCAGTTGTTTTGCCAAAAAATACTAAAGAGGTAAGTGAAATACTAAAATTCTGTAATGAAGAAAATATAAAAGTGATCCCAAGGGGTGCAGGAACAGGTTTGTCAGGCGGAGCGTTACCACTTCAAGATGCAATATTGTTAGGACTTGGTAAATTTAACAAAATTCTTGAAATTGATTTTGATAATAAATGTGTAGTAACTCAACCAGGAGTTACAAACCTTGGAATTACTCATGCTGTGCAACACAAAGGATATTACTATGCTCCAGATCCTTCAAGTCAGTTAGCATGTTCAATTGGTGGAAATGTAGCTGAAAACTCGGGGGGTGTTCACTCTTTAAAATATGGAACAACCACAAATAATATTCTTGGTGTTGAAATGGTAATGATGGATGGGACGATTACAAGAATTGGCGGTAAAACTTTAGATCAAGAGGGATATGACTTGTTAGGTCTAGTATGTGGATCCGAGGGACTTTTGGGAGTGATTACAGAAGTAACAGTAAAAATTTTAAGAAAACCACAATCTGTTAGAGCAGCTTTAATTGGCTTTCCAACCGTCGAGGATGGAGGCAATTGTGTCTCTGATATTATATCTAGTGGAATTGTTCCTGCTGGTATGGAAATGATGGATAAAGCATTGATTGATGCAACAGATAAATTTTCAAAAGCTGGTTATCCAAAAGATGCAGAAGTTTTAATGATCGTTGAGCTTGATGGTACCAAATCTGAAGTTGACGGTCTTTTAAATAAAGTAAGTGAGATTGCAAAACAAAATAACTCTAACAGTATGAAGTTAAGCAATAATGAAAAAGAGAGATTAGCTTTTTGGTCTGGAAGAAAAGCTGCATTCCCAGCCTGTGGAGCAATGGCCCCAGATTATTATTGTATGGATGGCTCTATTCCAAGAGGAAAACTATCTTTAATTTTAAAAGAAATAAGTCAACTTTCAAAAAAATATAATTTGGCTGTAGCAAACGCTTTTCATGCTGGAGATGGAAACTTGCATCCTCTAATAATGTTTGATGGTAGTGATAAAGAACAGTTGAGAAAAACTGAAGAATTTGGTGCGGAGATTTTAAAAGCTTGTGTAAAGCATGGTGGAGCATTAACAGGTGAACATGGTGTAGGAATAGAAAAAAGAGAATTGATGTGTGAAGCTTTCAATAACGATGATATTCAACAACAATTAAATATCAAAAAGTCTTTAGATGAAAAAAATCTATTAAATCCAGGAAAAGTTTATCCGATACTGAGAAAATGTGCAGAGGAAGGAAGAGTCCATGTCCACAGAGGAGAAGAAAAATTCCCAGATCTCCCTAGATTCTGAAACGTTAAGTCCAAGTACTGAAAAAGAAGTATCAGAAATAGTAAGAGAAATTTACTCAAAAAAACTTCCTATAGAAATAACAGGAACAGGCACAAAAAAAGTTTTTGGTTATAATTTACAAACTGCAAAAAAACTCAGCCTATCACAACTTTCTGGTATCATTGACTATCAAAAAGAAGAACTTTATATCAAAGTAAAAGCAGGAACTCCTATTGAAGACATTGAAAAAATATTAGAGGAAAACAATCAAGAGTTAGCATTTGAACCAATTGATTTTGGATACATGATTAATGGTCAAACAAACAAAGGAACTATTGGTGGCTACGTTGCGTGTAATTTTGCTGGATCCAGAAGATTTAAAGTTGGAAGTGTTAGAGATCATATTTTAGGTTTCAAAGGAGTTAATGGTAAAGGTGATATTATAAAGTCGGGTGGGACTGTAGTTAAAAATGTTACTGGTTATGATCTTTCAAAATTAATATCAGGTTCATTTGGAACACTTGTTGTTTTAACTGAAATAACATTAAAAGTTTCTCCAAAAAAACAATCCCAAATTACAGTTATTGTTTATACTGATGAAATTAAAAAAATATCAAATTTATTTGATAAAATTCTAAGCTCTAGTAATGAAGTTTCAGCAGCAACATTCATACCTGAGGAACCTAGTCATAAAAACTATGAACATACAAAAAATAAAATTTTCAAATTTAACGATCTGGATCAAGAAGGTTCTTTTTTAGCTTTTAGAATTGAAGGAGACAAGAGATCAATTGACGAGAGATTAAAAGAGCTAAAAATAGAGTTAGATTTATCAAATTTCAAAAGTTCAATATTAGATGTTCACCAATCAGTACCTTTTTGGAAAAAAGTCAATAATTTGGAGTTATTCAGTGGAACAAAAAATAATATTTTGAGAGCTGTTATGCCTCCCGCTAAATGTGAGACATTTAGTAAATTTCTTAATAAAAATCATAAATATTACATTGATTGGTGCGGATCATTGTTTTGGATCGAGGTCCTCGACAAAGACGATGAAAAAATAAACAAAATAAAAAATTTTATCCTTGAAAATAGTGGATATCTAACGATTCTTAAAAAATCTGAAAATTTTGATTTTCAAGACACTTTGTTTACTATCGATAGTACAAGATTAATGATATCAAAAAAAATAAAAGATAGTTTTGATCCAAAAAAAATTTTTAATCCTGGAAGAATGTATAGAGAACTTTAATGCAAACCAATTTTTCAGAAAACCAACTAAAAGATAAAGACAACCAGTCTACAGAAAAGATATTTCAAAAATGTGTGCATTGTGGAATGTGCAATGCAACTTGCCCTACCTATGGAATATTAGGCGATGAACTAGATGGACCAAGAGGAAGAATTTATCTAATTCAGGATATGTTGGAAAATGAGAGAAAACCCTCCAAAAAAGTCGTTAAGCACATAGACCGTTGTCTATCATGTTATAGCTGCATGACGACTTGTCCAGCCGGTGTAAATTATATGCATGTGATTGATCATGGCAGAAAATATATTGAAAAAAATTATGACAGACCTTTATTTGATAAAATTTTAAGAAATTTTTTATCGAAAGTTCTTCCAAATACTCAATATTTTAAATTAACAAGTTATCTAGTTAAGATCGGAAAGTTATTTAAATTTTTATTTCCAAAGAAAATAAAAGACATGATGGAATTGATGCCAACTTCTTTTCCAGAAAAAACTATCAAAGTAAAGGAAATGTATCCAGCAAATGGAAAAAAAATTGCAAGAGTAGCCTTATTGACTGGATGCGTGCAAAAAGAACTATCGCCACAAATAAACGAGTCCACAATAAGATTATTAAATAGACATGGCGTTGAAGTTGTTGTTCCAAAAAAAATTAGATGTTGTGGCTCATTAAATCATCATTTAGGTAAAGAGGACGATGCAAATATTGATTTTATAAATAATATTGAAACTTGGTATGAAGAACATAAAAAGGGAAATCTTGATGCAATATTATCTAATACCTCTGGATGTGGAACCACTTTAAAAGACTATGGATTTATATTTAGAAATGACAAAAAATTAAAAGCTAAAGCAAAAACAGTATCTGAGTTAAGCAAAGATGTTACTGAATATTTATCAGAAAACCTAAAACTAAATATACAAAAGAAAAATAAGAAATATAAAATTGCTTATCATTCTGCATGTTCAATGCAACATGGTCAAAAGGTTCATAATGAACCGATCAGCTTACTTCAAAAAACTGACAATGATATTATGGAAATACCCAATGGACACCTTTGTTGTGGCTCTGCTGGAACTTATAATATTCTGCAAACAGAAATCGCGAAAAATCTTTTAAAAGACAAAGTTAAAAATATAGAGAGTACAAATCCACAGATTATATCTACTGGAAATATAGGCTGTATCACCCAAATATCTAATGGTACCAATATACCAATTTTACATACTATAGAACTGCTAGATTGGTACACAGGTGGTCCTAAACCAAAAATTTTGAATAAAATTTAATATGAAAAAAATTCTAGTAACAAGAAAATTACTTAGATCTTGTGAAGACAAAGCATTAAAAAGTTTTGATGCTAATTTAAACTTAAATGACGAATTATATTCTCAAAAAAAATTAATTGAAATGAGTGAAGGGAAAGACGGAATATTATCGTCTTTAACAGATAAATTTGATGCTGAAACAATAAACAATCTACCTGAAACTATAAAAATTATTTCAAATTTTGCAGTTGGTTTTGGAAATATAGATTTAGAAGCTGCTAAGACGAGAGGAATAGCGGTTACAAATACACCTGACGTTTTAACTGATGCTACAGCTGAAATTGGAATCTTGTTAATACTTGGAGCATGCAGAAGAGCATCAGAGGGAATAGAGTCTGCAAAAGAAAGCAACTGGAAGTGGTCTGCAGATTATTTAATTGGAAAGCAACTGACTGGTGCAAGACTTGGGGTATTAGGCATGGGAAGAATTGGTCAAAAAATTGCAAAAATTGCAAAGTCTTTAGGAATGATAATACATTATCATAATCGATCAAAACTAGCTGAGGAAAAAGAACAAGGTGCTGTTTACCATGACAATTTAAAAAGTTTGTTGTCAGTATCTGATGTTTTATCTATTTGTTGTCCAGCTTCAAAAGAGACAATTGATATGATTAATAAAGAGACCATTGAGTATTTGCCAAAAGGTGCAGTTGTCACTAACGTTGCAAGAGGAGATATTGTAGACGACGAAGCTTTAATAGATGCACTTGAAAGAAGAAAAGTCTATGCAGTTGGTTTAGATGTCTACAAAAATGAACCAAATTTAAATCCAGGTTATCTTAAATATAAGAGTGCTTTTATTCTTCCCCATTTAGGAAGTGCTACAAAAGAAACAAGAACTGCTATGGCTAATCTTGCAATTGACAATATTGATGAATTTTTCAAAACAGGAGACTGTAAGAATAAAGTGAATTAGGACTTTTTGACCTAATTATACAATCTCAAATTGTATTTAATTTAAATATATAATCGATTTTAGAATGACTCTAACAACTTTACATGTTTAAATCTTTGAAGTTAATTAACTTAAAGAGGAGAAATAAATGGTTAAAGAAAAAAAACTTTTGAAGGGTAAAATTCCTTCAAGACGTAAGTTCTTTAAAACGGCAGCAGCAACTGGTGCAGCAGCAACAGCAGCAGTAGCAATGCCTAATCTTGCATTGGGGGGTGGTCATACAACTCTTAAAATGCAAGCAGCTTGGCCTAGCGGAGCAAATATCTTTTTCGAAATGGCAGGAGACTATGCGAAAATGGTTGATCAGATGTCAGGCGGAACATTAAAAATTGACTTACAACCAGTTGGTGCAGTTGTTAAAACTTCCGAAATTGGACAAGCTGTAAGTTCTGGAGTACTTGATATGGGTCACTGGGTGACTGCATATTGGTATGGAAAAAACCCAGCAGCTTCATTATTTGGAACTGGACCATCATACGGTATGTCATCACAAGAAGTTATGGGATGGATGGAATATGGTGGAGGAAGAGCTCTATACGAAGAAACTTTAGCTAAAGTTGGTTTTGACTATGTTGGTTTCTTTCATATGCCTATGCCAGCTCAACCATTCGGATGGTTTAAAAAGAATGTAACTAAAGTATCCGACGTTAAAGGAATGAAATATAGAACAGTTGGTCTTGCAACTAACGTTCTTACTGCAATGGGAATGGTCGTAAGACAGTTACCAGGTGGAGAAATCCAACCAGCAATGAAAACTGGTTTGATTGATGCAGCTGAGTTTAACAACCCAACTTCAGACTCTCAGTTTGGTATGCAGGATGTATCTAAGCATTATCACTTAGGTAGTTTCCACCAATCTCAGGAGATGTTTGAAATTCCTATTAACAAAAAATCATACAACAACCTTTCGCCTGCACATCAAGCAATTTTGAAAAATGCTGCCTATGCTGCAAACACTGATAACTACTTTAAAGCTTTAGTAAGATATTCAGCAGACTTATCTAAGTTAATGAATGAGCATAAAGTAAATGTATATCAAACTTCAGATGCAATTCTTTCTGAGCAGTTAAAAGGTTGGGACAAAGTAGTCGGTGACTTTTCTGGAAAAGATCCATTCTTTAAGAAAATCATAGACTCACAAAAAGCGTATGCTAAGAGAGTAATGAAGTACTTGCTGATGAATCAGCCTAATTACAAACTTGCTTACGAAAATGAGTTTGGTCCAATAGCAAAAGTAAAAATCTAATAATTTTTAATAAATTAGAAAAAAAAGGGGGGCTTTTTAGCCCCCTTTTTGTTATTACTTAGACAGTTTTTATGAGATCATTTATCAAGTTTGCAGATCAATTAAGTACATCAATGGGTAAGGCATTTTCATGGTGTATTGTAATTTTAATGGGTGGAACTTGTTATGAGGTGGTTATGGCATATGCATTTAATGCTCCCACATTATGGAATTTTGATTTTAGTCTTCAAATGTATGGAGCCATTTTTATGATGGCAGGTGCTTATACTTTGTCGACCGAGGCCCATGTAAGAGGTGATGTAATTTACCGATTATTCAAACCCAGAACCCAAGGTTGGATTGATCTAATTTTATATTTTGTATTTTTCTTTCCAGGTGTTTTAGCTTTAGCATTTTATGGGTACGAATACGCATCTATGGCTTGGAAAATAAAAGAAACAAGTTGGAATAGTCCAGCACAAATTCAAATTTATATGGCAAAATCTTTGATACCACTTTCTGGTTTACTATTAATCATTCAAGGAATAAGTGAGGTATTCAGATCAATCATTTGCATTCAAACTGGTCATTGGCCTGCGAGAATGGTTGTTGCCGAGGAGACAGAAAAAATTTTAATGAGAACAACTCAAGACGAGGACCAAAAAGATGTTATTTAGTTTAACAAATCCTGAAATAGCTATCTTGATGATGGGTATATTTCTATTTGCAGTGCTTTTAGGTTTTCCAATTGCTTTTACCTTAATGGCAATGGGAATTGGTTTTGGTTATTTTGCATATTACGATCCGTCAAGAATGGATCATTTGTTGGATAACAGGATATTCCAATTATTTGTTCAAAACACATATTCCGTAATGGACAATACAGTGCTTACCGCCGTCCCCTTATTTTTATTTATGGGTTATCTAGTTGAAAGAGCAGGAATTGTAGCAAGATTATTTAATGCAATTAGACTAGCTTCACATGGTTTGCCAGCTTCAATGGCTGTAGCTGCTCTTGTCACTTGTGCATTGTTTTCTACAGCTACAGGAATAATTGGTGCAGTAGTTACATTAATGGGATTACTTGCATGGCCTGCAATGATAAGAGCAGGTTATGATAAAAAATTTGCATCGGGAGTTATATGTTCGGGTGGTTGTTTAGGTATTTTAATTCCTCCAAGTATTATGCTTATAGTTTACGCAGTTATTGCTCAATTATCTCCTCTTAGATTATTTGCAGCTGCAATATTTCCTGGATTAATGTTGGCAGGGCTTTATATAATTTATGCAATAACTAGGGCCTACTTTAATCCATCCATTGCACCTAAGCCTCCAAAGGAGGAAATACCACCAAGAGCAGTGATATTAAAAGAGGTTTTAGTTTCATTTGTACCATTATTTTCTCTAATAATATTAGTTTTAGGTACTATTCTTGCTGGTCTTGCAACACCAGCAGAGGCTGCTGCGGTGGGAGCTCTTGGATCTTTAGTCCTATCTTTAATTTATAAGTCTTTAAAATGGAAAAGTTTTAAAGAGTCTGTTTTCCTTACGGCAAAAACAACCGCAATGATAATGTGGTTGTTTGTAGGATCATGGACTTTTGCAGCAGTGTTTTCTTATTTGGGTGGTCACGAAGTTTTTGAACACTTTTTTAAATCTATGAACTTAGCACCTTGGCAGTTTTTAGTGATAACTCAAATAATTATTTTTATTTTAGGATGGCCTTTAGAATGGACAGAAATTCTAATTATTTTTGTACCTATATTCCTTCCACTGGTAGAATTTTTTGGTGTTAATCCGTATTTCTTTGCTATGTTGATTGCATTAAACTTGCAAACATCTTTCTTAACACCCCCCATGGCAATGTCTGCATATTATCTTAAAGGTGTACAAACAAAAAATGTAGAATTGTTGGAAATATTTAAAGGGATTATGCCATTTTTAGGGATAGTGATTTTTGCAATGGTATTGATGTACATTTTTCCAGGAATAGCTTTATGGCTTCCTGATGTACTTTTTGCTGACTAAAGAAGAAATTGATGAATGACATATTTTCACAGAGTGTAGAAAACCTTGCTTTAAAAATAAAAAATTCAGAATTAACCTCAGTAGAATTATGCGAAAAATATATCGAGAGAATTGATCAATTTGAAAAAGAGGTAAAAGCTTGGGCATTTTTTGATAAAAAAATTTTATTAGAGAAAGCTAAAGAGGCAGACGACTACAGAAGGTCAGGTAAACCAATTGGCTTCTTACATGGTATACCTGTAGCTGTTAAAGATATTATTGGAACAGTTGAGATGCCAACTGAATGCGGCACAAGCATAAGAAAAGGCAAATCTTACTCACAAAATGCAGAAATTATCGATTTATTAATTTCGGAGGGAGCTATTGTAATGGGCAAAACTGCAACTTCAGAATTAGCTTTTCTTGGACCTCCAAAAACTACGAACCCACATGATTATTCTAGAACACCAGGTGGTTCTTCGAGTGGATCAGCTGCATCAGTTGCATCATATATGGCACCCCTTTCAATTGGATCTCAAACAGGTGGATCAGTAATAAGACCTGCTTCTTACTGTGGTGTAGTAGGCTATAAACCAACTTATGGCTTAATATCAAGAAATGGTGTTTTAAGAACCTCTCAAACTTTAGATCATATTGGTATGTTTGGAAGAAATGTAGAGGATGTTGCTTTATTAGCTAAAGCTTTAATTAAAAAAGACAATCAGGATCCAGCTTCAATACATTATTCATCAGAGAATATTCTAGCAGAGACAAAAAAAGGCCCATTATTTGAACCAAAATTTATATTTTATAAAACAAATCACTGGAAGATGATTGAAAAAAAATCTAGAGATGCTTTTGGATATTTTATTAAGTCTTTTAAAAACATTGAAGTTTTTGATACTCCGTCTTACTTCAAAGATATACATAAATATCATCAAGTAATTCACGAAACAGACTTAGCAAACAATTTTTCAATTTATTATAAAAAGTTCAAATCTAAATTGTCTAAATACATGAAAGATGCAATTTCTAGAGGAAATAAATACTCTGCAAAAGAATATGCAGAGGCTATTGATTTTAGGAAACAAAGTTATGAATCTTATAAAGAAGTTTTTGAGGATTATCATGGGGTGCTAATGCCGTCCAGTCCAGGGGTCGCACCTAAAGGATTAAAAAGCACAGGCACTGCAGAATTTAATAAGGTTTGGTCTTATCTTGGTACGCCATGTATTTCTCTTCCTTTACTTGAAGGTGAAAATAAATTACCATTGGGTGTTCAATTAATCGGTGATAAATATGATGATCACAGATTTTTAGGAGTTGCTAGATGGCTAGAGAAGGAATGTGAAGATTAAATATGAATAAATTAACAACAGCTATTGGAATTTCGTTTGCTCTATTCTTTTTAGTTGGCTTAGCTACTACTCTTACTAGATCTATGATGATAACTTTTTTAGACGTATTACCTGTATATATCTTTATGGGTGCAGCAATTATAATGATGATTTACGAAGCTTTTTTTGACAAGCAATAAATCTTTCAATCTAAACATATCTTCTTAAAAATAAAAATTAAACTATAAGAAATACAGATGAACAAACAAAATCTTTTTCCTTATCTATTGCTTTTTATTCAACCAATTTTTATGGCAAGCAATTTAATAATTGCCAGAGGAGCGGTAAATATTGTACCACCGATTTCCTTAGCTTTTTGGAGATGGATTTTTTGTTTTTTATTACTACTTCCTTTTACAATTAAATTCATTTCTTCAAATTTAAAATATATAAAAAAAGAATTTTTAAATTTATTTATTTTAGGAACTTTAAGTTGTGGAGTGTGTGGAGCTTTCCCCTTTTTAGCTGGAAAAACAACAACAGTGGTGAACATGGGGATAATTTACTCATCATCCCCTATTTTTATTATCATAATCTCAGTCATAATTTTTAATGAAAAAATAAATATTTTTAGAGTTTGTGGAACTTTTTTATGTTTATTTGGTGTTTTAACAGTTATTGCAAAGGGAAATATATTAAACTTATTAAATATAAAATTTAATTTAGGTGATTTCTGGATGTTGGGAGCATCTATAGGATGGGCAATATACTCTATTTTTTTATTTTATAAAAAATCAAACCTTAATATATTATTAAGATTTAATTTAATTGCTTTATTTGGCGCATTAAGTCTTCTACCTTTCTATATCATTGAGAATTCATTTTATTCTGAAACAACTTTTAATATTGATTTTTTTAGTTGGGTTATGTTTGCCGCAATATCTCCAAGTATAATAGCTTTTTTACTGTATAATTTTGTTCAATCAAAATTAGGTGCTTCAATTACCGGTTCAGTTTTATATTTATATACAACTTACGGAGCATTTTATGGATTAGTATTTTTTGATGAAGTAGTAGAGATATATCATATATATAGTACTTTATTTGTATTTTTAGGAATTTATTTAGTTCAAAAAAAAATTTTAAAATGAACAAAATTAAAAAAATGTTTTTTTTTAAAATATTATTTTACATTTTTATAATTTATTTGGGTGTTTCACTTGTTGTTTATATTTATCAAAGGAAACTGCTCTACCATCCAGGTGAAAATAATTACTTAGATGAAGGACCGCTTAATCATAAAATAGAAAAAGTATATATTCAGTCCGAAAATGAACTTGTAGCTTGGAGATTTGTGAAAAATAAAAACTTTAAAACTATTCTTTTTTTTCACGGAAATGCAGGAAAAATAGATAATAGAATTTATAAACTTAATGAATTATCTAAGTTAGACACTAATTATTTAATATTTGCTTACAGAGGTTTCAGTGGAAATAAGGGCAAACCAACTGAGCAAGGACTTTATGAAGACGCAAAGGCTGTGAAGAAATGGCTTAATTCAAACGGCGTAGAAGACGATTCAATTATATTATATGGAGAATCTCTTGGAACAGCAATTGCTGTAGATCTTGCAAGCTCTAATAGTTTTTCTGGTTTAATATTAGAGTCACCATTTACCTCAATGGAAATCCTAGCTAAAAAATATTACCCATATTTGCCAGCTAAATTAATTTTAAAGGACAAATATAAGTCAATTGAAAAAATATCAAAAATAAACTCGCCTGTTCTAATAATGCACGGAAGAGAGGATAAAATTGTTCCTTTTAGTATGGGTGAAGAAATGTACGAAAAATTTGATGGTGTTAAATACAATTTTTTCAGTGATAATGACGATCATATGATGAATTTTAATGAAAATTTAATAAACACAATTAAAAAATTTATTTCCAGCTTAAATTAGAACACAATTTAACCAAAGCATTATCTTTTTCTTTAGTTAAAAATTATAATGAAAAAAATTATAATTTTTTTATTTTTTGTTTTTTTTAATAATGCTTATGCAGAAAAAATAAATAAATATTTTCATATTGGTCTGATGGAGTCTTATGACAAAAAATTCACTCTTTATTTTAAGACTAGAGAAAAGGCTATAATTGCAAAAGGAGAGTATAGAAATTATCTCAATGATTATCCCCAAGACCTTTATATATATGACCATAAGACTAAGAAAGATTATCCTCTTATCTCTTATGAATGGTTTCCAAAAAGAGTAAAAAAGATCACAAACAACTTCGAATATCCAATGTTTCCCGAGGACTTTGCATATTATCTGTTAAATGATAATGATACATTGATATTAGTAAGTGCAACAAAAAATTTTTTAAAAAATCTTAAGTTCAGTATTTCAAACAAACATTTGTCTATTACAAAATTAAATGGAAAATTGGAATTTATTGTTTCAAGTTTTGCAAAAAACTGTGGTTATAGAGATTTGAAAACAAACTTTGAATGTAATATCTACAAGCCACTGATTTCAAAAAACTTAATTACATCTTTTGAGTAAATGCACTCGCGAATTGTTTTGCGTTAAAAACTTGCAAATCATCTTCTTTTTCACCTAAACCAAGTCCGACAATTGGTATTTTATATTTTTTTGAGAGTGCAATTAGAATTCCTCCTTTTGCGGTACCATCTAATTTTGTCATTATTAATCCTGAAACTGGAATAATTTTATTAAATTCCTCTAATTGATTAATAATATTTTGACCTGATGTTGCGTCCAAAACAAGTATTACCTCGTGGGGTGCGCCCTCAGAACTTTTTTTTACTACATTTCCTATTTTCTTAAACTCTTCCATAAGATTTTTTTTATTCTGTAGTCTTCCTGCAGTATCTATCAAAACTTGATTGATATTGTTTTGCTTAGCATATTCAACAGCTTTAAATGCAACTGAGGCTGGATCAGAACCAGCATTTGATTTTATAATCGTAGCCCCAACTCGATTTGACCACTCCTCAAGCTGTTCAATTGCTGCAGCTCTAAAAGTATCACATGCAGAAAATATAACTTTATTATGATTTTCAATAAAAATTTTTCCAATTTTCCCAATCGTTGTGGTTTTGCCTACACCATTAACACCTGAAATTAAAATAATATTCAAATTCTCTTTTTTTTCAAAAAAGTTTTTTTTTTCGAGTGGTTCCATAAGATTGATAATATATTCTTCAAGTATTTTATTAACCTCACTTACGGCATTATTTTTTGGATCAATTTTTTTTTGTGCTATTATTTCTTTTATTTCTGAAGAAGCATCAATTCCCACATCTGAGCTAATTAAGAATTCCTCAATTTCATCTAATGTTTTGTCATCTATTTCTTTTTTAATTATTATTTCTTTTAGACCAGAAGCAATATTATCGGCACTTTTTTTAAATCCGATTTTAAATTTTTCAAAAATTCCCATTAAATTTTAATTGTTATTTTTTGTATTTCCGAAACAGGACCTTTCATATGTATAAACTTATCTTGATCAATTTTTATTTGTAATCTTCCCAGTTTAAATTCTATTTCAGTGACTGTATTTTCCAATTCATCAATGTTAGCAGCAACAGCTGTTGCACATGCAGCTGTACCGCAAGCTTTTGTTAGTCCAGCACCCCTCTCCCAAACTTTTATTTTAATATGTTCGTTATTTATTTTCTGAGCCAATGTAACATTACATTTTTCTGGAAATATTTCATTATTCTCTATCTGTGGACCAATTTTTTTTAAGTCAAATAACTCAACATCATTTACAAAAAAAATTACATGGGGATTACCAACATTGATACCTACACCTCCAGTAATTTGATTATTGTCTACATCTGAAATGGTCAATTCTAAATTTCTTGTATTCAATTCTCTATTAAGCGGGATATCCTTCCAATTCAGTTTAGGTTTTCCAATTATTGTTTCAACCTGTTTACTATCTAAAATTTTAGAATTAAGTATTTGATTATCAACATTTAGACTTACGTTTTTATTTTTCTCCTCTTCTGAAATCAAATATGCAACACATCTTGTTCCATTACCACATGCTCCTGATGTACTCCCATCTGAATTATAAAATTGCATTGAAGCATTTGATATAGTGCTATTTTGTATAAAAATTAATTGATCACATCCTAAAAAATTACGATCACAAATTTTTATAATTTGATCCTTGGTAAGACTTACTGATCTTTTTCTTTGATCAATAATGACAAAATCATTACCCAAACCGTCCATTCTAAAAGCATCAAATTCCATAGATTAAATACTTAACTTATTTATTGACTTTTTGAACCTCTATTATAGTTTACCACTGTTTCCGCAAAATAAAGCAATTTGCGGTGTCTTTGGTAACAAAGAGATCGACACCAGTCAGCGAGGGTTCGCCCACTGGTGCGATGCCTGCTGTGTAAAATTATGTTTGAAAATTTAACAAATAAATTTGAGGAAATTTTTTCCTCTTTAAAAAAAGCGCCTTCCCTTGATGAAAAACAAGTGGATGAAGGATTGCGTGCTATTCGTCTTGCTTTATTAGAGGCTGATGTATCTCTAGACGTTGTAAAAGAATTCATAAACAGAGTTAAACCAAAAGCTCTAGGCAAAGAAATAGTAAGATCAACATCACCTGGACAAATGGTTGTTAAAATTGTTTATGATGAACTTGTATCATTCTTAGGTGATAAAAATTCAGATATTCTACTTAATGCTGTTCCACCCGTTCCTATTATGTTGGTGGGGTTACAAGGATCAGGAAAAACTACCACCACTGCAAAGCTGGCTAAATTTCTAGAAAAAAATAATAAAAAAAAAGTAATGATGGTTAGTCTTGATGTGCACCGGCCAGCTGCACAAGAACAATTAAAATTACTTGGAGAACAAAATAACATAATTACTTTACCTGTTATTGAAGGTCAATTACCTGCAGATATTTGCAGACGAGCTTTAAGTGCAGCAAATCTGAACGGCTCCGAGGTAATCCTTTTTGATACAGCAGGAAGAACTCAAATAGATCTTCAAATGATGAGTGAAATTAAACAAATAGAGGGAATTATAAATCCTTCAGAAACTATATTAGTTGCAGATTCTTTAACAGGTCAAGTTGCTGCAAATGTGGCTAAAGAATTTAAAAATACTGTAAATTTAACAGGTATAGTTCTTACCAGATCAGATGGTGACGGAAGAGGTGGTGCAGCATTAAGTATGAAGTACGTTGCAGATGTTCCTATAAAATTTTTGGGAATTGGAGAGAAAATAGATGATTTTGAAATTTTTTATCCTGATAGAATAGCAAATAGAATTTTAGGAATGGGAGATATCGTTTCTCTTGTTGAAAAAGCTGCTGAAGATATAGATCAAGAAAATTTAAAAAAAACTGAAGAAAAATTAAAAAAAGGTCAATTTTCCTTAGGAGACTATTTATCACAATTACGACAAATGAAGAAAATGGGTGGTATCGAGGGTATCATGTCTTTTCTGCCAGGTGTTTCAAAAATTAAATCCCAAATGGATGAAGCAGGCGTAGACGAGAAAATAATTACCCAAAATGAAGCTGTAATTTTATCTATGACTAAAAAAGAAAGAGAAAATCCAAAGATAATTGACGGATCCAGAAAGAAAAGAATTGCTAATGGCTCTGGTACTGACATTGCCACTATCAATAAATTGTTAAAACAATTTAAAATGATGTCTGAGATGATGAAAAAGATGTCTAAAGGAAATATGAAAGGAATGGTGGACAAAGGAATACCACCAGAACTTTTTAATCAACTTAAATAAAAAAAGGAGAAAAAATGTTAAAAATGAGATTATCAATGGGTGGTACGAAAAAAAGACCTGTTTATAAAATTGTTGTTGCTGACAGTAGATTTCCAAGAGATGGAAGATTTATTGAAAAGTTAGGTTTCTTTAATCCGTTACTTCCAAAGGAAAAAAAAGAAAGAGTAGGACTAGACCAAGAGAGAATTAAATATTGGTTAAGTCAAGGAGCGCAACCAACAACTAGAGTTGCTAGAATACTTGGTGAGAACCAGATAATCAAAATGCCAGCTAATGGAAATAACCCTATTAAAGCAGTTCCTAAAAAAGAACGAAACAAAAAAGATGGCGAAGGAGCAGAAGCAAAAACTGAGACAAAATTAGATAATAATGCAGAAGCACCTAAAAAAGATGCTACGAGCGAAACACAAAAAAATGAAGATCCCAAAGAAGCTCCTAAGGCTGAAGCTGCTCCAGAAGTTCCAAAGGGAGAAGAAAAAAAATAAATGTTTAAGTCTCGAGTATTCACTTTGTATCCAGACTATTTTCCAGGCTACTTAGAAAAAGGTTTATTTGGCAAAGCTATGAAGGAAAAGATTTGGAGTTTAGAAATTGTGGATATTAGAAATTATGCTGAGGATAAGCACAAGACAGTTGATGATACACCGTACGGTGGTGGCGATGGTATGATAATGAAAGCAGATGTATTAGCAAGATCATTAGATAAAAATTTACCACAGAATGAAAAAATAATTTACCTAAGCCCAAAAGGAAAAGTTTTTGATCATAATTGTGCAAAAAGATTTTCCGAATTTGAATCTATTAATTTTATATGTGGTCATTTTGAAGGTATTGATCAAAGGATAATTGAAAGCAGAAATATAGAGGAAATAAGTATTGGAGACTTTATTTTATCTGGAGGTGAAACAGCTGTATTTGTAGTTCTTGATGCGATTTTAAGATTTGTTCCAGGCGTATTAGGCAATATGAACTCATCTAAAAATGAAAGTTTCGAAAATGGTCTTTTGGAATATCCCCAATATACTAAACCTCAAATTTTTGAGCAAAAAGGTGTGCCAGAAGTGTTATTATCAGGAGATCATGCCAAAATTAAAGACTGGCGTTTATCACAATCTGAGGCTATAACACGCGACCGAAGACCAGATTTGTGGGAAAAATATAAGAAGACTAAAAAGAACTAAAATGAAAAATATTGAAGAAATTAATCAATCCATTGTAAAAAAAATTGTTTCTGAGAGAAAACATCCTGATTTTTTTCCAGGAGATATAGTAAAGGTTGGAGTAAGAATTACTGAAGGTAAAAGAGACAGAATTCAGTTTTTTGAAGGAGTGTGTATTGCAAAAAAAAATAGAGATATAAACTCATCATTTACTGTTAGAAAAATTTCATTTGGTGAAGGTGTTGAGAGAACATTTGCATTGTACAGTCCAATTGTTGATACAATTAAAGTTGTAAGATCTGGAAAGGTAAGAAGAGCAAAACTTTATTATCTAAGGGATAGAACTGGTAAATCAGCAAGAATAGCTGAAAAGATTAAAAAGAAAATTGGAATTGATATAGAGACAAAAATTCAACAAGTCACTGAAGAAAATGTTTTGCCATCAACAGATGAGAATTTAAAAGAAGTTCCAAAATCTGATGCAAGCTCTGATGCAGCTAAAAAAGAAGCAGTGGCAGAAGCTCCAAAAGAAGAAATTAAAAAAGAGGAGCAAAAACAAGAAAGTCCCGCAGAGAAAAAATAATATTTTTCTAAATGTCACAAACTATTTACGATAAAATTTGGGAAGAGCATCTTGTTCATGAACAGGATGATGGTACATCGTTACTGTTTGTTGATAGACATCTAATTCATGAGGTAACCAGTCCTCAAGCATTTGAGGGTCTTAGAAACACAAACAGGAAAGTAAGACAACCTAGATTAACACTTGCGGTTGCAGATCATAATGTTCCAACTACAGATAGATCTAAAGGAATTGCAGACGAGGATTCGAGAATTCAGGTAGAAACTCTTGAGAAAAATTGTAAAGAATTTGGTATTCAATTATTTGGAATGGATGATAAGAGACAAGGTATTGTTCATATAATTGGTCCTGAACAAGGTTTTACCCAGCCCGGAAACATAATTGTTTGTGGCGATAGCCATACTGCTACACATGGTGCATTTGGTGCATTGGCGTTTGGAATAGGGACTTCTGAAGTTGAACATGTTCTAGCAACACAAACTCTAGTTCAAAAAAAATCTAAAAATTTTAGAATAAATGTGAATGGTAGTTTACCTATAGGTGTAACATCAAAAGATGTAATTCTTCAAATAATTGGCAAAATTGGGACTGCAGGTGGAACAGGATATGTAATTGAGTACGCAGGAAATTTAATTTCAAGTTTAAGTGTTGAGCAAAGAATGACTATTTGTAACATGACCATAGAGGGCGGGGCAAGAGCTGGCCTAATAGAACCTGATACAAAAATTTTTAATTATCTAAAGGGAAAACCAATGTCACCGAAAGGTGAAAGTTGGGACAAAGCCATTGAATATTGGAGCAAATTGAAAACTGATAAGAATGCTTACTTTGATAAAGAGATAACATTGGATGGTGCTGAAATAAAACCAATGGTGACTTGGGGTACATCACCTCAAGACGTTGTTGAAATAGATGGTAAAGTTCCTAATCCTGATAATGAAAGTGATGAGGATAGAAAAAACTCAATTACAAGATCTTTAAATTATATGGGTCTAAAACCTAATACTAATATTAAAGATATTAAAATTGATAAAGTATTTATAGGCAGCTGTACAAATGGAAGAATAGAGGACCTTAGAGATGCTGCTAAAATTTTAAAAGATAAAAAAATTGCGTCACACGTTAATGCTATAATTGTGCCTGGCTCTGGGTTAGTAAAAGAACAAGCAGAACAAGAAGGTTTAGATAAAATTTTTAAGCAATCTGGTTTTGAGTGGAGAGAGCCGGGTTGTTCCATGTGCCTTGCTATGAACGCTGATAAACTTAAGCCTGAAGAAAGGTGTGCCTCGACCTCAAATAGAAATTTTGAGGGAAGACAAGGAAGAGGTGGAAGAACTCATTTAGTTAGCCCAGGTATGGCTGCTGCTGCTGCAATATCTGGAAACTTGGATGATGTAAGAAAGTACGAATATTAATGAAAAAATTTGATACGTTAGAGAGTATACCCGCATATCTTCCAATAGTTAATATTGATACTGATATGATAATCCCAAAACAGTTTTTAAAAACAATCAAAAGAACTGGTTTAGGTAAAAATCTTTTCTTCGAAATGAGATATGATGAAACTGGCAAAGAAATTAAAAATTTTATACTTAATAATGAACCTTACGCTAATTCAAAAATTTTAATAGCCGGGAAAAATTTTGGCTGTGGTTCATCAAGAGAACATGCGCCATGGGCTTTATTAGATTTTGGTATTACTTGTGTAATTAGCTCAAGCTACGCTGATATATTTTATAATAATTGTTTCAAAAATGGAATTTTACCAATCACCATTAGTGAAGAGCAAATAAAACAAATTTCAGAATATTCAAATAGAAGGGAAAAAATTTTGATTAATCTTAAAGATCAAAAAATAGTTTTTGGTAACAATGAAATAAAATTTGAGTTAGATGAATTCAAAAAAAAATGTTTAATTGAGGGTTTAGATGACATTGCATTATCTCTAGAGAAATCAGATAAAATTGACTCCTTCGAAAAAAAATTAAAGTCCTCAAAACCTTGGATTTTCAATGATTAAAATAAAAAAAAGAAAATTTCTGTTACTTCCAGGTGACGGTATTGGTCCTGAAGTAATTACTGAAGTTAAGAAAATTATAAATTGGTTTAACACAAATAAATCTTTAGATTTTGAAATTGATGAAGATTTAGCTGGTGGGGCATCATATGATAAACATGGCACTCCAATTACTGATGAGGTTTTTTACAAAGCATTAGAGTGTGAGGCAGTTATTTTAGGAGCTGTAGGTGGTCCTAAATGGGATAATCTAGAATTTTCAAAAAAACCTGAAAGAGCTTTATTGAAATTAAGAAAGGAACTTAAACTTTTTGCAAATTTAAGACCTGCAATTTGCTTTAAACAATTAGTTGATGCTTCTACTTTAAAGCCAGAAATAGTTTCTGGTCTAGACATCATGATTGTAAGAGAGCTGACCGGTGGAATTTACTTTGGAGAACCTCGAGGTATTAAACCAATAGATAATGGAGAGAGAAAAGGGATAAATACGCATACATATACAACGAGTGAAATAGAAAGAGTTGCAAAAGTAGCTTTTGATCTTGCTAGAAAACGAAAGAACAAAGTAACATCATGTGAAAAATCAAATGTTATGGAAGCAGGATTGCTTTGGAAAGAGGATGTTCAAGCTTTACATGATAGAGAATATAAAGATGTAGAATTAAGTCATATGTTAGCTGATAACTGTGCTATGCAATTACTTAGAAATCCTAAACAATTTGATGTTATTGTAACAGATAATTTATTTGGTGATATGCTTTCAGATGAAGCTTCGATGTTAACAGGATCTCTTGGATTATTACCTTCAGCATCACTTGGTGCAAAAAATAAAGACGGTGAAATGAGAGCAATGTATGAACCTATTCATGGTTCAGCTCCAGATATCGCTGGTAAAGGTCTTGCAAATCCTATTGCTACAATATTAAGTTTTGCTATGGCATTAAGATATTCTCTTGATTTAGATAAAGAAGCTGATTTGTTAGAGAAATCAGTTCAGGACGTTCTAGATAAGGGTTTGAGAACAAAAGATATTATGTCTCAAGGCACTAAGGAAGTATCCACCTCACAAATGGGTGATGCAATCATTGCCTGTTTGCAAAATTAAATATTTTAATTTAATTTAAGAAAAAAATTATGACAATTTATTCAGCTCCTATAGATGATATGATGTTTCTTTTTGAACATCTAAAAGACAATAAAGAATATAATGAAATAGAAAAAAATAAAGAAGTTACACCAGATCTAGTAAAAAACATATTAGAAGAGGCTGCAAAAATAAATCAGGATTTAATTCTACCATTAGCAAAAGTAGGTGATGAAAAACCATGTATTTATGAAAATGGAGTTGTTAGAACGCCTCCAGGTTATAAAGAAGTATATTCAAAATTTATAGAAGACGGATGGGTATCTCTATCTTGTGATCCTGAGTATGGCGGACAAGGAATGCCAAAAACTGTCAGTGCATTTTTCGATGAGATGTTATCTTCGTCTAGCTTGTCATTTAAACTTTACAGTGAATTAAGTATTGGAGCTTATAATTGTCTTAAAACTCATGGAACAGAAGAAATTAAAAATAAATATCTTCCTAAAATAGTAGAGGGAAAGTGGAGTGGCACAATGTGTTTGACAGAACCTCAGTGTGGTACAGATCTAGGACTGATAAAAACAAAGGCTGTAAAAAATGGAAACGGCTACAAGATAAGTGGGCAAAAAATTTTTATAACCTCAGGTGATCACGATCTAACAGAAAACATAATTCATTTAGTTTTAGCAAGAACCGCAGATGCACCAAAAGGCACAAGAGGTATAAGTTTATTTCTAGTTCCTAAGTATGAAATAAATGAAGATGGTTCAGTAGGTTCGAGAAACGGAGTTAATACAGTGTCTATTGAGTCTAAAATGGGAATTAAAGGTTCAGCTACTTGTGTACTAAGTTTTGATGAAGCGAACGGTTATATGATTGGTCCTGAAAATAAAGGACTAAATTCAATGTTTACTATGATGAATTTAGAGAGAATCATTGTTGGAATTCAAGGTTTAGGAATTTCAGAAACAGCTTATCAAACTGCCTTAAGTTATGCAAAAGATAGAAAACAAGGTAAGTCAAATGAAAATAAAAATGGGGATACAGACTTAATAATTCAGCACGCTGATATTAGAAGAAGTTTGATGAATATGAAATCGATTATCGAGGGAGAAAGAGCCTTATCATTTTGGATGGCACAACAAATTGATGTGAGTTTGAATCATAACGACCAGAATGTTAGAAAAAAAGCGGGTGAAATGGTTTCATTAATGACTCCTGTTATTAAGTCTTTTTTTACCGACATGGCGATGGATATTACAAATGAGGCTATTCAAATATTTGGTGGATACGGATATACCAAAGATCAAGGTATAGAACAATTATTCAGAGATAACAGAATTACCCCTATCTACGAAGGTACAAATTCCGTTCAAGCCATAGATTTTGTATTTAGAAAAGTAAGCCAAAAAAATATATTCAGTAATTTTTTATCTTTAATTGATGAAGAAATTAAGATTAGTAAATCAATTGATAAAATTAAAGATAAAACATTAATTTTAGAAAAATTAAAAAATGTCCTGATAGACTTTACAAATTGGATGGATCCAGAAGGCAATACAGAAAAAGATGATATTAGCGCATCATGCAATGATTATTTGAAATACTTTGGTTATACATCTTTAGCATTTGTATGGTTAAAAGTTTTAAGAAAAAGTTATGAAAATCATTCAACTAATAAAGAATTTTATGATGATAAAATAAATACTGGTAATTATTATTTTGATAAAATTTTACCTAGGGTTGATAGTCACTACAAATCAGCAATTTCTGGTAGCAAATACACAATGAGTGCTAAGTTTAACTAAGTGAATAAATACAATCAAAATCTTGATAAAAACGACGCAAATTTTGTTCCATTAACGCCATTAAGTTTTTTAGAAAGAGCAAAGGATATTTATCCAGATTATGTTGGGATAGTTTATGAAGACAGATCATACACTTGGTCTGAGATATATAAAAGATGTATAAAATTTGCGAGCGCGCTAGAAAAAATTGGAATTGGCGAAGGAGACACTGTCTCAGTAATGGCTTGTAACACACCTGAAATTTTTGAGGCTCACTACTCAGTTCCGATGACTGGTGGAATATTAAATACAATAAATATTCGCTTAGATGCAAAAACAGTCTCCTATATTTTGGATCATAGCGAAGCAAAAGTATTAATTGTAGACAGGCAGTTTCATGCTGTTGTGAATAAAGCTTTAGAAACTGTTCAGAATAAACCTCTCATAATTGATATCCAAGATAATTTTGCCGATCAATCACTACTAAAAAAAATTGGAGAAAAAGAATACGAAGAATTTTTGAACACTGGTGATGAAAACTTTCAATGGAAAAGACCTAAAGATGAGTGGCAGGCAATTTCATTGAGTTACACTTCAGGTACTACTGGAAATCCTAAAGGTGTTGTATATCATCATAGAGGCTCATATCTTATGTCTACTGGAAGTGCAGTTGCTTGGAATATGCCTGCTAGACTCAATTTTTTAACGGTTGTCCCAATGTTTCATTGTAATGGTTGGTGCTATCCGTGGACAATACCTATGTTAAATGGAAAAACAGTTTGTCTTAGAAACATTGACATAAAAAAAATTTTTGAATTGATCGAAGAGCATAAGATAACACATTTTGGTGGTGCCCCAATTGTATTGAATATGATTACCGGAGCATCTGAGAAAGATCAAAAAAAGTTAGGTCATAAAGTATATGTCCTTACAGCAGGAGCACCTCCTCCAAGTATTATATTTAAAAAAATGCAAGCACTTGGCTTTGAAGTAATGCATGTATATGGACTTACTGAAACATATGGACATATTTTACAGTGTGCTTGGAATGACCAATGGGAAGATTTAGATGAAGATAAACAAAATGAAATTAAAGCACGTCAGGGTGTTAGATATCCTAACACAGAAGATGTCATGGTTATGGATCCAGAAACTTTAAAACCTGTTCCAAAAGACGGAAAAACTATGGGAGAAATAATGATTAAAGGAAATGTTGTCATGAAAGGATATTTTAAAGATAAAGAGGCAACAGATAAAGCTATGGCAGGAGGTTGGTTTCACTCGGGTGACCTAGCAGTAGCACATCCAGACGGTTATATTAAAATTCAAGATAGATCAAAAGATATAATTATTTCTGGGGGTGAAAATATATCTTCAATTGAAATTGAAAATACTTTAGCCAAGCATCCAGCAGTTTCAATAGCCGCAGTTGTTGCAAAGCCTGATGAAAAATGGGGTGAAGTTCCATGCGCATTTATTGAAAAAGTTCAAGATAAAGAAACAAGTGAGAAGGAGCTAATTGAATTTTGTAAAGAAACCCTTGCAGGATTTAAGGTACCAAAAAAAATTGAATTTTGTGAACTGCCAAAAACTTCAACTGGAAAAATTCAAAAATTTGAACTTAGAAAAAAAGCTAAAGAATAATGTTTGAAAAATCTTTTAAAATAAGAGAAAAGATCTCTTAATTTTAAAAAATGAAAACATTCTCTATAGCTAAATCAAGAAGATTAAGAAGCACTCCTTACACCTCTAGAATAGAAGAACAAGGAGTTACAGCATATACAACATATAATCATATGTTGCTACCAGCCGCATTCGGATCACTTGAGGACTCCTATCACCATTTGAAAAAGTCAGTTCAAGTTTGGGACGTAGCAGGAGAAAGACAAGTTGAGATAAATGGTAAAGACTCGGCAAAGCTTGTTCAGCTCATGACATGCAGAGATTTATCAAAATCTAAAGATGGCAGATGTTACTACTGCCCAATTATAGACGACAAAGGTGGAATAATAAACGATCCAGTAGTTTTAAGACTAAGTTCAGATAGATGGTGGCTATCTATAGCAGATTCTGATGTTTTGCTTTTTGCAAAAGGACTGGCTATCGGTAACAATTTTTCTGTAAATATTTTTGAACCAGATGTGAATATAATAGCTGTTCAAGGACCAAAATCTTTTAAATTAATGGAAAAAATATTTGGAGAAAAAATTACTCAACTAAAGTTTTTTGGATTTGATTACTACGACTTTAAAGGAACAAAGCATTTAATTGCTCGATCAGGTTGGTCTAAGCAAGGTGGATACGAAATATATGTTGAACATACTAAATCTGGATTAGATTTATATGATACTTTGTTTGAGAAAGGTAAAGACTTTGATGTAAAACCTGGCTGTCCAAATTTAATAGAAAGAATTGAGAGTGCACTTTTATCTTATGGAAATGATATTGATATAAATGACAACCCTTTGGAGTGTGGATTTGATAAATTTGTTAATGTGGATAGTGATATTAATTTTTTGGGGAAAGAAAAATTGATAAAAATTAAGTCTGAGGGTGTAAGTAAAAAGCTAATGGGAGTAAAATTAGATTTGAAAAAAATAAATATTACAGAGTCGATTGATATAATGGACGAAAATAGTAATCCGATTGGTGAATTAAGATCTGGATGTTATTCACCCTATTTTGATCAAGTCATTGGAATAGCTATGCTAAATAAGCCAAATTGGAACGCTAATCAGGCAATAAAAATAAAAATTAACGAGCAAGCTTTTGATGGAAAAGTTTGTGATTTACCTTTTATTTAGTATAAAACTATTCAAAAAATTACCATGGATATTGCAATTGTAGGGGCAACAGGAAACGTAGGTCGTAAAACTTTAGAAGTTTTACAACAAAAGAATTTAAATATTGATAATCTCTATTTGGTTGCATCACCAAACAGTGCTGGAAAACAATTAGAATTCAATGGAAAAAAGTATTCAATAGAAAATCTAGAAACTTATGATTTTTCTAAAGCAAAAATAACTTTCTTTGCAGCAGGCGGAAAAATTTCTGAACAGTATGCAGAAAAGGCTGCAAAACACACTACAGTAATTGACAATTCTAGTTATTTTAGAATGGATCCTGAGGTTCCATTAATAGTTCCTCAAGTAAATGCTAAAGATATTCAGAAAATGAAAAAAAATATTATTGCTAATCCAAATTGTTCCACAGCACAATTAGTTTTAGTACTAAAGCCATTGCATGATTTATTTAAAATTAAAAGAGTTATAGTATCAACTTACCAATCAGTTTCTGGAGGAGGGAAAGCTCCAATGGATGAATTAATTCAACAAACAAAAATGTATTTAGAAAGTAAAGAAATTAAATCAAAAAATTTTACAAAACAAATTGCATTTAACATAATTCCGCACATTGATGAATTTTTGGATGATGGTTACACAAAAGAGGAATTAAAAATGACCAATGAGACAAAAAAAATTTTGGATACAAAAATTGAACTTACAGCAACATGTGTAAGAATACCAGTCTTAGTATCTCATTCGGAATCCGTAAATATTGAATTTGAACAAGAATTTTCTTTAGATAAAATCAAACAGGTTTTAAATGATTCACCCGGTTGTTTTGTCATTGATAAAAAAGAAAATGGTGGATATGCAACACCAATTGAGGCTGCAGGAAAAAATGAGACTTTTATTTCGAGGATAAGAGAAGATAAAACAAAAAAAAATTCTTTAAATCTTTGGATTGTTTCAGATAATCTTCTTCGTGGGGCAGCATTAAATTCTGTCGAAATTGCAGAAGCTATTATAAATAATAATTAAAATGGAAAATAATCCTTTATCACCTCATATACAGATTTATAAATGGCACATTTCATCATTAGTATCAATTACAACAAGAATTACGGGAATAATAAATACAATTGTTATTTCACTTTTGTGTTTATGGATTTCTTCTTTGTTGCTAGGCGAAGAAACTTATAAGTCGGTAAATTACTTTTTAAGCTCTTTTATTGGAAAATTTTTTGTTATAGGTATTATTTGGTCCTTTAGCTTCCAAATGTTAAGTGAGATCAGGCACATTATTATGGATTTAGGTTACGGATTTGATTTAAAAACAACAAAAATAACTGGCTCAATTGTAATCATTGGATCATTTATACTAACAATTTTAATTTATTTAATTGGGAGAAATTTAATCTAATGAAATCTGTTACTAAAAAATGGGTCTTTTTAAAAATAAGCTCGCTGATTTTAATACCATTGATGTTTTGGTTCATTTTAAATTTTGTATCCATTTATGATAATGATTATCAATCTGTAATCAGTTTCTTGAATTCTCAACCATCAAAATTTTTAGTTAGTATTTTTTTAATATTTGCCTATTTTTTTTCTGCTCTAAGTATTAGTGAGGTATTTGAAGATTATATACGTGATGAAAATATCAAAAATGCCGCAAACAAAGCTTTAAATTTATTTGCTATAGTATTTCCAATATTTACAATTATCATATTATTTAATTTAAACTAATGACTGCATATAAAATTATAGATCACGAATATGATGTAGTTGTTCTTGGAGCTGGCGGTTCAGGTCTAAGAGCGGCTGTAGGCTTAAGTGAAGCTGGTCTTAAAACAGCATGTATCTCGAAAGTTTTTCCAACTAGAAGTCATACTTCTGCTGCTCAAGGTGGTATTTCAGCTGCACTTGGAAATATGGGAGAGGATGACTGGCGTTGGCATATGTATGATACTGTCAAAGGTGCAGATTGGCTAGGTGATCAAGACAGTATTGAGTATCTATGCAAAGAGGCTCCTAAGGCAGTTATTGAATTAGAAAAGTATGGTGTCCCATTTAGTAGAACAGAAGATGGAAAAATTTATCAAAGACCGTTTGGAGGAATGACTAAAAATTATGGTAATGGAATAGTTCAAAGGACCTGTGCAGCGGCAGATAGAACAGGTCATGCAATTTTACATACTCTTTATGGGCAAGCACTTAAACATAACACAGAATTTTTTATTGAATATTTTGCATTAGATTTATTAATGAAAGATGGTCAGTGCAAGGGACTAATTGCGTGGAATTTAAATGATGGAACTATCCATAGATTTAGATCGCATATAACTATAATTGCCACTGGAGGTTACGGCAAAGTTTATTATTCAGCTACTTCTGCTCATACTTGTACAGGAGATGGAAACGCCATGGTCTTAAGAGCTGGATTGCCATTACAAGATATGGAATTTGTACAGTTTCACCCAACTGGTATTTATGGTCATGGCACTTTGATTTCCGAGGGTGTAAGAGGTGAAGGTGGCTACCTTGTTAATTCTAAAGGTGAAAGATTTATGGAGAGATATGCTCCTAATGCGAAAGACTTAGCATCTAGAGATGTAGTAAGCAGATCAATGTCAATTGAAATTAACGAGGGAAGAGGTGTCGGTAATGACAAAGATCACGTTCATCTATATTTAAATCATCTAGATAAAGATGTTATCGAAAATAGGTTACCTGGAATTACAGAAGCAGCAAGATTATTTGCGAACGTTGATGTAACTAAAGACCCAATTCCTGTTGTACCAACGGTTCATTATAACATGGGTGGAATACCCACAAATTATAAAGCTGAAGTTTTAACAGTTAATGGTTCAGAAAAAACTGTACCTGGACTAATGGCTATAGGTGAAGCTGCATGTGTATCAGTACATGGCGCAAATAGATTAGGCTCTAACTCTTTAATTGATCTTGTTGTTTTTGGAAGATCAGCAGCAAAAAGAGCAGCCGAAATTGTTAAGCCTGGCACTCCTCATGAAGAAATTAGTGAGACTGAAACTGAAAAATGTTTATCACGGTTTGATAAATTAAGAAATGCAGATGGTGAAAATTCTACAGCAGAATTAAGACTGTCAATGCAAAAAACAATGCAATCAAAATGTGCAGTTTTTAGAACCGAAAAAAATCTTAAAGAGGGAGTAGATGAAATTAGAAAAACCTATGATGGAATGGACTCTATTTCAGTAAAAGATAGATCACTAGTATTTAATACAGACTTAGTCGAAACACTTGAATTTGATAACCTAATTCGTCAAGCGATAACAACTGTAGACTCGGCTTTTCACAGAAAAGAAAGCAGAGGCGCACATGCAAGAGAAGATTATCCAAAAAGGGATGATCAAAAATTTATGAAACACAGCCTTGCTTGGTGTGATGGTAAAAATACTAAAATTGAATACAGAGATGTTCATAAATCAACTTTAACAAATGAAGTCCAATATTTTCCACCTCAAGAAAGAGTTTATTGATGGTTCAAATAAATTTACCTGAGAATTCAAAAATTCAAAAAGGTAAATATTTTAAAGACAAAACTAACTCAAAAAATATCAGAAAAGTTAACATTTATAGGTGGGATCCCTCAACAGGCGATAAACCAAGAATAGATACCTACGAAGTAGACATGGACAATTGTCCATCTAAAGTTTTAGATATTTTAAATAAAATAAAAAACGAGATTGACCCAACAATAACTTACAGAAGATCATGTGCTCATGGAGTGTGTGGTTCATGTGCAATGAACATGGGAGGTAAAAATGGTCTCGCATGCACTACCCCACATGCTGAAATAAAAGGAGATATTAACATATATCCTTTACCACATTTAAAAGTAAAAAAAGATTTAATAGGTGATCTTGATGGTCTTTACAAACAATACAAATCTATAGAACCTTGGTTGAAAAATAAATCTACATCTGAAAGTAAAGAAATACATCAATCCCAAAAAGATAGATCAAAATTAGATGGAGCTTACGAGTGCATTATGTGCGCTTGCTGTTCAACATCTTGCCCAAGTTACTGGTGGAATGGAGATAAATATCTTGGACCAGCAGTATTGTTGCAAGCTTATAGATGGATAGTTGACAGTAGAGATGAAGAAAGAAAGAAAAGATTAGAAAAAGTTGCTGATGAATTAAAACTTTACAGATGTCATACTATTATGAACTGTACAAATGCTTGTCCTAAAGGATTAAATCCAGCAAAAGCTATTGCTGAGATAAAAAAAATGCTTGCAACGACTTAATTACTTAATTAAACAATTTTATCAATGAATTTAATCGAACACTATATTGGTGGAAAAGTAGTATCTGGATCATCAATTAGAAAAGGTAAAGTATTTAATCCTGCAACTGGCACTCAAGAGTCCGAAGTTTTACTAGCATCTAAATCAGATCTTGATTTAGCCGTACAAAAAGCAAAACAATCATTTGAAAGTTGGTCTAATACCCCTCCTCTTCAAAGGGCGAGAATTATTTTTAAATATAAAGAGTTAATAGAAAAAAATTCTGATCTCTTAACTAAACTTATAGTTTCTGAGCATGGAAAAGTTTATGAAGATGCCAAAGGTTCACTAACTAGAGGTTTAGAAGTTGTTGAATTTGCTTGCGGGATTCCTCAGATGTTAAAAGGTGAATTTACAGAAAATGTTGGAACTAACATTGACAGTTGGTCTATAAGACAATCTTTAGGAGTTTGTGCAGGTATCACCCCTTTTAATTTCCCTGCTATGGTTCCAATGTGGATGTTTCCAATGGCAATAGCATGTGGAAATACTTTTATTTTAAAACCATCTGAAAAAGACCCATCTTGCTCACTTAAGCTTGCTGAACTATTTTCAGAAGCTGGTCTACCAGATGGAGTTTTAAACGTTGTCAATGGAGATAAAGAAGTTGTAGACGCCATATTAGAAAATAAAGATATAGCAGCAGTTAGTTTTGTAGGTTCAACACCTATAGCAAAATATATTTATGAAACAGCTGCAAAGAATGAAAAACGTGTTCAAGCTTTAGGCGGGGCTAAAAATCATTGTGTTGTAATGCCAGATTGTGACCTAGATCAAGCGGTAAATGGTTTAATGGGAGCAGCCTATGGTTCTGCAGGAGAAAGGTGTATGGCACAATCAGTTGCTGTTGCAGTTGGAAATGTTGGAGATAAATTAGTTGAACAATTAGCGAAAAAAGTTGAGGCATTAAAAGTGGGACCAGGGATGGATAAATCTTCAGAAATGGGTCCATTAGTAACCAAAGAACATCTTGAGAAAGTGAAAGGCTATGTTGATTTGGGCCTACAAGAAGGTGCAAAATTGGTTGTTGATGGAAGGGATATAAAATTACAAGGATATGAGGAAGGTTATTACATTGGTGGTTGTCTGTTTGATAATGTAAAAAAGGAAATGAGAATTTACAAAGAAGAAATTTTTGGACCTGTATTGTCAGTAGTTAGAGCAAAAGATTTTGACGAGGCTATAAATCTAATAAACGATCATGAGTTTGGAAACGGGACTAGTGTTTATACAAGAGATGGAGATACAGGTAGGACTTTTGCAAATAAAATTAAAGTTGGAATGGTTGGAATTAATATTCCAATCCCAGTTCCAGTAGCCTTTCACAGTTTTGGAGGATGGAAACGCTCATTATTTGGAGATCAGCATATGCATGGCCCAGAGGGTGTTAGATTTTATACAAAATTAAAAACAATAACATCTAGATGGCCTTCAGGAATAAGAATGAATCCTGAATTTGTTATGCCAACAATGAAATAATATGAGCAAAATATCATTAATAGGAGCAGGACAAATTGGTGGAACTTTAGCCCATTTAATTGGTCTTAAAGAATTAGCTAATGAAGTTGTACTATTTGATGTGGCTAGTGGAATTGCAAAAGGCAAGGCACTTGATATTGCACAATCTTCGTCAGTAGATGGATTTAATGTAAAATTTTCAGGAACAGATAATTATGAAGATATTAAAGATTCAGATGTAATTATTATTACAGCAGGCGTTCCTCGAAAACCAGGAATGAGTAGAGATGATCTTCTAGGAATTAATCTAAAAATAATAAAACAAGTTGCAGAAGGAATTAAAAAATATTCACCTAATGCTTTTGTAATATGTATTACTAATCCTTTGGATGTAATGGTTATGGCATTTCAAAAATACTCGGGATTACCAACAAACAAAGTTGTTGGTATGGCTGGTATTTTGGATAGTTCAAGATTTAAATTATTTTTGTCTTTAGAACTAAATGTTCCAGTTAAAGAAATTCATGCAATGGTAATGGGAGGTCATGGAGATACGATGGTCCCTTTACCAAGATTTACAAAAATCTCAGGAAAACCGCTTAATGAATTAGTTAAACAGGGAAAAATATCAGAGGAGAGACTAGAAAGTATTAATCAAAGGACTAGAGACGGTGGAGCTGAAATTGTAAAGTACCTAGAAAAGGGTTCTGCCTTTTATGCACCAGCTGCTTCTGGTGTTGAGATGGCAAAAGCATACATGAATAATGAGAATAAAGTTTTACCATGTGCCGCTTATCTGAATGGAGAATATGGAGTGAACGGTATCTATGCAGGTGTACCAGTTGTAATTAATAAGAAAGGAATAGATAAGATTGATGTTATTGAGTTAGATCAAAAAGAAAAAGAACAATTTGATCACTCTATTCAGGCTGTAAAAAAACTATGGGACGCTGCATCTGCAATTGATCCGGATTTAAAAAAGTAGGTCATGAATATACATGAGCATCAGGCTAAAGAAGTTTTAAAAAAATACGGCGCAAATGTTCCAAACGGTTATTTTGCTCTCAACGTAAAAGATATAGTTGAGAAAGCAAAAAATTTAAATACTGAAAAGTACGTTTTAAAAGCACAAATCCATGCTGGAGGAAGAGGAAAAGGTGGTGGTGTAAAAATTATAGATAATTTACAAGATTTAGAAAAAGAAGCATCAAAACTTTTAGGGAAAAATCTAGTCACTCATCAAACTGGACCGAGTGGAAGAGAAGTAAAGAGATTATATGTTGAAGAGTCTTCTAATATTGAAAGAGAATTTTATTTATCATGTTTAGTTGATAGAGCAAGCTCAAAGATAGCATTTATATCCAGTGATCAAGGTGGAATGGATATAGAAAAAGTTGCTGTAGAAACACCTGAAAAAATTATTACTACTAAAATTGAATTAATGAATGAAATTTTAGATGATGACTGTGAAAAAATTATAAATATTTTTGGTTTAAAAAATGAAGCTAAGACAGAAGCAATTCATCTAATTAAATCGATATATAAAATGTTTATAGATACGGATGCAAATTTAGTTGAAATCAACCCATTAATACTTACTAAAACTAATTCTGTTGTTTGTTTAGATGCAAAAATGAACTTTGATAGTAACGCACTATTTAGACAATCAGAAATTTTAAAGTTTAGAGATCTCAATGAAGAAAATGAAACAGAAATAGAGGCAAGTAAACATGATCTTGCTTATATCAAGCTTGATGGAAGTATAGGCTGTATGGTCAATGGAGCTGGTCTCGCCATGGCTACTATGGACATAATTAAACTCTATGGTGAAGAACCAGCAAATTTCTTAGATGTTGGAGGAGGAGCCTCTAAAGAAAAAGTCTCAGCTGCATTTAAGTTAATTTTATCTGATGCAAATGTTAAAGGAATATTGATTAATATATTTGGAGGCATAATGAGATGTGATGTTCTTGCTCAAGGGGTAGTTGATGCTGCAAAAGAAATTAATATTTCAGTTCCATTAGTAGTAAGATTAGCAGGCACAAATTTTAAAGAGGGAAAAGAAATTTTAAAGAAATCAGGTTTAAAAATAATTCCAGCTGAAAATTTAGATGATGCTGCAAAAAAAATAGTTGAGGCGATAAGATAATTTGTGTCTATTTTAATTAACAAAAATACAAAAGTTATTTGTCAGGGTTTTACTGGTTCGAACGGAACCTTTCACTCTGAACAAGCAATAAAATATGGGACAAATATAGTTGGAGGTGTTACTCCAAAAAAAGGAGGTCAAACTCATCTTGAAAGACCTGTTTTCAATACAGTTAAAGAGGCAAAAGATAAAACAGGCGCTAATGCTTCTATGATTTATGTGCCAGCGAAATTTGCTTCATCAGCAATTATAGAGGCAATTGATGCATCTATAGAATTAATTGTTTGTGTGACTGAGGGTATACCTGTCCTTGATATGTTAAGAGTAAAACAGAATTTAAAAAAATCTAGATCAAGATTAATTGGACCTAACTGCCCAGGCATCATCACACCAGATGAATGCAAAATTGGAATTATGCCTGGAAATATTCATCAAAAAGGATCAGTTGGTATAGTTTCGCGATCAGGAACATTAACTTATGAAGCTGTTGCTCAAACAACTGAAAATGGGTTAGGGCAAACTACTTGTATAGGTATTGGCGGGGATCCTATAAATGGAACAAATTTCATTGATTGCTTAGATCTTTTTTTGAATGATGAGGATACAAAATCAATCTTAATGATAGGTGAAATAGGAGGAACAGCAGAAGAAGAAGCTGCTGAGTTTGTAAAAAATCATAATATAAAAAAACCAATTGTTGGATTTGTTGCGGGATTAACGGCACCCCCTGGTAGAAGGATGGGGCATGCTGGTGCAATCATCTCAGGTGGTAAAGGTGGCGCAGAAGATAAAATAAAAAAAATGGAAGAATGTGGGATTACAATTGCAAAATCCCCATCAGAGATAGGTAAAACTCTTTTTAATAAATTGTCTAGTTGATAATATTTTTTTAGTAATATAGCTTAATGATATAGACAAATGTCATCTTCAAAAAACTTAGAGTATAAAAAAACGTCATTCCTTAACAAGTCAAATAGTGCGTTTATCGAGGAGATGTATGTAAGATTTTTGAACCAGGATCCAAATCTTGCAGATAGTTGGAAAGATTATTTTGAAGGTATTCAGGATGAAGTAGATGTAATTCTAAATGATATTAATGGACCATCATGGAAACCTGAAGGTGAAAGAATAAATTCCAATAATATAGAAAAAATAATTGAAAAAAATGGTAATGATCCCAAAGATGTATCTGATAAATTTAATTTTCAAGTAGTTGCAAATTCAAACAAAGAATCCATAAGTGCTGTAGCACTTATAAGAGCTTATAGGCTAAGGGGACATCTACTTGCAAAGTTAGATCCTCTAGAAATGATGACGACAGAATATTTAGATGAGTTACATCCTGAATACTATGGTTTTGATAAGAAAAACTATGATAAAAAAATTGAACTTAATGGTGTAATAAATAGGGAGAAAGCAAGCGTACGAGAAATACTTCAATTCTTAAAGAAAACTTATTGTGGCCCTGTCGGTTATGAGTATATGCATATCTCCAATCCGACTGAAAGAAAATGGTTTAGAGATAGAGTTGAAAAAGACGAGAATGCATTAAAATTTACTAACAATGGAAAAGATGCAATTTTAAATAAGCTTATTCAGGCTGAAGGTTTTGAAAAGTTTTTACATACAAAATACGTTGGAACCAAAAGATTTGGCTTAGATGGTGGGGAAAGTTTGATACCTGCATTAGAGCAGATCATAAAAATTGGAGGACAATTTAAAATTAAAGAAGTTAAAATAGGCATGTCTCATAGAGGACGATTAAACGTATTAGCAAACGTTTTACAGAAATCTTACAAAAGAATTTTTAATGAGTTTGCCGGAGAAATAAGTGGTAACACTAAAGATAGTGCTGGAGATGTGAAGTATCATTTGGGAGCTTCCTCAAACAGAGAATTTGATGGAAATTCGGTACATGTCAGTCTTACAGATAATCCATCTCATTTAGAGGCTGTAAATCCAGTTGTTTTAGGACAAACACGAGCAAAGCAATTTTTTCATGGTGATAAAGAAAGAAATAAAGTCATACCTATTCTTATCCATGGTGATGCTGCGTTTGCTGGCCAAGGAGTTGTATCTGAGTGTTTTGCAATGTCAGGGCTACCCGGTCACAACACTGGAGGAACAATTCATATAATTGTAAACAACCAAATAGGATTTACTACAAGCCCAAGATTTGCACGTTCATCACCATATCCATCTGATGTTGGGAAAATGGTAGATGCACCAATAATTCATGTCAATGGGGATAATCCTGAAGCTGTAGTTTACGCTACAAGAGTAGCAACAGAGTTTAGATTAAAATTTAACAGAGATGTGGTTATCGATCTAATTTGTTATAGAAGATTTGGTCATAACGAAGGAGATGAGCCATCTTTTACCCAGCCTTTAATGTATAAGAAAATAAGATCACACCCATCTACGGTAAATATTTATGGAGAAAAACTAGTAAATGAAAATCTTTTCTCTAAAGATCAACTCAATTTAAAAATCCAAGAGTTTAAAAATTTATTAGACGATCAATTTAAAACTGCAAAAGACTATAAACCGAAAATAGAATGGTTTGAGGGAACATGGTCTAGATACAAACCTGAAAAAGGAAAAGATAGACGAGGTGTTACAGGAGCTGATATTAAAATCTTAAAAGAAATTTCTAATAAAATTAATATTGTTCCACAAGAAAAAAATATTCATAAAACAATTATTAAAATTCTCGATTCAAGGAGACAAACAGTTGAGCAAGGTGTAGGAATTGACTGGGCTACAGCAGAGACTTTAGCTTTTGGTTCTTTATTGGAGGAGGGATACCCAGTTAGATTGGTTGGCCAAGATTCAGGAAGAGGGACTTTTAGTCAAAGACATTCCGTTCTAAGAAATCAAATTGATAACTCCAGATATATTCCTTTGAACAATATATCAAAATATCAAAAAAATTTTGAAGTTGTTGATAGTTTTTTATCAGAACTCGCAGTCCTAGGATTTGAGTATGGATATAGTTTAGTCGAACCAAATACTCTTACTTTGTGGGAAGCACAGTTTGGAGATTTTGCGAATGGTGCTCAAGTAATTATTGACCAATTTATTGCATCTGGGGAAAGGAAATGGAATAGAGCTTCTGGATTAGTAATGCTGTTACCCCATGGATATGAAGGACAAGGACCAGAGCATTCTTCTGCAAGATTGGAGAGATACCTACAATTATGTGCAAATGACAATCTTCAAATTATGAACTGTACTACTCCAGCTAACTATTTTCATGCATTGAGAAGACAAATGCACAGAGACTTTAGAAAACCTTTAATTATGATGACGCCAAAGTCTTTACTAAGAAATAAACTATGCGTATCAAATATAGAGGATTTTAGTAAAGAAAATACTTTTCACAGAGTACTCTGGGATCACGCTTTAGATCCTAAAGCCAAGGGTTTTTTAAAATTAAAAGATAAATCAAAGATAAGAAAAGTTATTATGTGTTCTGGTAAAGTTTACTTTGATTTATTGGCAGCGAGAGAAAAACTAAAAGTTGATGACGTTGCATTGTATAGAATTGAACAATTATACCCATTTCCTGCAAAAGCTCTTGTAAAAGAACTTAGACCGTTCGCTAAAAATTCAAATTTTTTTTGGTGCCAGGAGGAACCAAAAAATATGGGCGCATGGTTCTCAGTAAGAGATTATATACAATGGACATTAGAAACTATTAAGGCTAAAAATAGTCAAATTTCTTATATAGGAAGAAATCCTGATGCTTCACCTGCAACAGGTTACGCAAAAAGACATCTTTCAGAACAACAAGAAATTATTAATAAAGTATTTGAATAAATGAGTGAAAAAATTCTAGTTCCTGTACTTGGAGAGAGTATTACTGAGGCAACAGTATCTAAGTGGTTAAAGAAACAGGGTGACAGTGTCATTGCGGATGAAGCTGTAGTTGAACTTGAAACTGACAAAGTTAATTTAGAAGTTCCGGCATCAACGCATGGTGTTATTGCAGAGATTAATGCAAACGAAGGAGACACGGTTGAAGTAGGAGCAGTTTTAGGAGTGATTTCAGAGACTGCAAATAAAACAGATGATAAACCTTTGAACCAAGTTATAGAAGATCAAAAAAACCAAGTAGAGGAAAACTCCAAAGTATATGAGACTAAAGTTGAACCAGTTTTAAAAACTGAAGAAAAGGATAATGTAATTAGCTTAGGTGTAGAAAAAAAACAAAAAGAATTAGAAATTTCAGATGAAGAACAGCCATTTGTTTTGACAGATGAAGTATCAGAGCCAAATGTAGATGAAACAAAAATAAATCCAATATTATCACCTGCTGTAAGAAAAATGGTTGCAGAAAAAAAAATTGATTTAGAGCAAGTAAAACCTACAGGAAAAGATGGCAGAATATTAAAAGGCGACTTAATTAGTATGATGGGTTCCAATCCTCAACCGAACCAAAGAAAAATTCAATTTGGTGAAGAGGAAAGAATTAAAATGTCTAGGTTAAGACAGACTATTGCAAAAAGACTAAAGGAAGCACAAGAAAATGCAGCAATGTTAACCACTTTTAATGAGGTTGATATGTCAGGTATAATGTCGATGCGAAAAGAAAATCAAGAAGATTTTCAAGCAAGATATGGGATTAAACTTGGATTTATGTCCTTTTTTGTAAAAGCTTGTGTAGTTGGGTTAAAATTATTCCCAACAATAAATGCAGAAATCGAGGGACAGGAAATAATATATAAAAATTACTATAATATTAGCTTTGCTGTTGGAACTGAAAAAGGTTTAGTAGTACCAGTTTTAAAAAATGCTGACGAAATGTCTTTTGCTGATATTGAGAAAGAAATTAAAAATCTGTCAGAAAAAGCAAAAAATAATTCTTTAGTTATTGAGGATTTACAAGGTGGTACGTTCACAATCAGCAATGGGGGAGTGTATGGATCGATGTTGTCAACCCCGATTTTAAATCCTCCTCAGTCAGGTGTATTAGGAATGCACAACATTGTTGAAAGGCCCGTTGTTCAAGATAATGAAATTAAAGTAAAACCAATAATGTATCTTGCACTTTCATATGACCATAGGATTATAGATGGAAAAGACTCAGTTTCTTTTTTAAAAACAGTTAAAGAAAACCTTGAAGACCCAAGGAGATTATTTTTAAATATTTAAATGTCAGAAAAATTTGATGTAACAGTAATTGGTGGTGGCCCTGGTGGGTATGTCTGTGCAATAAGACTATCGCAACTAGGTCTAAAAACTGCATGCATTGAATCCAGAGGATCGCTTGGTGGAACTTGCTTAAACGTAGGGTGTATCCCATCAAAAAGCTTATTGAATTTATCTGAAAATTTTCACAAGGCAAAAAATTTTGAAAAGATTGGTATCGAAATTGGTGAAATTAAATTGAATCTTGGAAAGATGATGAAAAATAAAGAAAAGGCTGTAACTGTTTTAACAAAAGGAATAGAATTTTTGTTCAAAAAAAATAAGGTTTCTTATTTCAAAGGGAAGGGGTCATTTAAAAGCTCAAATGAAATAGTAGTTTCTGGGGATGGAAAAGAAACAATTATTAAGACTGGAAAAGTAATAATCAGTACTGGTTCAGAGCCTGTATCAATACCTGGAATGGAATTTGATGAAGAAAAAATAATCTCGTCTACTGGAGCATTATCCTTAGAAAAATTACCAAAAAAAATGGTTGTAGTTGGTGGAGGATATATTGGTTTGGAAATGGGTTCAGTTTGGTCAAGACTTGGAACAGAAGTAGAAGTTGTTGAATTTCTAGATCATATTACACCTGGTATGGATCGTGAGATATCAAGTGAATTCATGAAGATACTTAAAAAACAAGGAATAAAATTTAAATTAAATACAAAGGTTGAAAAAATTACAAAAAATGAAAATGGAGTTATCCTAGAGGTAATTGATAAAGAAAATAAGAAAAATAATATAGAAGCTGATGTTGTCCTTATTTCAGTTGGAAGACGACCATACACAACCGGTTTAAAATTAGAAAATGTAGGAGTTAAAACTGATGAAAAAGGAAAGGTAAAAGTAGACAAAAATTTTGAAACAAATATTAAAAACATATTTGCTATTGGAGATGTTATTGAAGGTCCTATGTTAGCTCACAAAGCGGAAGAGGAAGGAATAGCAGTTGCAGAATTTATTGCTGGCCAATCAGGACATGTTAATTATGATATTATACCTGGTGTAATTTATACCTCTCCAGAAGTTGCTTCAGTAGGAAAAACTGAGGAACAATTAAATGAAAAAAAAATTAATTTCAAAGTTGGAAAGTTTCCTTTTATGGCAAACTCAAGAGCAAAAGCAATAGATGAGCCCGAAGGTTTTGTAAAAATACTTGCTGATGCAACTACTGATAAAGTTTTAGGAGTACATATTATAGGCCCGCATGCTGGAGAAATGATTGCTGAAATGGCTATCGCAATGGAGTTTGGTGCAAGTTCAGAGGACATAGCGAGAACTTGCCATGCGCACCCAACATTTTCAGAGGCAATAAAAGAAGCGGCTTTATCTGTAGAAAAAAGACAGATTCACTCTTAATATATTTCATAATATCAATTATGAAATATCCGATTTTATTACCTAATATCTTTGATCATCCATTTACTTATGAAAGTGAAAGCAAATTAAATATAGGTGACTATGTAAATGTACCTTTTGGCTCAAAAACAATAACAGGTGTTGTATGGGATAAATTTGAGGAAAATAATAATAAAAACTTTAAAATTAAATCAATTAAAGAAAGATTAAATATTCTATCTTTAAAAAAACAAACCATAAATTTTTTAA
Source organism: uncultured Pelagibacteraceae bacterium (assembly GCA_902546765.1). GTDB lineage: Bacteria > Pseudomonadota > Alphaproteobacteria > Pelagibacterales > Pelagibacteraceae > Pelagibacter. The sequence continues at coordinate 152 of CACCLG010000008.1, read as the reverse complement.
ATTGGTTTTCGTATTATAATCTTATTCCACTCGGTATGACACTCAGGCTTCACTTTCTAAGTGGAAAAGCTATAGAAATGCAAAAAAAAGAAGAGTATCAAAAATATTCTAAAAAGTTCGGCAAACACCAATTTAATTTATCTAATGAGCAA
>CACCLG010000007.1 GCA_902546765.1 uncultured Pelagibacteraceae bacterium | reverse complement strand
TGTAAGTTCAATAAATAATTTAACATTTAACATTAATTTACTTGTAAATAACAAAGGCTAGTTTCATAATCAATTCGATTCGAATGAATATAGATTATACAGTTACAGCTTTAATGTTTCCTGCAATTCCTCTTTTAATGGGGGTTTACAGTAACAGATTTCATACTTTAAGCAGGTTGGTTAGAGAACTTCATGACGAACATGTATATGAAAAACATATTCCTGCAGAATGGAAAAAACAATTTATCAACTTGAGTAGAAGAATTTCAATTTTAAGGTGGACGATAATGTTTGCAGCGTTTGGATTTTTATTTAATATGCTTACAGTTTTTGGTCTTTATTTAAATGAATTATTCTTAGCGAGAGTAATTTTTGGTTCATGCTGCTTGTCAATGATTATATCAATTATTTTTTTTATACGGGAGATTCAAATATCTACAAATGCACTTAATTTACACATGTCTGACATGGATGTAAAAATAGATTAATCTGGTAAAATTATTGCAGGGCCAAGTAATTTTCTCCCCTCAAGATCTTCATGAGCTTTTCTAACTTCATCCAAAGAATACTTTTTTGAAATTTCAACTTTAAATTTACCAGTAGATATTGCTTCAAAAACTTTTTCAGCTGACTCTTCAAGTTCTTTTCTTATAATTGTGTAATGAGCGATTGAAGGTCTAGTAAAAAAAAGACCTTTCGTATTTATATGTTTTTTTATATCTAATGTATGAACGTAACCAGACGCGTTTCCAAAAGCCACCATCATCCCTCTTACTTTTAAAACTTCTATTGAACCTTCAAATGTTTTTGCTCCCACTCCATCATAAACTACATCAAGTCCATTTTTTCCAACAATTTTTTCAACTTCCTCAACAAAGTTTTTTTCATTATAGTTTATAACATGGTGGCAACCATTCTTTTTGGCTACTTCTATTTTTTCATCTGAACCGACCGTACCTATTATTTCAGCACCAAGTGCATTTGCCCATGGACAGAAAATTTGACCAAGTGCCCCTGCAGCTGCATGGTATAAAATTTTATCTCCTTTATTAACTTGATAAGTTCTGTGCAATAAATACTCGGCTGTTATACCTTTTAAAGTAATACACGATGCAACCTCATCAGATATGTTATCTGGAACTTTTACTAGTTTGTCTTCAGGTATTATTTGTTTTTCTGAATAAGTCCCAATTGGCATGGAAGCACGAGTCACTCTATCTCCAACTTTAAATAATTTAACTTCAGAACCTACTTCTTCGATAATACTACAAGCTTCAAGTCCAATACCACTTGGCAGTGGGATGGGATAAAGACCTGAACGGTGGTATGTATCAATATAATTTATACCTATAGATAAATTTTTAACTAACACTTCATTCTGGCCAGGTTTTCCAATATCAACGTTCTTTATTTCTAATACCTCAGGTCCACCAAATTCTTTTATTTCAATTTTTTTCATTGTTTTACAAAATTTCCATTATGGTAATCGTCAATAGCTTGAAGTATTTCCTGTTTTGTATTCATTACAAATGGTCCACCTCTTGCAATTTGTTCACCAATTGGTTTTCCAGATATTAATAAAAATTTAGCCTTAGTCAAAGCAGTTACTTTTAATTTTTCACCATTAGTTAAAAGTATCAAAGTAGAGTCTTTGACTTTATCATGTTTTTTTTCTCCAATTTTTATTTCACCCTCAATTAAATAAATAAAATTATTGTGAGAGGAGGGTATCTCAAAATTAAATTCCTTATCTTCTTTAAGTTCAACATCAAAATAAACAGGTTCTACATTATGCTTTTTAATTGGTCCTTCTGCTTTTTGAAATTTTCCAGCAATAACTTTTATTTGCTTATCACTATCTTTATGTACACTCATTTTGTCAGCATCAATATAATGATATTCAGGTTTATCCATTTTCATACTCGCTGGCATGTTTATCCATAATTGAAAACCATGAAGTTTACCCTCTTTCATTGCTGGCATTTCTGAATGAATAATACCACTTCCTGTTTTCATCCACTGAACATCTCCTGCTGTCATTCTACCTTGTCCACCAGTACTATCTTTATGTTCAAAATCTCCCGCTAACATGTAGGTTACTGTTTCTATACCTCTATGAGGATGGGGCGGAAAGCCTGCAATATAATCTTCACTATTTTCTGATCCAAACTCATCCAACATTAAAAATGGATCAAAATAATTTGGCTCAACTCCAATACTTCTTTTTAATTTTACACCAGCACCATCTGATACTGATATGGGTTCAATAACTTTTTCAACTTCTATTGATTTCATTCAATTGATATATACTTTAACTATATAATTTCAAGTAACTCACTTAAATCGTGAATTTCATCTAATGGTTGATAGTCAAGATTATCAAATATATTTTTATTCCTGTTTACCCAAACAGAATTATATCCATAATTTCCACCCCCAGAAACATCCCATGTATTCGCACTTAAAAATAAAATTTCGTCCTTTTTAATTTTGTATTTATTTACAGGTAATTCATAAACTTTTGAGTCTGGTTTAAAAATTCCCACTTCTTCAATTGAAAAAATATCATCAAATATATTTTCTAAGTTATTATTTTTGACCAGATTTCCCAACAAGCTAGGAGTACCGTTGGAAAGAATTGCTAACTTAAAATCTTTCTTTTTCAACTTATTTAAAGTTTCTTTAACTTCAGAAAAAGGTGAGAGCACTTTGTACAGATCTAATAAATCATTTTTCATGGAGTTATCAATTTTAAAAAATTTCATCGATTTATCTAAACTGTCTTCAGTAATTTTCCAAAAATCTTTATGTCTATTCATTAAACTCCTTAGCCAAGTATATTCTAATTGTGTGGTTCTCCAATAATTTGCGAAATCTTCCCACTTATCACCTATTTTTCCTTTACATTTTTCTGCAGCAGAATTGACGTCAAATAAAGTTCCATAAGCATCAAATATTATTGCTTTAATATTTTTCATAATTTAATTTAAATATAATGAGCAATATTAGGTTATTTTATCCAGAAAGTTTATCAATTAATTTAGAAGGAAAATTGAATAAAGCACAATCTCATTATTTAACTAAAGTGATGAGAATTCCTATTGGTGGTAATTTTTCTTTATTTAATAAGTTTGGTGAATGGCAAACAATAATTAAAAAAATTTCAAAAAATGATTTAAATTTTAAAGTTACTAAGCAACTTAGACATGAAGAAAATGAAACTGATCTTTGGTTAGCTTTTTCTCCTATTAAATCAAATTTTTTTAATTTCATGATTCAAAAAGCAACAGAATTAGGTGTAACAAAATTCATTCCAGTAATTACAGATAGGACTGTTGTAAGAAATATAAATTATGAAAGACTAATAAAAATTGTTACAGAAGCTTCAGAGCAAAGCAACAGGTTAAGTATTCCTGAAATAGATAAAATACAAAAATTAGATGAGTTTTTTAAAAATAATAAAGATTTAAATCTTATATTTGGAGATTTAAATTCAGATAATAAAAAATTAAAAATAAATAACAAAAAAATTTTATGTATTTTAATTGGCCCCGAAGGTGATTACACTGAGGTCGAGAGAGAAAAAATACTTAAATATAGTGGAACACAATCAATAAAATTGGGTAATAACATTCTTCGAACTGAAACTGCAGTTATATCTGCTTTATCTGTGATCAATTTTCTAAAAAATTGATAAATTGTCGCGAAATCTCTAGTGTTTTTTTATATTTTTGGCTTTATAAACTTTTGAAAATGAAAAAATTCACAATAACCTTATTAACTTCATTAATTTCACTGCCTGCTTTTGCCAATCAACCGGAGAAGTGGCAATTGAGTTTTCAGGAGCCTGCATCTCAGACAATGAGAGATATTGTGTGGTTCCACGACTATATGCTGCTTCCAATTATTGTGGCAATAAGTGCGTTTGTGTTGTTTCTGATGTTATTTGTGATGGTGAGATTTAGAGAATCTAGAAATCCTAATCCGTCAAAAAGAACTCATAATGTTGCAGTGGAAATAATTTGGACATTGGTTCCATGTTTAATTCTAATAGTAATGGCTGTTCCATCATTTAAGGTTTTGTATTCTCAAGATACAATTCCAAAAGCGGATGTAACTATCAAAGCAATTGGATATCAGTGGTACTGGGGCTATGAATATCCAGATGAAAATATAATTTTTGACTCATACATGATTGAAGAAGAGGATTTAAAAGAGGGTCAACCAAGATTACTAGCAGTTGATAACGTTGTGGTGGTGCCAGTAAATAAAGTTGTAAAAGTATTAATTACAGCAAATGATGTATTGCATGCATGGGCATTACCTTCATTTGGAGTTAAAAGAGATGCAATGCCAGGAAGAATTAATGAAACATGGTTTAAAGCAGAAAAAGTTGGAACATACTATGGTCAATGTTCAGAATTATGTGGAATAAAGCACGCATTTATGCCAATCGAAGTAAGAGTAGTTTCTGATGAGGACTATCAAGCGTGGTTGTCAGATGCAAAAATAAAGTTTGCAAAAGACGAAAGTTTAATTAATAAAAATTTAATAGCGAGTAATTAAATAATGAGTACAGCAACATTACACGGTCACGACCACCATACACCAACTGGATGGAAAAGATGGGCATATTCTACAAACCATAAAGATATAGGAACAATGTATTTAATCTTTGCAATTATTGCAGGGGTAATTGGAACTGCATTTTCAGTTTTAATGAGAATAGAGTTAATGCATCCTGGTGATGGAATTTTAGGTGGTAACTATCACTTATATAATGTCTTAGTTACAGGACATGGTTTGATAATGATTTTCTTCATGGTGATGCCAGCAATGATTGGTGGTTTTGGTAATTGGTTTGTACCAATAATGATTGGTGCACCTGATATGGCATTCCCAAGAATGAATAATATTTCTTTTTGGTTGCTACCTGTGGCTTTTATTTTACTTCTAGCTTCAATATTTGTTGATGGACCTCCAGGGGCGCAAGGTGTTGGAGGAGGTTGGACTATATATCCACCGTTATCCTCAAAAGCAGGTCAACCAGGTCCAGCAATGGATTTGGCAATTTTAAGTTTACATGTTGCGGGCGCGTCATCTATTTTAGGTGCAGTAAATTTCATAACTACAATTTTAAACATGAGAACGCCAGGTATGACATTGCATAAAATGCCATTATTTGCTTGGTCTATTCTTGTTACTGCTTTTTTACTTTTGTTATCTTTACCAGTTTTAGCTGGAGCAATAACAATGTTATTAACAGACAGAAATTTTGGAACAGCATTCTTTGAGGCTCAATCAGGTGGTGACCCAACTTTGTTTCAACACTTATTTTGGTTTTTTGGACATCCTGAAGTCTATATTTTAATTCTACCAGGTTTTGGAATGATAAGTCATATCGTTTCTACTTTTTCCAAAAAACCTGTGTTTGGATATTTAGGTATGGCATATGCGATGGTTGCAATAGGAATTGTTGGATTTGTGGTATGGGCACATCATATGTACACAGTGGGTCTTGATACTGATACCAAAGCATACTTTTTAGCTGCGACCATGATAATAGCCGTCCCAACCGGAATTAAAATTTTTTCTTGGATCGCAACTATGTGGGGTGGATCAATATCATTTAAAACCCCAATGGTTTGGGCACTTGGTTTCATATTTTTATTTACAGTCGGTGGAGTAACAGGAGTTGTTTTAGCAAACGCTGGAGTTGATACAGCATTACATGATACATATTATGTTGTTGCTCACTTCCACTATGTTCTATCGCTTGGAGCTGTTTTTGCAATCTTTGCAGGTTTTTATTATTGGTTTGGAAAAATGTCAGGTTATGAGTATTCAGAGTGGATGGGACAACTTCATTTTTGGCTTACATTTATTGGTGTAAATATAGTATTTTTCCCACAACACTTTTTAGGTTTAGCGGGTATGCCGAGAAGATATGCAGATTATCCGGATGCATTTGCTGACTGGAATTATATTTCATCCATAGGGTCATATATATCGATTGTAGGATTGGCAGTATTTTTTGCAAATTTAATTTACGCATTTGCTAAAAAGAAAAAAGCAGCTCAGAATCCATGGGGCGAAGGGGCAACTACCTTAGAATGGACAGTTCCATCACCGCCTAATTTTCATACTTTTGATGAGCTTCCTAAATTCGAAAACGTCGAGGGTGCAGAAAAATCTAGTAGTTAGATTCTAGTAAAAATATATAATATTAAAATGCAGTCTACTATCTTAAGAGAAAAAAGATCTAATACAGATCTTGGAATTATCTCAGAGCTAATAAAGCTCATGAAGCCAAGAGTAATGTCTTTAGCAATATTTACTTGCGCAGTTGGTTTGCTCACGGCTCCAAATTCCATACCTTTAACTCAGGCAGCTATTGGTATACTCATAGTAGCCATTGGGGCAGGCGCAGCAGGTGCATTGAACATGTGGTACGAGGCTGATCTTGATAAATTGATGACTAGGACATGTTTAAGACCAATTCCACGAGGTAAACTTAATAGAGCTCAGGCTTTATACTTTGGAACAACATTATCTGTTATTTCTGTCTTTAGCTTATATTATTTTGCTAATGCTATTTCAGCTTTCTTATTGTTTTTTACTATTTTCTTTTATTTGTTTATTTACACAATTTGGTTAAAAAGAAGAACTCCCCAAAATATAGTAATTGGAGGAGCTGCAGGTGCGTTACCACCTGTTATTGGTTGGACCATAGCAACAAACTCTTTATCAATTGAACCTTTAGTTTTTTTTCTAATAATTTTTGTTTGGACACCATCTCATTTTTGGGCCCTAAGCCTTTATAAGGCTAAAGACTACAAAAAGGCGAAAATTCCAATGTTGCCAATTACTAATGGGATTGAAAACACAAAAAAGAATATATTTATATATTCATTGCTAATGTTACCAACATTGGTTTTTCCATATGCGATTGGATTTACATCAGAATTATTTCTTACACTTGGATTGACCTTGACTATTTATTATAATTATCTTTGTTTTAAACTTTATAATTATAAAAAAAATAAATTTGAGATCAAAATTGCAAAACAAATTTTTGCTTACTCAATATTTTACTTATTCTTAATTTTTGTGTTATTTTTAATTGATAAACTTATTTAATGATAAGAGACGAAAAAACAAAAAAGAAAAATTTATGGACCGCGCTAGGTCTTGTAATTTTTATAGTGATTTTGTTTGTTTTTACTTTGTATAATGTCGGTGTCTTTGAGAGGTCAATATGATTAAAAAAAATACATTAACACCTCTTTTGTTAGCTGGAATATTCGTTTTTATGTTAGGATTATCATTTGCTGCAGTACCACTTTATGATTTGTTTTGTAGGGTAACAGGATTTGGAGGCACTACCCAAATCTCTAAAGAGGCACCAAATATAGTATTAGATAAAATAGTAAATGTAAGGCTTGATACAAACGTGAATTCTCAGTTAGATTGGGATTTTGCAGTTAATGAAAAAACTTTGGATGTAAAACCAGGCAAAGTTTATAAAATCAAATTTAATGTTGAAAATTTGGGTGATCAACCTTCATCTGCAGTTGCAAGTTACAATGTTTCCCCTTCGTCTTTTGGCCAGTATTTTAACAAATTAGGCTGCTTTTGTTTTGAAAAACAGACACTTAAACCAGGAGAAAAAGCATCTTATGATTTAGTATTTTATCTAGACCCTGAATTAGTAAACGACCCAAAAACTAAAAATATAGAGGATGTTACTATGTCCTATACTTTTTTCTCCTCTGACTACTATAAAGTTGAGAAAAACGAGAGTTAAAAATGTCCTCAGCTCAAAAGCATGATTACCATTTAGTTGATCCTAGTCCGTGGCCGATTGCTACTTCTTTCGCTACATTAATTACTGCACTAGGAACAGTTTATTATTTGCATGCTCAAGCAATGTGGGCAATGTTGCTTGGATTTGCTCTGCTAATTTATTGTGCATTTATGTGGTTCCGAGATGTTGTTATTGAGGCCGAGCACCAAGGCCATCACACTCCAGTTGTACAACTCCATCATAGATATGGAATGACTTTATTCATTGCCTCTGAGGTAATGTTTTTTGTTGCCTGGTTCTGGGCTTACTTTGATGCAAGTTTATTTCCAAATGAATTTACTGGTAATGTTTGGCCACCAAAAGATATCGAAACATTTGATCCATGGGATATTCCTCTTATAAATACTCTAGTTCTTCTTTTATCAGGTACAACAGTTACATGGGCTCATCACTCTTTACTAGAAGGTGATAGAAAAGGATTTATTAATGGTCTGATTTGTACAGTTGCTCTAGGAGCATTCTTCACTCTTTTACAAATATATGAATATCAACATGCTTCATTTAGTTTTTCAGGTCATATTTATGGAGCAACTTTTTACATGGCTACAGGCTTTCATGGTTTTCATGTGGTTGTTGGAACAATCTTCCTAGCAGTGTGTCTATGGAGGGGAAAACTGGGTCATTTTACAAAAGAACATCACTTTGGTTTTGAGGCAGCAGCGTGGTATTGGCACTTTGTCGATGTGGTATGGTTATTTTTATTTGCAGCCATATACATTTGGGGAAGTTAAAATAATTTGAAAAACAAGTTATCGTTTTCATTATTTGTATATTTTTTTATTTTAGTTTTTTTAGCCCTAGGTACTTGGCAAATTATAAGGTTAAACTGGAAACTTGAATTAATAAACTCAATTGAACAATCTTTAAAAAGTGAACCAATAGAATTTAACGGTAGTAATCCAACTAATTTTAAAAAAATTAAATTTGAAGGAATATTAGATAATTCAAAAATCATTTACTTGTATAGTTTAAGTGAAAAAGGAGAGCCAGGTTTTGATATTGTCAATCCAATAAGTATCAATAATAAAAGTTATTTGATTAATCGTGGATGGATTCCTAGAGACTTTAAATCAAAAAAATACTTTTCAGATGAAAGCAAGTTCGAGGGGATTTTGAAACTGAAAAGTAAATTTAATTATTTTAAGCCAGATAATGATATAAATAAGAACTATTGGTTTACATTAAAAGATGAGGATTTATTAAATTATACTGGTAAACAATTTTCTCCATTCATTATAAACAATATCAGTAAGCAAGAAGGAATTTATCCAAAGCCAAAACAAGTGGGAGCCAATATTTCCAACAACCATTTAAAATACGCGTTAACTTGGTTTTCATTAGCTGTTTCTATATTTTTAATATATTTATATTTCAGAAAAAAAAATTACTGATGGAATATATTAGTACCAGAAATAATTCAGACCATTTCTCATTTAAAAACGTTTTTCTTAAAGGTCTAGCAGATGATGGCGGTCTATTTGTGCCAAAATCAATTAAACCATTTAGCAAGGAAGATTTAATCAAACTTAGCAGCCTTAAATACAATGAATTAGCAGCTGAAATTATTTTCCCATTTATTGGAAATTTTATGACGAAAAAAGAATTATCTTCCTTGATATCCAAATCTTACTCACATTTTAGATGTGAAGATGTTGTAAAAATCTCTGACTTAGGAAAATTTAAAATTTTGGAATTGTTTCATGGTCCAACACTCGCTTTCAAGGATATTGCGATGCAATTGATAGGTAATTTCTACCAATATCACTTAGAAAGTGCAGAGAAAAAAATTAATATTATTGTAGCAACTTCAGGAGATACAGGCGCTGCAGCTATTGATGCATTGAAAGGCAAAAGTAATCTAAATGTTTTTGTATTACATCCTCATAATAAAATTTCACCAGTTCAGAGACGATTGATGACAATTCATGAAGAGAAAAATGTTTTTAATATCGCAATTGAGGGTAACTTTGATGATTGTCAAAATTTAGTAAAATCCATGTTCAATGATCAAAATTTTTCAAATAAGATCAACATGTCAGGAGTAAACTCAATTAATTGGTCAAGAATAATTGCTCAAGCCGTTTATTACTTTTATGCATATTTTAAAATAGGTAATGGACAACCTTTATCATTTTCTGTTCCAACAGGTAATTTTGGAGATATTTATGCTGGTTACTTAGCAAAAAAACTTGGCCTACCTATCCACAAACTTATAGTAGCAACAAATAAAAACGACATTCTTCATAGAGCAATTTCTGGAGGTGATTATACTCAAAAGAAAGTTGAAGAAACAAATACTCCTAGTATGGATATCCAGATAGCAAGTAACTTTGAAAGACTCTTATATGATGTGAAAGATTGTAATTCAGAATTTACAAAAGATGTTATGAGTAAAATAAAAAATAATGAATATAAAATTGATAATAATGACTTAGAGAAGATTAAAAGAAATTTTATTTCTGAAATGTTAGATGAAAATGAGACTGTTGAAATGATAAAAGATATCCATGAAAAATATCAAATAGTAGTTGATCCTCACACTGCAATTGGAATTGGAGCTGCAAAAAAACTAGAATTAGAAAAAAACTGTGTTGTATTGTCAACAGCTCACCCATGTAAATTTCCAAAAGCAATAGAGGATGCCATCTCAAAAACTGAAAAACTGCCAGAAAGCCTAAGATATGTTTATGATAGAGAGGAAAAATTTGATGTCTTATCAAATGATTTAGAAAAAGTTAAAAATTATGTAATAAATTCAATATGAAAATTAAAATAAAAGATCATATTCCTGACACTGAAATTTTCCATCTAGTAGAGGGTGAGCCAAGAATAAGCAAAATTAAAGAAATTCTTGGCATAGGCAAAATTATTCTATTTGGGCTGCCTGGTGCTTTTACTTCAACCTGTTCCAAATTTCACCTTCCAGGTTATGTGGCGAATGCAGATAAATTAAAACAGAAAGGAATACAAAATATATTTTGTATATCTGTTAATGATCCATACGTTATGGATGCTTGGGGAAAAGCACATAACATTGAAAATAAAATAATAATGCTATCCGATCCTTATTTATCATTTACAAAGGCAATCGGTGCAGAGGTTGATAGAAATTCTAGAGGTATGGGAATAAGATCAAATCGATATTCTATGGTAATTGAGAAGTTGGAAGTATCAAATATTCAAGTTGAAAAAGAGACTAAAGAATGTGGTTTATCTTCAGCAGAGGGTATTCTAGATATTTTATAATCTTAAATTTTTTTAAAAATTTCAATTAATACGTGATTCTAACGTGCTAAAATAATTGATTTTATTTTACAATTAAAATACTTAATTTTCTATGAAATTAATAAAAATCTTGCTTCTTTCTCTTCTATTTAATTTAAAATTGTTATCAGCTCAATCATCTGATCTTGGAACTATTCACTCTTATGGACTAAGCTTTACCGGGAGCTATGAATATGAGGAGCCAGATTTAATGCATCTACGATCTGGTTTAGCTGCTAAGGGGGATAAACTTCAGAATTTAGGTTTTTTGTATAATTTCAAAAAATCAAGACTAAACAATGAGTATTTAAATGAATTTGAGTTTGATATTAGCTATCAGCTCATGAATCAATCATATTGGAGTAATAGCACCGGAACATTAGATGACAACAAAGTAAGAATATTCAACTCTAGAATTTTATATGGATCACAATATTCAAAAAAGTTAATGCTTAAAAGTGGTATAGGTTTCAGAAGGTTATATCATTATTGGCAAAACAGAAATTCTACAACTGGACATTACGGCTATGATAGAGAGCAAGATTATGTATTTATACCATTTATAGCTGAATTAGATGCACCAATTCCTGAGCTAAAATTAAAAGGAAAACTTAAATTAGAATTTGATCACATTTTTTCAGGAAAAAATACTTCTTATCTGGCTTATTTAGGAGGTTCAAATAAAGATTTAGTTTTTACAAACAATGATGGATACATATGGAAAGTATCTTATGAAACAAAATATAAAGATTTTATACTAGAACCGTATTATGAATTCATGAGTGTTGAAGATAGTACTTTAGATTCAGGATCTTATGAGCCGTCAAATACTACAAAAGAATTTGGTCTAAAACTAAGTAAACTATTTTCAGGAAAAAGAGAAATAGTGGATAACTTTAAAACTTCATTTGAAAACGATGAATACTATTTTGGAATAAAAACATTACATTCGAAAGTAGAAAGTGGATTTTATAATCCAACAGGTAATGCATCTATAGACGAAAAAGACTTTGGATATGCAATTGTAAGTGGGACAAATTTAATCAAAGATTATAATAACAGGCCAATTGACATAAATTTAGAATTTGCATTCAATCAGTTTGGAGAATCTACAACAGTATGTAATAACGGAGATACCTTAACAACAGATGGTCGGTATTTAAGAGGAAATTATTCAAGCGGGACGGTATTAACATGTAATTCAGATAATAATCTTTTGGTTATAGATAGCTACTCAACATCTGTTGGATTAAATAGTAAATATTTTATACCAAAAAATGGTGTTTTTTTGTCTGCAACTCTTGGAATTCATAAGTGGGATCAAGGTGAAACGGATTTTATTCCAGGTAATAATTTTAATACCACAGATTATTCAGGAATTGATAATTTTTATTCAATAGGTTTTGGGATGGATCAAAATAATTTATCTTTTGGTATTGAACGCTCAAAACATGATATGTACTATGATGCAACATCAAAATCTTTTTACGCAAGATATAACTTTTAAAAAATTAATTTTATATAAAAATTTGGTTATCACTTAATTTATTTCATTCATAAGCTGAAGTTCGCGCTAAAAAATCTACCTCATTATTTACAAGATCTGTTGAATGTGCCTTGACCCAATTCCATTTAATTTCAAAAGAGTTCGATAGACTGTCTAATTCAGTCCAAAGTTCTTTGTTTTTAACATCCTTTTTATTAGCTGTTTTCCAACCATTTTTTTTCCAATTATGTATCCATTCAGTAATTCCAGATTTTACATATTTAGAATCTGTAAATATTTGAACTTTGCTACCTTTTGCAATTTTTTTTAAAGCTTTAATTGGAGCAAGTAATTCCATTTGGTTGTTTGTTGTATTTTTTTTACTACCTCTAATTCTAGTTTTATTTCCATTTTCAATTATTATTGCAGCCCAACCGCCATTCCCTGGGTTTCCAATACAAGAACCATCTGTATAGATTTTTATCATTAGCAATAATCTTTGAATGAATTTAAATTTTTATGAAAATCAAGTTTTTGAATATATTCTTTGGGATCTTTAATTTTGATAATAGCTGTCTTGGGTGTGTTTAGATAATCATAAGACCTTGTAAGCAAGTACCTTAGGGCCGAGCCCCTACAAAGCGTATTAAAACTATTTTTCTCTAATTTCGTTAATTTTCTGACCGATTGATATCCTTTCAATAAATTTGAAGATTTATTCCTATTCATAATAAATTTATTATTTTTTTTATTGAAGCATAAAGCATTCACACATATCGCAAGATCATATGCATAATAATCATTAGATGAAAAATAAAAATCAATAAAACCATGAAAGCGACCCTTATAAAAAAATATGTTATCTAAAAACAAATCACAGTGAATAATTCCTGTTGGAAGTTTTTTTGGCCAAAGTTCTTTAATTTGAATATAATCTATTTTCATATTCGCAGTTAAATGCTTAAATTTTTTGTTTATTTTTCTACTAATTTTTTTCAAAAGAGTTCCCCATGAATTAACTGAAAGTGAATTTTTGCGGAATATTCTTAATTTTTTTGATGAGTTGTGTAATCTTGCTATATTTTTTCCTATGACAAAGCATTCTTTAGAATTTAAGTTGCTCTTATCTTTTCCTTCTAAGAAGGTTACCAAACACGCATTTTTACCTTTTATCTTAAATAAATATTTACCTTTTTTATTTTCAACTGGTTTTGGACACTTTATTTTAGACTTTGAAAGACCCGACATAAGTTTCATAAAAAAAGGCAGATCTCTTGAGTTAACTCTTTTCTCAAAAATGGTTAATATAAATTTTCTTTTTTTTGATTTAATAAGATAGTTTGTATTCTCAATACCTTTTTTAATACCACTATAATTTAATATTTTTCCAATACTAAAATTTTTTTCAATTAGATTTATTTCATCTAAACCTATTTTTGTGTAGACTGCCATTAGTTTAATTTTCCGGGAACTTTAAATGTAATATTTTCTCTTGTGATTTCTACTTCTTCTATATCAATAGTAAATTGTTTTTTTAGTTCCTCAATAAAGTCGGTAACTAGAATTTCAGGTGCTGATGCGCCTGATGAAATTCCTATTGTTTTACAATTCTTTATTTGACTGAAAGGAATTTCACTTTCAGAATGTATTAATTTTGCTGATTTTGAACCATTTTTTTTTGCAACTTCAACTAATCTGACTGAATTGGATGAGTTACGGCTACCAATTACAAAAAACATCTCACATTTTGGGGCAATTTTTTTTACTGCATCTTGTCGATTTGTTGTTGCATAACAAATGTCCTCCTTTTTGGGCTCATAAATGTCTGGGAATTTAGATTTTAGGACCTCAATTATCTCTTTGGTATCATCTACAGAAAGAGTTGTTTGAGTAATATAAGCCAGTTTTTTGTTAACATTATTAATATAATTATTAGCATCTTCAGTGCTTTCAATTAAGTCTATTGATCCTTTAGGCAATTGACCCATAGTACCAATTACTTCAGGATGATTTTTATGACCAATAAGTAGAATGTGCATACCTTGTTTATTAATATTTTCAGCTTCTCGGTGAACTTTTGAAACTAGGGGACATGTAGCATCTACATAATTCATTTTTAAATTTGATGCATTTTCTGATACTGATTTTGGAACTCCATGAGCAGAGAAAATAACTGGTCTAGTTTTGTCTTCGATCTCATCAAGCTCCTCCACAAAAATTGCACCTATTTTCTTTAAACTTTCTACAACATGTTTATTATGAACTATTTCATGCCTGACATAAACTGGAGAACCATATTTATCTAAACTTTTCTTAACAATTTCAATTGCTCTATCTACACCAGCACAAAAACCTCTGGGTGCTGCTAAAAAAACTTTAATTTTATTATTTTTCATTTTTCTCAATTAAGTATTCAAGCAATATATGTGGAAATGTTAATGAGGCCAATCCAATAAATATTACCATATTCACACTTTCATTTAGTTTAAACTCATAATTTAAAAAATTTAAAGCTACTATAAAAATAATTCCAGTTATAAAAGTAAGTGGAAGCGCTTTTTTAATAAATAGAAAAATACCTATTTTAAAATTTTTATTAAGTTCAAATATCAGTTTAATGGAATGTCTAAATGAATGTAGAAAGCAAAAATAAATTGTAAATGCCAGTAAAGGGTTTAAAAAAATATTTAAAGTAATTATTGAAAAAAAATCCATAAATAAAATGGACTTTTCATCATAATTTTTATTAAAAGATAATATTAAATTTGATACAAATGATAGAAGAAGTAAAATTACTAAAAACTCAATTTTTACTAACAAAGTATTAGATAAATCAAAATTTATAGAATTAAATATTTCTAAAGTTTTATTTTGATTAAAGAGTAATGGTGAAACTATTATAATTGACCCTTTAAAAGTTTTTAAAAAAATACTTTGTTTTTTATTTTTACTTATAAATTCTGAGTCTTCCTTACCAAAATGGTAAGATGCAATAATCAAAAATAGTAGCAATAAACTTTGTGGAAATAGTATCCACAACAAAATAATACCTAAACCAATCAAAATATATGCTAAATAAAAATAGGAAATATTTTTAATTTTTAGAATTTTAATTAATTTTCTTCCTTTAATATTATCCAAAGCGCCATGTGAAACACCTAAGATTAAAATTAAAAAAAAACATATTAGAATAAATGAATTTGATCTTAAGTAATCAAAAGAGGATAAAAAAATGCACAATATAAAAAAAATCAAAGAGTGATTATAATTAATTTTTTTAATCATTTTTGTTGGAATATAGCTTTTAAAAAAGGTATTTTGGGCATTTTTAATATAATTGATAAATCTTCACCCAAATGACTTTTGTTGGATAAAAAATTTATAATTGCCTCTGATTTTGAGTTGAACATTTTATAAAATACATTAGGCATTATTTTTGGACTTTTTTTTAAAACTCTTAAGAAAATTTTATCTAAAAACTCGTATTTTGTGGCTATTTTGAAGGCTTTATTAGATCTAAATTTTTCTATGTTTTTTGCTAAATATTTTGATTGTTCCTGAATGTTTAAAAACGTATATCCCGTACTTAGCCTAGTCATGCCACCTGCAGTTCCAATATTTACTAAATTTTGATTATTTATGTTAGAAGTTCTAAATAAAGGGATTTTACCAACTTCTTTGTACGTAATCCTATAATTTTTAAGATTAAGATGATTTTCGATATAATCTATAAGTTGTTGGTCGTATTCTTCTTCTTCTTGATTGTTCATTGTTGATAACCATGTAGTTTCAACTAGAGCTTTATTTTTTGAAAATGGAAGAGTATAAAAAAAATGAACACTGTCTTTTTGATCGCAATCAAAATCCATAAGATTCATAATTTCTTCATCAAAAAATTCTTTATCAGTTTCAATTTCATATCCACAAAAGTGTTGCCAAAGCTTATCACCAGTTTTACTAATTTCTGGAATGCTATTAAAAACTATAGAAGAATTTGTGTTAATCTCGTTTTTGCTTTTAAAAAAATAAATATTTTTATTTTGTTTAAGTTTAATTAAAATTTTATTATAGAACAAACCACTATCTATTGATTGATATGGATATTTATTACAATCCTTATATAAAGTTCCATCTTTAGAATTAACTGAAAATTGTTTCCAGCTTTTTATCACACAATCTTCAAAATCATGTTGATTTACTTTCCAAAAAGACCAAGTTTTGTCTCTAAAATATTTATCTCTATTATCAATTATAGCTAAAGATCTACCTTTTAATTTTGAATTAATTTCTAATTGATAGGCTAAAGATAATCCACTACACCCCCCTCCAATAATTACAATATCAAAATCTTTCATTTAAATTAATTTCTTCCATGATAATTTTGTGCTTATTTTGAGTATAACTAATTTCTTGATTAGTCATTAAGCTCAGCTTAATCATATCCAATAAAGATATTAAAGTTTGTATTATTTTACCAAAATTATTTACAAATATTTTCCCAGAATTTTTATACTCTTCAAAATTACTATTTTTTTTAATTTGAAATCCTATTTCTCTATACACTCTTCTTGCAACACAAATTGAAAATCTTAAACGAAAAGGAATATCTTTTATGTAATAAAAACAACTCCTGTAAAAAATTTCAGCAAGTTCTAAAGTATCTTTGATTTCTTTGATATCAGACTTTATATAATATCTATTGAGATTTTGATCTTCAATCACATCTCTAGATATATTTGTTAATTGCATAGCTATCCCTAAATCGATTGCAGCTTTAAAGGCACTCTCTTTTTTTACATTAAGAATTTTTGCCATCATTAATCCAACAGTTCCAGCAACTCTATATGAATATATCAATAATTCTTTTTCAGACTTCAATTCTACTTTTTCCTCTAAATCACCTTCAACACCATCAAATAAATCATAAACAATTTTCGTTGAAATATTTGTATCGGCAACTAATTTCCACATTCTTTCAATTATTGGATTTGAGAAATTTTTTGATTTAAAATCATTTTTAAATTCTTTGAATTTTAATTTCTTAGTTTCTAATTCTCCAGTTTCATCTGCAATATTATCTAAATATCGACAAAAAGTGTATAAATCAGAGCACTTTTGATAAGTCTTTTTATTTAGAAAAAAACCTGCCCAAGAAAATGATTTTGCATAAATCGATAAATAGTTTTGATTATTCATTAGAGTATCTTGTCTAGTACCTTCGCTGAGGACAAAACTCCTGGTACACCTGCGCCAGGATGTGTCCCTGCACCAACAAAGTATAGACCATCAAATATCTCAGATTTATTATGAAATCTGAAATATGCTGACTGAGTAAATTTTGGTTGTATTGAGAAGCCAGAGCCAAATTTTGTATTTAATTCTTTTTCAAAATAATCAGGAGTTAAATAGAAGTCCTCTACAATGTTTTTTCGAAGATCTGGCATTAAATTTTGCATTTTATCGATGACCAGATTTTTCATTTCCTCACCTTTCTCGCTCCAATTAATGCCAGACTGATTGTTAGGCACAGGAACTAAAACATAAAAACAATCATGGCCTTTTGGTGCCATCGCCTCGTCAGTAGCAGTAGGCCTATGTAGGTAATAGCTTATATCTTTATTCAATATTTTATTATTAAATATGTCATTTAAATGTTCCTCATATTTTTCTCCAAACTTTATGGTGTGATGTTCAATATTTTCATATTTCTTTTTTGTACCAAAGTAATACACAAATAAACCCATAGAGTATTGCATACGTTTCATCTTATACTTAAAAAATGTACTTAATTTTTCATTCATTAGACTTGAATAAACTGCTGGAGGATCTGCATTACAAATAACATTATTCGCATCTAATTCACTTCCATCATCAAGCTTTACAGACCTAATTTTTTTATTTTTTGTAATTACTTCTACAACTTCTTTTCCTTTTATAATTTTAATTTTTTCTTCGAGCATAAGTTTTTCTAAACCACTTACTATTTGACCTGTACCACCCATGGAGTAGTGAATTCCCCATTTTTTTTCTAAATATAATATTAATCCATAAATTGATGTCGTGGTGAAAGGATTTCCTCCTACTAATAAAGGATGCATGCTCAATAATCTTCTCAACTTGTCATTTTTAACATAAGAAGATACCAAGCTATACACTGATTTATAGCTTTTTAGTTTAAGCAATGATGGTATTTGTTTAAACATAAATAAAGGTTTATCAAATGGGACATCTGATAATTCAGTAAATCCTTTATCAAATATTTTTTTTGTAAAATTTACTAAGTTTTCATATCCAATAAAATCCTCTTTACTTATTTTCTCAATTTGAACTTTCATTTTCTCATCATCACCTGAGTAATCAAATTCACTACCATCTTCAAAAACAAATCTGTACCAAACATTTAAAGGCTTTAATTCAATGTAGCTTTTTGAAGTTTTGTTAAATAATTCAAAAAGTTCCTCAATTAAATAAGGAGCTGTAATAACTGTTGGACCAGCATCAAAAGTAAATCCATTTTTTTTAAATACTCGCGCTCTTCCACCTAAATCATTATGCTTTTCAATTAAAGTTACATTATGATTTTTTGCTCTCAATCTTAGCGCTGAGGCTATACCCCCAAAACCAGATCCAATTACTACTGAATTCATCTTTTAAATTTATCTTATTTTTGAAAAAAAACGACCTTTACAATATCTGTTACGAATTAACCTTTTTTAATTCAATTTTGGTTTCCTCAAGATTTTTTTCAAATAGTGTATCTAACTTTGATTTATCTACCGAGGTTGATATTGTTTTTTTAACTGCTTCAATTGCAATTTTGATGGATGTATCTTTGACATCTTTAATTGCAGCATCTTTCATTTGAGATATTTTTATATTAGCTAAATTTTTCTTTATTTCTGCTGATTTTGAGAATTTTTCACTCATATCTTTTATAAGCTTTTCTGCTTCAATGTTCGCTTGGTCGATAATTTTTTTCTTTTCCTGTTCTGCAGAATTTAATTTGCTTTGTGCATCATCTAATAATTTTTTTGACTCAGATCTTAGTTTTTCACTCTCATCAATTTCGTTTTTTATTTCAACGATCATCTTCGTCAGCAAACCATTCACATTTTGAGGAACTTTTAAATAAATCAAGCCTACAAAAAATATTACAAATGAAACAGCTACCCAAAAAGTTGCATCAAACATTTTTTCTATTCTCCTTGGAATTATTTGTTAGATCATTTACAATTGATGAGATGTTTTCTTTGTTGATCTCTTCTCCGATGAGTTGTTTTATCAAACCCGAAGAAGTTTCTGTGGCTATTTTTTTTATATTCTCTGCCGAACTTTTATTTAAATTTTGAATTTCTTTTTCGGCAATTTCTATTTCTTCCTCTAAATTCGTCTCTAATTCAGATCTTTTTTTATCTATATCATCCAGTATTTTTTGACGAGCCTCATTAAACAAATTTTTTGCCTCTAGTTTGCTATTTAAAATAATTTTATCAAATTCTTTTATTTTATCTTCACTTTCCTCTCTTTGTTTTTCAGCAATCTCTATATTCTCCAAAATTTGTGACCTTCTACTTTCTAAATTATCACTTATTTTTGGCAGTATTATCTTCGACAAAATAATATACAAAGCACCAAATGTTATAACTAACCAAACAATTTGAGATATCCAAAACTCTGGATTTAATTGTGGCATACCTCCATTTTCAGCACTCTGTACTTTTGTAATTAGTACAAAGCTAAAAAGAAATTTAATAATTATTTTTTTTAGCATTAATTAAAATGCGAATAAAATAATCAGTGCAACTACTAGACCAAATAATCCAGTTGCTTCGGCTAATGCAAAACCTAAAAGCAAATTTGGAAATTGTTTTTGAGCTGCAGATGGATTTCTCATCGCGCCTGATAGGTAGTTTCCAAAAATTATTCCTATTCCTACTCCAGCGCCCGCAAGAGCTATTGCCGCAAGTCCTGCTCCAATCATTTTTGCTGCTTCTAATTCCATTATATCCTCCTTATAAGTTGTTAATGGTGTAAATTTAATGCATCATTTAAATAGATGCACGTTAATATTGCAAAAACATAAGCTTGAAGAAAAGCAACTAGTATCTCCAAACCTGTTAGCGCAACTGAAAAACTTAATGGTAGCCATCCTCCTACTATTCCAAGACTAACAACAAATCCTCCAAATACTTTCATCATGGTATGACCAGCCATCATATTTGCAAATAATCTTACTGACAAACTAATCGGCCTACTTAGATAAGAAATAATTTCTATTATAACAATCAATGGTAAGAGAACCATTGGAACTCCACTTGGCACAAATAATTTTAAGTAACCAAGGCCGTGTTTAATGAATCCAATAATTGTAACTCCAATAAATATAAAAGCTGCAAGCACAAAAGTAACTATTATGTGACTTGTGACCGTAAATGAATAAGGGATCATCCCAAACATATTGCAAAAGAGGACAAACATAAAAAGTGAAAATATAAATGAGAAATATGGTTTTGCTTTTGTTCCAGCTGTGTCACTGATCATTTTTGATACAAATGAATAACTTAATTCGGCAAGCAGTTGCAATTTATCTGGTATTAGTGATTTTTTTTTAGCTCCTAAGTTTAAAACAATCAAAATAGCTATAGTACTAATAACCATAAATAAACTTGCGTTAGTAAATGAAATATCAACGTTACCTAATTTTATTTCTGGACCAATCCGGTAAACATTGAATTGGTTCATTGGGTTTGCTGCCATCTGTAATCTATTTTTGCATTTTTTTTGCGGTTTTAACTACGTTCATAATTCCAGCAGCCACCCCTACAAAAAAAAATATTAAAATTAACCATGGCTTAGTACCAAACCAATTGTCTAAAATAAACCCAATAATTGTCCCAACAGCTACTGCAGAAACCAATTCTGTGCTCATTTTGAACGCTGTTCCCATGTTGGAGCTAGATTTTGGATTTTTTTGATCCTTGTGAACTTCTGCTTTATTTTTTGCAATTTTTAAGCGAGATTTGAATTCATCCTCTGACATTTGTCCTAAGCAACCATGCTCTCAGCTTTTTGAAGATCAACAGCAACAAGTTGGCTTATTCCTTTTTCTGGCATTGTAACTCCATAAAGTCTATCCATCTTTGACATTGTTAAAGCATGGTGGGTAACAATTATAAATCTTGTAGATGTTATTTTAGTTAATTCAGTTAACAAATTACAAAATCTTGTAACGTTAGCATCATCAAGAGGCGCATCAACTTCATCCAACACACATATCGGTGAGGGGTTCGTTAAGAATACTGCAAAAATTAAAGACAGGGCTGTTAAAGCTTGTTCTCCTCCAGATAACAAAGTAATTGATTGAAGTCTTTTGCCAGGTGGACTAACTAACATTTCTAGTCCAGCATCTAATGGATCATCAGAGTCAACAAGCTCAAGTTTTGCATTTCCACCATTAAATAATTTGGTATAAACTTCATTAAACTTTCTATTAACTTTTTCAAAAGCCTCAAGTAATCTTTCTCTTCCTTTTTGATTAAGCTCAGAAATACTTTCTTTTAGTTTAATAATAGCAGTTACAAGATCTTCTCTGTCTTTTTCCATTTTTTTAATTTCTACTTCATATTTTGAAGTTTCTTCGTCAGCTCTTAAATTTACCGATCCTAATTTTTCCCTTTGTCTTTTTTTCTCATCAAGCAACTCTTCTTGTGTAACCACATCAGGAAATTCAACTTCTTTTTCTAAATTTGAAAATTCTAACAATTTTTCTTCACTTAGATTTAATTCTGCACTTACTCTTTCTAGCAAATCACTTCTTCTCTTACTCAAACCATCTATAGTAGCACCTGAACTAGCTTTTCTCTCTCTAATCTCAATAGAATTTTCTTTTGTATCTTTTAATTTATTACTTAATTTTAATATTTTATCATCTATCTCTACAATGATAGTTTCATTTTCATTTTGTTCCTTTTCTGAAATTCTTAAACTTTCAGAAATCTGTCCTTTTTTCTCTGCTTGCAGTTGGGGCTGTTTTTCAAGATCATTCAATTTTAATGTTTGTTTATTTTTTCTATCGTTTAACTCCCTCACCATTTTTTCAGAATTAGTTAATAGATTTTTCCAACTTTCAATTTCTAGATCTATCTTTTGAATTCTTTCATTTCTTTTAACAGATTCTTTTTTAATATTTTGGTTATTGCTATAAATATCAGCGTATTTTTCTTGAAGTTTTTTAATTATTTCATTTGTCTCGTTCAATACAGTGATTTTATCACCTTCCTCTGCATCTTTAATTTTTATATTTAAATAAGATAAGTTCTCCTTACATTCATCCAAAACTTTTAAGGCAGCTGAATTATTTTGTTCATTTATTAAATTTTTTGCAGCTGTTATCTGATCAATAATTTTATTTATTTGTTCAATATTCTTTTTTAAAATTTGTGAACTAAATGTATCTAAAATTCTATCTACTTTATCTTGTTCTCTTTTCAAATTTTCTTTTGCAACATCTAGATCTTGATTAGATAATTTTTCAGTTTCGTAATATTTAGAATCTATTTCTATTAACTCGCCTTTTTCCTCTTTAAGTCTTTTTTCATTTGAGTTTGCATCAATTACAATACTTTTTTCCCTATCAATATCTTCATCAATCATTCTTAGTGAATTTTTTATAGACTTTATCTCGTCCTCAATTCTCTCATTTTCCTCATCAAGACTTTTTAATTCTAAATTAAGTCTCTGAATTTTAGATAGATTTTCAATGTTTCTCTCTCTAATTGGTGTTACCTTGTTAGTTTCATCTGTAATTCTTTTTTCCAAATTTTCTAATTGTGAATTAAACTCTTTAACTTGATCTTCTGCCTCAGTATTTATCTCATTTTCTAGTTTTATTTCATGATCAATATCTTTAAGTTTTAAATAATATAGACCTGCCTCAACTTTTTTAATTTCCTCAGATACTGATTTATATTTTGCTGCCTCTTCTGCTTGCTTTTGCAAATTTGCAAGTTGTCTTTCTTGCTGTCTTCTCAATTCGTCTGCTCTTTTTAAGTTATTCTCTGCTGCACTTAATCTAAGTTCTGCCTCGTGCCTTCTAACGTGTAAACCTGCAATTCCCGCTGCTTCCTCTAGTATTGCTCTTCTGTCAGCAGGTTCTGCTGTAACTAAAGCTCCAATTCTACCTTGGCTAATTAAAGATGGTGAATGTGCTCCAGTAGACAAGTCTGCAAAAAACATTTGTGCATCTTTTGCTCTAACTTCCTTATTGTTTATGTAAAATTTCGATCCTTTATCTTTTTCAATTTTTCTTCTGATTTCTATTTCGTCAAGCTCGTTGTATTGTATTGGTCCGTCTTTATTTTCATTACTTAAAGCAATAGATACTTCTGCAATATTTTTTGAAGGTTTATTTGATGTTCCAGAGAATATGACATCTTCCATCCCAGAGCCTCTCATACTTTTTGCTGATGTTTCTCCCATACACCATCTCAAAGACTCAACAATATTTGATTTCCCACAACCATTTGGACCAACGATACCTGTCAAACCTTCTTCAATAAGAAAGTTGGTTTTTTCTGCGAATGATTTAAATCCAGTAAGCTGGATTTTTTTAAATTCCATTCACTAACTTATATCAGTTTTTCTATGTATTTTTTTAATTTTTTATAGTCTGTTGGATTATCAAACTTTTTACCATTAATTATTAGAGTAGGGGTTGCTTTAACTTCATATTTTTTTACACCATTGATTCGATCTTCGAGTATATGATCTTCCACAGATTTATCAGCTAAACAACTCTCAATATCTATTTTGAAACTTGAATTTTCTATAAGTTCTTTAATGTTTTTGTTTGCGTCATCAATTGAACCACCTCTCACCCATTCACTTTGCTTCTCATATAGATAGTGCAAGACTTCAGAATTGCCGTCGTTTTTACAATGAGCAATTTTTGCAGCATTAAATGCTGCAATATCTAAAGGAAAATTTTTATATTCAATTGAAACAAAACCTTTATCAATAAACTCTTTCTTTAATTCTGGATAAATTTTCTTATGGAAGTTTGCACAAAAACCGCAAGTTAAAGATTCAAATACTACTAACTTAACCTTTGCATCAACATTTCCATCAATTATTGGTTTTACATCAGAACTTGAGATATTAGGGAACAAAAAGAAGGATAATAAAAAGGTTAATAAAATTTTTTTCATTTTTTTTTGTATAAATTGCTTAACTCTATTAAAGAGTTTCTAACTTTTTCATTTTTAATGTTACTTATGTCTTTTATGTGTTTGTTTTTTGTCGCATAATCAGGGCTTTTTTTGAGCTTTTTTTCCAAAAATCCATCAAATGTATTTAGTTTTATAGTTTGAACAACTTCATATCCGAAGAATGCATTCATTTTTTTTATAATTTCATTTTTAGAATATTCTAAATTCACTTCAGACCCTCTTTTAACCATTATAGTCAAACAACTATTTTTTACCTTATTAGATCCCTTAAATGATTTTGGATAACATTCTTTGAATAATTCTTTACCAACTATATATTTCCAATTATCAAGAGTTTTATTATAAACATCCCCTTTTTTATTAAGTATTCTTTTTGCCTCTTTGGGCAAAGTATCCTTAAAAGATCTTAAACCTTGAATGGATTTATATCTCTGCTTAGTATTGTATTTAATATTCATATGACAAATCAAAACATACCAAAAAAAATTCTATATTGGTACGATAATAATAAAAGAACCCTACCTTGGAGAAAAAAAGTTTCGAAAAAAAAACAAGACTACTTTACTCTTGTAAGTGAATTTATGCTTCAACAAACACAGGTTAAAACTGTTATTCCTTATTTTGAAAAGTTTATAAAAGAATTTCCAAATTTAAAATTATTGGCTAAATCAAGTGACCACAAAATTTTAAAAAACTGGGAAGGACTTGGGTATTATTCTAGAGCGAGAAATTTAAAAAAAACTGCAATAAAACTATTAAAGGACTATAAAGGTGAGTTACCAGAAGATATTGAAACACTTAAATCTCTCCCAGGAATTGGTGAGTATACTTCGAGATCAATTTTAGCAATTGCACATAATAAGCCTTATATTCCAATGGATGGAAACGTTGAAAGAATACTAAAAAGAGTTTTTTTACTTAAAACTGATTATGAAATATCCAAAGAAAATTTAAATAAAAAAAAATCCTTTTTTGGATTTTCAAAAAGATCAAGTGATTATGCACAAGCAATCATGGAGATAGGAGCATTAATTTGTAAGCCTTCATTGCCATATTGCCTTCGCTGTCCACTTTCACAAAATTGTAAATCTTATAAAAAAAAAGATTTTTTAATCAAATCTAAAAATAAATTTAACAAAATAAAATACTTTGAAGCAAATGTGAATAAATATAAAAATAATTATATATTAATTAAAAATAAAAAATTCAATTTTTTAAAAAATTTGATCATTTTTCCAATGATAGAAATAGATGAGAATAAATTTGAAAATTCAACTCAAAAAAAAATAAATGTAAAAATGTCAAATATGGATATGAAAATTATTATTAATAAAAATATTAAAGTTAAAAAAACAAATAACAGTATAATATTGAACAAAGAAAATATTAAAAATTATATTTTACCTTCATTTACAAAAAAAATATTAAATTCAGTATCACAATAAAATGAAAAGTGTTGCAATAGTTGGATCTGGAATTTCTGGTCTTTTTCTCGCAAACCTCTTAGAAAAAAATACCTCTTTTTCTTATAAAATTTTTGAAAAAAAACCCTCATTAGATCTAAGCGATGGTTATGGGATACAGTTATCAGTAAACAGCATTAATCTTCTAAATAAAATTGGATTTCAAACAATGAATGCGAGTGAAGTATTTTTTCCAAAAAAAGTAAATTTCTTTGATGCAAAAGTGTTGGAAAAGATATGCGATATTGACTTATCTCAATTTAACTTTGAGAATAACAGATACACAACATTAAAAAGATCAAAATTAATAGAATTTTTGTTAAGTAATATCCCAAAAGATAAAATAATTTTTAACTCAGATCTCATCAATATTGAGGAATATGAGAAATTAAAATTATCTTTCAGCGATAATAGGAAAGAGGAATTTGATTACATAGTTGCAGCTGATGGTGTTTATTCTAGAACAAAAGAAATTTTATTTAAAAAAGAGGGTACACCAAAGTATTTTAATTCAATTGCACTAAGAGGGAATATTCAGAACTTTGAAAATTCAGATATTTCCCTATATTTAGGGTCAAATTTTCACTTTGTAATTTATCCTATTAATCAAAATAACGAATTTAATTTTATATCTATAGTAAGGAAAAAATTAGTAGAAACTGAGATTACAAATAGAAGTCTATTTAAAGATAAAACTTTTATAAACAACTTAATGAGCCAGATTTCCTCAAAATCAGATTTAAATTTAACTGAGTTGGTAAATGAAATTAAATGCTTTCCAATTTTTGTGAGTAAAAAAATTAAAATACCAAGTAATAAAAATATTTTTTTAATGGGTGATGCGTTCTTTTCATTTCCGCCCTCTTTTGCGCAAGGAGCATCACAATCGATTGAGTCTGCAAATGATCTTTTCAATGATCTAAATAATAATTTATCAAATTATCATAAAAAAAGAATTTTAAAGACGAAACAGATAAATTCTAGATCTTACATCAATCACCATGCATTCCATATTGCAAATCCTATAAATGTTTTTTTTAGAAATATTTTTCTTAAATATCTTTCTAAAAATAAAAGTTTTTTAGAAAATTATTTGGGTAAAATTTATAAGAATTAAGCTCTTGGCCGTAGACTTTGCCTAAGTTCATCAATAGGCTTTAAACTATTTCCTACTTTATAATGCCAATAGGTCCAACCATTGCAGCTTTCTGCGCCTAATATCTGAGCAGCTACTTTGTGAATAGATCCCTCGTTCTCTTTATGTTTAATACTTCCATCAGCCATAACTTTTGCAAATACTTTCTTTTTTTTGTCGTAAATTTCTGTACCAGGCTTTATAACACCTAATTCAATTAATGAACCAAAAGGCACTCTCGGCTTTGATTTATTATTCTGGAGTGTATCCAAATATTCATCCATAATAATTTTAGTATTTCTTATACGTTTGTTCGCAGCTTCAAAATATTTTTTTTCTTTTTCTATTCCAAAATAAGATCGTCCTAGTTTTTTTGAAACCACAGCAGTTGTACCTGATCCTAAAAAAGGATCTAAAATAAAATCGTTTTTATTTGTAGAGGCTAATACTACCCTATGTATTAAAGCTTCTGGTTTTTGGGTTGAATGTACTTTCTTTCCATTATCTTTTAATCTTTCTTTACCGTTACATATTGGTAAATTCCATGTGGACCGCATTTGTAGATCATCGTTGAATGACTTCATTGATTGATAATTAAAAGTATATTTTGACTTTTTACTTTTTGATGCCCAGATCAATGTTTCGTGAGCATTAGTAAACCTGGTACCCCGGAAGTTTGGCATAGGGTTATTTTTATTCCAGATTACATCATTTAAAATCCAGAAACCAAGATCCTGAATTATTTTTCCTACTCTAAAAATATTATGATAACTGCCTATGACCCAAATAGACCCATCTTTTTTTAATACTCTATTTGATTGTTTTAGCCATTCGTATGTAAACTCATCATAAGATTTAAAACTCTCAAATTGATCCCATTTATCATCCACTGCATTCACTCTAGATCTGTCTGGTCTAATTAAACTGTTTTGTAATTGTAAATTATAAGGCGGATCTGCAAAAATTAGATCAAATGTTTCATCAGGAATTTTTTTTAATTCTTTTAGACTGTCCCCATTTATAATTTTGTTATGTGAATTTTTAACTATCATTTTTAAAAAAGTAATTAGACTCCAGGGTAGATTCTGCGTCAACCAGAGATTGAAAAAAATAGACTCTACTTGTTGTAGGTTTTAGTTATGACTCAATATGTTGTGTATAGGCCTAAAGTTTTTTCGATGATGCTTTGTTATACCAAATTTCTTAATGGCTTTTAGATGTTCTTTAGTTCCATATCCTGCATTTTTATCCCAAGCATATTCTCTAAATTTTTTGGAAATATTTGTAATTAGCCGATCTCTTGCAACCTTAGCAATTATAGATGCTGCCGATATTTCAGATATTTTTTGATCTCCCCTAATTACAGACTTTAGTTTGTAACCCTTCATTTCTGGCATTTTATTTCCATCAATTAATGTTGATGTAGGTTTTATTTTAAGTTTTTTAATCGATCTTTTCATGGCCAATAAAGATGCATTTAGAATATTTAATTTTTCAATCTCTTTTAAAGAGGCAGATCCAACGCTCCAGATAGAGTTTTTTTTAATATATTTTTCTAAAATGTTCCTTTTTTCTTTTGAAAGTTTTTTAGAATCTTTGATCCTACTTTTATCTATATTTTTTTTAAATATTACTGCAGCAGCAAATACTGGACCAACTAAACTTCCTCTTCCAACTTCATCAACTCCAGCTACCTTTTTCATTATTTAAAAAAAAAATGATAAATAATTAATCCAATAAAAAAACCCTTGAAGAAAGATATTAAAACCAAACTATAATATGAAAGATTAAATTTTTTTTTATAAAAATTTAAGTACTTTTTGTGCAGTCCTATCATAAATTTATAATTTTATTTCTAATTCATCAATTTTTTTTCTTATTTCTTTAAGATCTGTCCAAGAGTATTTTTTTTGCTCTGGTTGCCTTAAAAGATACGCTGGATGAAATGTTATCATTGTTAGGTAGCTTTTATTGTTTATAATCACATTTTTCCAATTTCCTCTTCCTTTTGAAATTTTAATTTTTGATCCAAATAACGACTCCATTGCAGTGCTACCCATTAAAATTAAAATCTTTGGGTTTATTATTGAGATATGTTTTCTTAAGTATTCTGAGTATCGTTTTATTTCAGCAGGCTCTGGTTTTCTATTATTAGGAGGTCTATAATTTACAACATTAGTAATATAAACATCTTGTTTATTTATATTTATTGCTTTTAACATTTTATTTAATAATAAGCCTGCATCTCCTACAAAAGGTTTGCCGATCTCATCCTCTTTTTGGCCAGGTCCTTCTCCAACAATCATTATTTTGCTATTGGAATTTCCATCACTGAATACAAGTTTTTTAGCACTTTCCTTTAGCTCACAATTTTTTATATTTTGTAAATCATTTTTTAGTTTTGCTAGAAGAGAAATCTTATCTTCTACTTCTGGTTTAGTTTTAAATCTATTTATTGGTTTATCGCTAAAGATGAATTCTATGTCATTGGGATCATTGAATTCATTCAAAATGTCATTTTGATTTTTTTCCTCTAAAGTCATAAATTAAATTATGTTCTTAAAAATTTTTTATATTATTTTTGCTCTTTTATACCAAACTGTAGGTTATACTAAAACAAGCGATAAAAATGATTTTAATTATAAGTACCTTTCAAGCTATTTTTCTGCGCTAATTTCATTTGATAATCAAAAAAATAATAAAGCCTTAGAATTTTTTGAATCTTCAAAATATCTCAAAAAAAAACATAACAACTATTTAAAAGAATACGTATATTCTCTTGTTCTAGATGGCCAAATAAAAAAGGCTGTAAATCAAATAAAATCATCGCGTAACACGAAGAATTCAAATTTTTTTGAAGGTAAGCTTTTAATAGTTTTAGATTTGATGAATAAGAAAAAATATGTACAAGCTTCAAAAATTATTAAGACTTTTAATTTATCTAACGAAAATACCTACGAGTTTATAATTATTAAAACTTTAGAAAGCTTCAATAATTTATTTAAAAATAAAAAATTACAGTATTCAACAAGTGATTTTGGAAAGTTAAGTTTGATTGTGAATGCTTTTCAAAATTGCTATCTGAATTCTAATAAAACAGATAGTCATTTCTTAAATTTAATTAATTCTGCTGAAGGAGATTACTCAAGATATTTATTTTTTTACTTATCAAATGTAATTGAAAATAAAGACTATAAAACTGCAAAACAAATATCAAAAACAATTGAACCTTTTTCGAGTACGTTATTAATATCCCAATCAAAAAAATGGATAGATCATGAAAATTATAAAAAATTTAATAAACATTTTTCATGTCAAAATGAAAATGATCTTTTATCTGAATTTTTTTTCCTGATATCTAACTTATATTCATCACAAAATATTATTGAAACATCGAATTTTTATTTAAGTGTATCTAATTACCTCAACCCAAAATTTTATTTTAATTTATCTCTACTGGCAGAAAATTATTATGATAACTACAATTTTGATATTTCTAGGAAAATATTAGAAAAATTCGGTTCAGAGGATGAAATTTATTTTTGGTACAAAATAAAAAAAATTGCCCAGATTATTTCTGAAGAGGAAAATGATGATAAATCTTTAAAATATATTGAAGACAATATTTCTGATTTAAAACAAAAATCACCAAAAATTCTTTTTGACTTAGCAAACATATATAAAAATTTTGAAAATTATAAAATAGCTATAGATTACTATACGCAAGTTTTAAATCAGATTGATAAAAATTCAAATATGTATGCGGATGTTTTATATAGAAGAGGAGGAACTTATGAGAGATTAAAAAATTATTCAAAAGCAGACAAAGATTTGTTGATGTCTTTAAATATTCGACCTGATCATGCCTACACTCTCAATTACCTTTCGTATAGTTGGCTTGAAAGAAATATTAAAATAGAACAAGCTATGAAAATGCTAATGAGAGCCTACGAGTTAAGAGAGAACGATCCATATATAACAGATTCAGTTGGATGGGGATATTATTTGATTGGTGATTTTATAAACGCAGAAAAATACTTAAGAAAAGCCGTTGAACTAATGCCAGATGACCCAATTGTTAATGATCACTATGGAGATGTTCTATGGCGACTAGATAGAAAATTACAAGCAAAGTATTTTTGGGAACACGTATTAGAACTTGAAGATACAGAAGAAGAAATGAAAAAAGAAATTGAGAATAAACTTATTGATGGTCCTCGCAAAATATAATCGATGAGATTTGACAAAATCCGATCCTACGCAAAAATAAATATTTCTTTAAGCGTATTAAAAAAATTAAAAACCAAACATCATAAAATTGAGAGTTTAGTGAGCTTAATTGATTTATATGATCAAATTTACATAAAAAAAATTAAAGGTAATGACCACAAAATATTATTTGATGGAGAATTTTCTAATGGAATAAATAAAAAAAATACTGTTTCAAATCTTTTTCAAATATTAGATCAAAAAAAACTTTTAAATAATGAAAAATATTTAATTAAAATTAGAAAAAATATACCTCTTAAATCAGGCTTAGGAGGTGGCTCAATGAATGCAGCAAGTATCCTAAAATATTTAATTAAAAAAAATAATATAAAACTTAAGCGAAATGATATTTCTAAAATCAGCTCAAAGATAGGCTCAGATACTATTTTAGGCTTAAACAAGAGTCCAATTATTTCAAAAGAATTGAGAATAAAATACGCTAAACTTAAATCGCCGCTTCATTTAATAATAATTAAACCAGATTTTGGTTGTTCTACAAAAAATATATATTCAAAGGTTAAAAATTTTTCCAGAGCTATGTTAAAATTAAAAAGTAAAAAATTTTTGTCTTTCAAATTCTTATCAAAACTAAGAAATGATCTAGAAAATCCAGCATTTCAAAAATATCCAAAATTAAAAAATATAAAATTATTTGTTGAAAAATTAGATAATGTTTTATTTACTAGAATGTCTGGGTCAGGATCTTCAATTGTCTTATACTTAGCTACAAAAAATAATGCAAAAAAAGCTCAAAAAATATTAAAAAAAAAATATAAAAACTATTGGTGTATTTTATCTAAAACTATATAAAGCTTTTTTTTTGTGTTATACGAAAATAATTTTGGGGTGTAGCCAAGTGGTAAGGCAGCGGTTTTTGGTACCGCCATTCCTAGGTTCGAATCCTAGCACCCCAGCCAAATATGAACAATATATTTACTAAATTTTTCAGTTTTAAAAAAAAATTAAATCAAAAAGAAATTTTATTTCAAAATATTAAAAATACATCAAATGTAAAATCTATTTTTAATGCAATTTCTAGTCATAACGAATGGAGCGATGTAAGATATGTTGGTGGATGTGTAAGAAAAATTTTAAATAATGAAAATTACGATGATTTAGATTTAGCAACAAATCTTAATCCTGATCAAGTAAAAGAATGTTTGACATTAAATAAAATCGAGTTTTTTGAGACTGGGATAAAACATGGAACAATAACCGCAATAATAGGTAATCAAAATTTTGAGATAACTTCTTTAAGGAGGGATGTTAAAACAGACGGAAGACATGCTGAAGTAACTTTTACAAAAGACTGGAAGGAGGATTCAATTAGAAGAGACTTTACTATAAATTCAATATACGCCGATATTGATGGAAATATATTTGATCCAAATAATGGAGTAGAAGATCTGAAAAATGGAACAGTAAGATTTATTGGAAATTCTTATGAAAGAATTCAAGAGGATTATCTAAGAGTCTTGAGGTATATAAGATTTTTTCTTTTGTATAGTACGAGAGATCACAGCAATGACATCAAAAAGATAATAAAACAAAATATCAGTGGTGTTGCTAATCTATCCAAGGAAAGATTATTAGATGAATTAAATAAAATATTTAAATCAAGGGCATTATTTAAATTGGTTAAGGATAATTTTTCATATGAGATTATTTCACTTATTTTTCCTCAATTGATTAATCTAAAAATATTAAAAAAATTAGAAAAGAAAAAAGAAGAAATTCTAATAAATAAAAGTTTCGATTTTTTATTAGCTCTATTAATTTTAGACGAGACAGATAATGCAGATTATTTTCTTTACAAATTCAATCTATCTAATGACACTAAAAATAGAATAAAATTCCTAAAGACTAATTTTGAATATTTAAAAGAAAAAGATTTTTTTTCAAAAAAAAACCTTGAGAAAATCTTTTATTATAACAATAAATCAAGTGTAATTGATTTAATTGACTTTGAGTTAATTAAAACAAATACAATGAAAAAAAAATTAATTGAGCTTAAAAATTATTTTCAGAAAAAAGAAAAACCAGTTTTTCCAATAAAAGCAAAAAGTATAATGGAGAAATTTGATATAAAAGAGGGTCGTGAGTTAGGGCAAAAACTCAGAAATTTGGAAAATATTTGGGTAAACAATTCATTTAGTATTTCAGATAAAGAAATTGAAAAAACTTTTTCTAATTAAATATATTTTACATCGATAATTTCAAAGTTTTTTACTCCTGCTGGCGTATTTACTTCCACAAGATCTCCTTTGTTTTTACCAATTAAACCTTTTCCTATGGGAGATTTAAAATAAAGTAACTTTTGTTTTAAATCGGCCTCGTCTTTACCAACAATTTTGTAATTTATTTTTTCATTTGTATCTAAATTTTGTAGAAAAACAGATGAACCAAAAATAACTTTTCCATCATTTGAAATCTTTGTTACATCAATTACGTTAGCTCTTGCTATAATATCCTCAACTTCTTGAATTCTTCCCTCATTATGAGACTGCTGTTCTTTTGCAGCATGATATTCTGCATTTTCTTTTAAATCTCCATGAGACCTTGCCTCTGCAATTGCTGCAACTATTTCTGGTCTCTTTTTTTCTTTAAGAAATATTAATTCCTGCTTTAGTTTTTCTAAACCGTTAACAGTGATAGGTTCCTTTTCCATTTTTTATTTCCATTTAGCAATTGGCGGTAGGGACATTAAAATACCTTCAACATTTCCACCTGTTTGTAGTCCAAATTTTGTTCCTCTATCATATAATAAATTGAACTCAACATATCTACCTCTCTTCAAATATTGAATTTCTTTTTCCTTATTAGTCCACTTTTTTTTTGATTTTTTTAATATTATCTCTCTAAAAATATTCTTAAAACATAATCCTACTTCCCTTACAAAAGCAAAATCTTTTTCCCAATTTTCCTTTTTATAATCAAAAAATATTCCACCAATACCTCTTGGTTCATTTCTGTGTGGTAGATAAAAATATCTATCACACCATTTTTTATATTTTGAATAATAATTTTTATTATGTTTATTACATGCTTTTCTTAATTCAGAGTGAAACCACTTTTCTAAATTTTTATCTTTTAAACATGGTGTTACATCCATACCACCACCAAACCAACCATGAGAAGTAAATATGTATCTTGTATTAAAATGCATTGCAGGAACATTTGGATTTTTCATATGCATCACAACAGAAATACCAGATGCCCAAAAATTTGGTTTTTTATTTGTTCCAGGAACTTTATTTCTTAATTCTTTTGAGAATTTTCCATACACTTCAGAGAAATTTACACCAACTTTTTCAAAAATTTTACCATTTTCAAATATTCTAAATTCACCTCCTCCTTCGTTTAATTTTTTTCCTCTTTCCCAATTTGTTATTTTAAATATATTTTTTCTACCCTCTAATTCTTCAATATCTTTACACAAAACCTCTTGAATAGTTTTAAACCAGTTTCGGGCTAATTTTTTTTTTATTTCATTATCCATTTTGTTTGCCTTAAATTTTCAGAAAGGGTTATAGCAACCGATACAGCTAGGTTTAAAGACCTTTTTTCCTTTATCATTGGTATTTTAATTTTATTCTTGATTTTTTTGTGAATTGAAACTGGTACTCCAGCACTTTCTCTACCAAAAAGCACTGTATCATTTTTTTTAAATTTGAAAACATCAAGACCTGTCTTAGCTTTGGTTGTCATAAGAATAACTCTTTCACCTTTCTTTTTTGCAAAAAAATCTTCAGAATCTTTATAAAAAGTAATCATTTTTTCGTCTAAGTAATCCATAACTACTCTCTTAAATCTTTTATCATTAAATAGAAAACCACAAGGTTCAATTATTTCAAGATGCGCCCCAAGACATGAGCATGTTCTAATAATCGAAGCAGTATTTTGAGGTATATCAGGCTCGTAGAGAGCAATTTTAGGTCCAGAAAATAACCGTTTATGTGTCATTGTTACCATAGAAAAATATCTTTTTTCTTATAAGAAATCATATATTACCAAAGTATTAAATTAATAAAGATGTCGGACAAAAACGATAAAAAAAAGACAGAACGAAGAGATTTCCTTTTTACAGCAACAGCAGCAGCAGGAGCTGTGGGAGTTGGAGCAGCAATTTGGCCAGTAGTAGACCAAATGAACCCGGATGCATCAGTTAAAGCTCTAGCAAGCACAGAAGTTGATATTAGCTCTGTTCAACCGGGACAATCTCTTACAGTCCTTTGGAGAGGAAAACCAGTTTTTATTAAAAGAAGAACAGATCAAGAAATTCAGAAAGCTAGAGAAGTAAGTTTAGGAGATTTAAAACATCCAGAAAAAGATGAAGATAGAGTTAAAAAGCCCGAGTGGCTTGTAATGCTTGGAGTGTGTACCCATTTAGGTTGTGTACCTCTTACAGATAAAGGAGACTATGACGGATGGTTTTGCCCATGTCATGGATCTCATTATGATACTTCTGGAAGAATTAGAAAGGGACCTGCACCAACTAACATGGAAGTTCCAAAATATGAATTTGTAAATAATAACACTATTAAGATTGGATAATAAAATATATGAGTGATCACGAATACACGCCTAGTTCAAAATTTGGAAAATGGTTTAATGATAGACTGCCGTTATTATCGCTTGTAAATCATTTAACTGATTATCCAACACCAAAAAACTTAAATTATTGGTGGACATTTGGTGGAATATTAACATTTTGCCTAATAACTCAAATAGTAACTGGATTAGTTTTAGCTATGCACTACATCGCACATGTAGATCATGCATTTAGTAGTGTTGAACATATTATGAGAGATGTGAACTATGGATGGTTGTTAAGATATGTGCATGCAAACGGTGCATCAATGTTTTTCTTAGCAGTTTACATTCACATATTTAGAGCTTTATTTTACGGATCGTATAAAGCTCCAAGAGAAATTATTTGGATTATCGGAATAATTATTTATCTGTTAATGATGGCTGCAGCCTTTATGGGGTATGTACTACCATGGGGACAGATGAGTTTTTGGGGAGCAACTGTAATTACAAACTTATTTAGTGCAATTCCACTTGTCGGTGAAAGTATAACAACATGGTTGTGGGGAGGATATTCTGTTGATAATCCTACTTTAACAAGATTTTTCACTCTTCACTATTTACTACCTTTTTTAATTTTAGGATTAGTAGTTTTACACATTTGGGCGTTGCATGTACCAGGTAATAATAATCCTGTTGGAATTGATATTAAAAAACCATCAAAAGATACAGTTCCATTTCATCCATACATAGTAATTAAAGATGCATTTGCTCTATTAATGTTTTTAATCGTATTTGCTATGTTTGTCTTCTATTCACCCAATGTTTTAGGACACGCAGATAATTATATTGAGGCAAATCCTTTAGTGACTCCCGCGCATATTGTTCCAGAGTGGTATCTTTTACCTTTCTATGCAATTTTACGTTCTGTTCCTGACAAGTTGATGGGAGTTATAGCAATGCTATCAGCTATTTTAATTTTAGCAGCATTACCATGGTTAGACACATCAAAAATAAGATCTGCAGTTTTTAGACCATTATATAAACAATTTTATTGGATATTAGTTGCTGATGTTTTAATTCTTGGCTATGTAGGAGCAATGCCTGCAGAAGGTCTATATTTATTAATTGCTAGAATAGGAACAATTTATTATTTTGCTCACTTTTTAATTATTCTCCCAGTATTAGGCCTTAAGGAAAAAACATTACCTTTGCCATTAAGTATTACAGAGCCAGTTTTGGGAGGCTCACCAAATTTTGCGACCGCCAGAGATAAAGTAGAGAAAATCAGTTAAGTGAGAAATATAATTAAATTTTTAATAATATTATTTCTTGTATTAAATTCGAAATCTTTTGCTGCAGAAAATACAGCAAAATTTTTGGAGACAGACTGGACATTCAAAGGTCTTTTTGGAAAATTTGATAGAGCATCATTACAAAGAGGATATCAAGTATACACAGAGGTTTGTGCTTCATGTCATTCAATGAAGTATTTAAGTTATAGAAATCTATCTGAGAAGGGTGGACCGGAATTTTCTGAGGCTGAAGCAAAAGCTATAGCAGCGAGTTTTGAGGTAACAGACGGTCCAGATAGCACTGGAGAAATGTTCACAAGACCAGCAAAACTTTCAGATAAATTTGTAATGCCTTATGCAAATGATGAGGAAGCAAAATCTGCAAATGGTGGAGCTTATCCACCTGATATGTCTGTTCTTGTTAAAGCAAGAAAGGGTGGAGCAGATTATGTGTATTCTTTATTACTTGGATATGAGGACCCACCTTCTGGTATAAAATTAGATGATGGTGTTTATTATAATAAATACATGTATGGAAACAAAATAAAAATGCCTAATCCATTATCGGATGATTTAGTAGAGTATTCTGACGGTACAAAAGCAACGCAAGAGCAAATGGCAAAAGATGTAGTAAATTTTTTAATGTGGTCAGCTGAGCCTCACCTAGAAACAAGACATAAAACTGGATTTAGAGTTATTTCTTATTTAATTATTCTTACTGTTTTGGTTTATTTTAGTATGAAAAAAATATGGTCACGTGTTGAATCTAAAGTTTAGTACATCTCCATCTTTTACAATATAATCTTTACCCTCTAATCGCATTTTTCCACTTTCCTTAGATTTTACCCAACCTTCATTTTTGATGAAATCATCGTACGATATAGTTTCAGCTCTTATAAATCCTTTTTCAAAATCAGTGTGAATTTCTCCTGCTGCCTTAGGTGCTGTACAATTTTTTCTCATAGTCCATGCTCGCGATTCTTCTGGACCAGATGTAAAAAAGGTCTCTAAAGATAGCAAATTGTAACCTTTCTTAATCAAATTAT
The DNA here is from genome assembly GCA_902546765.1 of uncultured Pelagibacteraceae bacterium. Taxonomy (GTDB): domain Bacteria; phylum Pseudomonadota; class Alphaproteobacteria; order Pelagibacterales; family Pelagibacteraceae; genus Pelagibacter. Next base: position 12,369 of record CACCLG010000007.1, on the reverse strand, counting down.
TTAGACCAGTTTCCTTAATATTAAGCATTTCCATAAAATTTTTCTTTTCTTTTTTATCAACTAAATCATTAATTTGATTTTCTATATCAGCAGATATTATTAACGTGTTATCTTCACCAAATGTTTCTATAAATTCCTTTGTATAATTATTTCCTTTTTCGATACTATCTTCATCAACATTGCACACATAAAGCTTTGGTTTAGTTGATAATAAACCACATATTTTTATATCTTTTTTTTCAAATTCATTATCAAGATGTTCCAATTTCTCATCGTTATTTATTAATAACATTGCTCTTTCTAAGATTTTAATGTGATCCTCTTCAATGTTTTTTCTATTTTTTTTATCCAATCTCTTTTGAATAGACTCTAAATCTGCAAGCTTCATTTCTGTTTCTATAATTTCCAAATCTCTTACTGGGTTTACATCAGGGTTGACATTTTGAATATCGTCTGAATCAAAACATCTAATCATGTGGATTATTGCGTCTACTTCTCTTATATGGGATAGAAATTTATTACCCAAACCTTCTCCTTTCGATGCACCTTTGACTAAACCTGCAATATCAACAAATGATATAGTTGTATAAACTTTTTTTTTGGATTTTGAAATATTTACTAAATTATCTAATCTCTCGTCAGGAACTGGAACTAAACCGATGTTAGGGTCGATTGTACAAAAAGGAAAGTTAGCTGCCTGTGCTTTGCTAGAGTTGGTTAGTGCATTAAATAGAGTAGACTTACCCACGTTAGGTAATCCAACTATACCACATTTAAAACCCATTAAATTAATTATTGTTTACAGTACTAGAAAATAAATCCAATTTTTTATCAATTAAAATAGATAAAGACTCAATTATATTTGATGTAATTTTCTCTAAGTGTTCTTGTTCATCATCTGTAAAATCATTTAAAACGAAGTCAGATACCGAAATCTTTTTATCTGGTTTTCCAATTCCAATTCTCACTCTAGAGTAATCTTTACCTATGAATTTATCGATTGATGCTATCCCATTGTGACCTGCGCTTGACCCACCAAACTTTGCTTTTATTTTTCCAAATTCAACATCCAAATCATCATGAAAAACAATGACGTCCTCTGCATCCATTTTGAAGTATTCCAATAATTCTCGTATGCAAATTCCAGAATTATTCATAAAAGTTAAAGGTTTAATGGCATAAACTTTTTTTTCACCAATATTACCAGTTGTGAGTAAACCTTTAAATTTTGGCTTTTGTTTTGAAAGGCCAAATTTTTGATTTATTGCATCGACAACTTTAAATCCAATATTGTGTCTATTATTATTTGAATTTGGGGTAGGGTTACCTAGGCCGACTAGTAACAGCATAATTTTTTTAGATATATTTCACTATTAAGATTATTTTTTCTCTGCAGCTGGTTTAGCTTCTTCTTTTGCTTTATCTTCTCCTTCAGCTGGTTTATCACCTTCAGATGTGGCCTCGCCTTCTGCACTAGCCTCCTCTGTAGCCTCAACAGGTTTTTCAGGCTCTTTAACCACCGTTGGAGCAGCAACAGTTGCAATTACAAAATCTCTACCCTGAATTGTTGGAGTCACATTTTCTGGCAATTTGATAAATGAAATTTTTATACTAGCTCCAATATCTAAACCTTCAAGATCTACCACTAATTCGGTTGGAATATTTTCAGTTGGACACCTTAGTTCTACTTTTCTTCTAACAATGTTCAAAACCCCACCTCTTTTTAGTCCTGGCGAAAGTTCATGATTAATAAATCTTACTGGTATTTCTAAAATAATTTTTGCACCTTTTACAATTCTTAAAAAATCAATGTGCATAGGTTCATCTGTAACAGTATCAAAACTAATTTCTCTTGGTAAAACTTTTTGTTCATTACCATCTATAGTCATTGAGATTACATTCGATAAAAAGTTTTCTTTATTAATTAAATTAGTTACCTCTTTTTTGGATAGAGAAATCTTTTCATTAGGGTTTTCTCCTCCATAAATAATCCCAGGGACTTGTCCAGTTTGCCTTAGAAGATTAACTTGACCTTTAGTTTTTGTATTCCTTATTGTTGCTTGAATTGTACTCATAAAATTGAGGCGTTTTAACTTATGAAATATAGATTTACAAGTAAATTATTTGAATAAATCTGATACAGAAGTTGAATTAGATATTCTTTTAATTGCTTCACCAACTAAATTTGAGATAGTTAACACTTCAATATTCTTTATATTTTTAACTTTTACTGCGTTATCGATGGTATCAGTTATTACTAAATTTTTAATATTCGACTTTTTTATTTTATTTTCAGCTCCACCACTCAAAACGCCGTGAGTTACATAAACATGAACATCTTTTGCTCCTCTTTTTTTTAAAGCTGCAGCCGCATTTACTATTGTGCCCCCTGAGTCGATGATATCATCAACAATTATGCAAGTTTTTCCTCTTACATCTCCTATAATATTCATAACTTGTGATTGACCTGCTTTTGGTCTTCTTTTATCAACAATTGCAAGTCCCACATTAAGAAGTTTTCCAAGCGCTCTAGCTCTTTCAGTTCCACCAACATCTGGAGCTATACATATTAGATTTTTGGTTTTTATCTTTTTTTTTACATGTCTTGCAAAAATAGGTGTTGCAAATAAGTTATCAACTGGAATATCAAAGAAACCTTGAATTTGACCAGCATGTAAGTCAACCGTTACAACTCTATCTGCACCCGCTTTGGTAATTAAATTGGAAACTAACTTTGCAGAAATAGATGTACGAGGCACTACCTTTCTATCTTGTCTGGCGTATCCAAAGTATGGAATTACAGCTGTTATATTTTTAGCTGAAGATCTTTTTAATGCATCTATGCATAACAATAACTCCATAAGGTTATCATTAGCGGGCGATGATATCGACTGAATTACAAAGATACTATTTCCTCTAATGTTTTCATTTATTTCAGTATAAATTTCACCATCTGAAAATTTTCTTATACTTGAATTAACTAATCTGTTTTTTAAAAATTTAGATATTTTTTGACTAAGATTTTTATTACTGTTACCAGTGAGAAGTTTCATCTTGAAGAAGTCTTTATTTAATCATAATTACTGATATATTTCTACCATAATCATTAAATTTTTCATTAATTGATCTTCTAGAACTGAAAAACTTATTTTTTTTGGGGTAAGTGTCTTTATTAATTATTTCAATTTTTTTGACGTTACATTTTGTTAATTGTGACTTTAAATATGAGTTAAGACTAAAAAAAATTTTATTATTATAAAATTTAAAATACTTTTTATTTTGAATAGATTTTTTGATAAATTTATTCAAGAAATCGTTTTTTACCTCATAATTTTCTATAGATATGCAGGGACCAACAACAGCTATCAAATCTCTCATTTTTGATCCTTTTTCTCTCAATTTGTTTAAAGTATTTTTGATAATATTTTTATAGGCACCCTTCCAACCGGCATGCAATGCTGCTATATTTTGCATTTTAGGATCAAAAATTAAAACTGGCGCACAATCTGCTGTTAAAATTCCTAAGGCTAAATTTTTTTTATTTGTAACTAAGCCGTCGCCAACAAATCTACTTATTGTATTTTTATTTACGAACTTTACTTTGTTACTGTGAATTTGATTTAATAAAATTAAATTATTATTATCTACTTTTATTTTTTTTGAAACTTTCTTTAAATTAAGTAAAACTCTTCTTTTTTTATCTTTTGATCCAATACCACAATTCAAACTTTTATAAATACCATTTGAATAACCTCCCTCAGAATTAAAAAATCCGTGAGATATATTTTTAAAATTTGATAGCAATCTTGATTTAATCATTTAAATCCCATACTAAACTTATTCTTTTTGTTAGTAGCAAACATAACCTTAAATAATTTTCCCATTTGTTTATGATCGACTAATCTTTGTATCCTATAATATAAATCTGATTTTTTACTAAAACTTAGACCTTTACTAATCATCTCGGCTCTCTCAAATATTCCCATATTAGTCAAGAATTCACCTTGGGTTGTAATTTTTACTTTATCTAAATTTTTTCTAAATTTTTTTAAATAAAAATTAAAGTTTAATAGATGAGTAATATCAGAGTCATAAATATTATTTAAAAAATCTACTTCTTTATGATTTTTAACACATTGGATAGTGTCTGACATTTTTTTTTTAAAGTGTCCATAATCTATTATTAATATACCTCCATTATTTTTTTTAATTATTGATGAAATTTTTTTTATTTTTGCAATTGATTTTGGTGAAACCTCTATAAAATTCAAATTTTTTTTTATTTTCTCACCCAATATCTTTTCAATTTGAGCTAATTTCTTCTTTTTATTTTTAAAAAAATATTTATTTTTTTTTTTTGTAATATATTTTTCAAACCATTCGTTATTTTCTCTTATAAAATGTTTTACTGGAAGTGAGTCAAAAAATTCATTAGCTAAAAAAATTGATGGATTTTTTTTAATATCATTAAGATTATCAATCCATTTAATTTTATTTAAACTATTTCTTTTTTTTTGTATTTTGATTAATTCTGGACTAATTTCCAAAATGTAAAAAATGCAGCTTTGTTTGAACTGCTTAAAGCTACTAATTGATTTATTTATTTGATACATCATTTCACCTGTACCAGCGCCTAGTTCAATTATATTTAAGTTTTTTGGTTTCCCCAATTTTTCCCAAAACCCAACTAGCCAAATTGCAATCATTTCAGAAAAATGAACAGATATTTGTGGAGAGGTAATGAAATCACCATTTTCACCAATAGGATTCTTATTTATGTAATATCCTTTTTTTTTGTCGTACAAAGAATGTTCAATAAATTTATCTAGAGGAATTGCTTTTTCCATAAGTAAAATAATATAAATATATTCCAGCCAATAAAGTGAATACACTTATTAATTGACCCATAGTAAAGTTCATCATTACAAAACCTAATTGAGCATCAGGTTCTCTTAAAAATTCAATAACAAATCTAAATATTGAGTAGAGAATTAAAAATACAGCCGAAAGCAAACCACTTTGCGGAGAAAGTTTTTTGTATAGATAATTTAACACAATAAATAAAACTAAACCTTCAAATATTGCCTCATAGATTTGAGATGGATGTCGGTTTAAGTCATCTATTTTGATAAATTTTACTGACCAAAATAACTCAGTTTCTCTTCCATAAAGTTCTGAATTTATAAAATTTGAAACTCTGCCCAAAAAAATACCTACTGGCGCTGTAACGGCTACTAAATCTAAAAAATAAAATGGATTGATATTTTTATTTTTAGAAAAAAATATTGTTACAAATATAATTCCAATTAATGCTCCATGGAAAGACATTCCACCACTCCATATCATGATTATCTCAACAGGATTATTGAAATAATAATTAAAATTATAAAAAAATACGTATCCCAATCTACCACCAACTAGAATTCCAATAATTAAGTAACTAATATAGTCACTAAATAAATCTTTAATCTTGGAGTCTTTAATTAGAATCTTGTTACAATAAATCCAACCGAAAATAATCCCAAATATATATGACAATGAGTACCATCTAATCTCAAAAGAAAATACTTGAAAAGCAACTGGATCAAAATTATTGATAAACATTATTAATTATAAATAATATAATTTAAGTATTTAATTATTATGTCAAAATCAAGATTTGTATTCGATAAATTCGCAAAGGTATTAGAACAAGGCCTAGTAAGTTACAAAGACTTAAGTGATGAGGTAATAAATGTTTTAAAATCAAAAAGAGATGAAATAATATTTAGAATGAAGCTTGCAAGCAAGGAGGAGATTGAAATTTTAAATAAGAGAATTGCTATACTTGAAAAAAAAATTGAACAAACAAAAAAAGTTAAAAAATCAAGAAGTTCTAAAAAGGCAAAGAAATAGAAACTTCTAAACCTCCAAATTTAGATTTACTAAATTTAATATCTCCACCATGAGATCTACAAATATCAGATGCTATTGACAAGCCTAGTCCTACACTAGATTTACTTTCAGATCTGCTTTTATCAATTTTATAAAATGGTTTGATTATATTTTCATGCTCTTTTTCTGGCACACCTGGACCGTCATCTGATACTATAATTTTTAGATTTTCTTTTTGTTTATCCATTTTTATTTCAACTTTTTTTGCATATTTAAGCGAATTTTCTATTAAATTGTTTATACATCTTGCAATAAGATTTTTCCTCCCATTAAAGTTGATTTCTTCCTTAAAATTTTGAATTATATTCGGATTGTTATAATTATTTATCAATTTTAAAATAAGTTCTGAGATATCAAAAGTCTCAGATCTATCCTTTGCCCCAGTACTAGCAAATTGCAAATACTCATTAAGCATTTTTTCCATATCATCTACATCAGATGATAATTTCATAGATAAATTTTTATCTTTTATCATTGCTAGTTGAAGCTTTATTCTTGTCAAAGGAGTTCTTAAATCATGACTTATACCTGAAAGCATTTCAGATCTTTGATTTAAATGACGAATAATCCTTTTTCTCATTTTATCAAATTCTTGGCCAGCTTTTCTGATTTCTAAAGCACCAGAGGGTCTAAATTCGTCTAGATCTTCCCCTCTACCAAATTTCTCTGAGGCTTCAGCTAATTTAATTATTGGTCTAGTTTGATTTTTTAAAAATATAATTGCGATAGCAATCATTAAAAACGCAGGAAGAGTAATCCATAATCCAAACAATCTCGCTGAACTTGTGGTCAATCTACTTTTTGGAACAAAAAATTGAAAATATCCGTCTATGTGTTGAATTTTTATATCCACTAAATCTTTATAATTAGTTGTATTAAACCAATAAACAAAGTGTTTGCTTTTTAACTCTCTTCTTAGTGATCTATCAAGAGGACTAAACCACCGCTCAGGTATATCACCAGGTATTACCTTTCCTTCTTTATGTTGAATTTCAATTTCAAGATTACTTTTAAATAAATTAATTATATAATCTTTATCTTGCTGGTCATTATCATAAGCATCTATAAATGTTTTTATTTCTGCAATAAGACCTCTTGTCATTCCTGTGTTTGTTTTGATCCATAAGCTATCAAAAAAAACTAAAGATATTGTAACTTGTAATACTACAATGGGCACAGCTACAATTAATAAACCTCTGTAAAATAATCTTTTTGGAAGTAAATTTTTTATGTAATTACTCAATCCATAAGACATATCCTTCTCCTCTGATTGTTTGAAGATATTTAGGACTTTTTGGGTTCTCTTCGACCTTTTTTCTCAATCTTGTAATAATAACATCAATTGATCTTTCTTTATCTAAATCTATCAGTCCTCCTATTTCTTCTCTTTTAAATATTTTACCAGGCGAGTTGATCATTTTTTCTAATATAATTTTTTCAGTACTGTTAATTTTTAGATTTTGACTTCCCCTATAGATGAACAGCTTATTTAGATCTATTTTAATACTTCCAAATTCGATTACTCTTTTGTGATTGTCTTTTTTTGTTTTACTTAAGATATTATTAATTCTTAGGATCAGTTCTTTTGGTTCAAATGGTTTTGGTAAATAATCATCAGCGCCAACTTCAAGACCCTCAACTCTTTCAGATGCCTCTCCCTTGGCAGTTAAAAGTATTATAGGTGTATTTAATTTTGGCTTATTTTCATTTGTAAACTCCAAACCACTTTTACCTGGCATCATTATATCTAATACAATTAAATCAAATTTAATTATTTTGACTTTTTCTAAAGCATCTTCAGCGCTATTTGCCGTTGAAACTAAAAAATTATTTTGATCTAAATATTGTTTGACCAGATCTCTGATGCCATCATCATCATCAACAACTAATATATGTGCATTAAAATTTTTCATTAATTATTTTTTTTAAAACATTATCGAAACTTACTACTTCATTTGAATCCGAATTAAGAAAAGCTTTGTATAACCTTCTTTTTTGTGTACTAAAAATCTCATCAAATAATTTCATGCCATTTTCAGTCAAATATACATGTTTAATTCGAGTATCTTTGTCGTCTTTTTTGTAATTAATGGCCTTTAATTTAATAAGGTCTTTTAAAACTCTATTTAAGCTTTGTTTTGTTACTTTTAATTTTTTTAAAAGTTCTGAAATAGTTATACCTTCATATAATGAAATTAGATGAATAACTTTGTTATGTGCAACTCCAATTGAGTATTTATCCAATACTTTTTTGGCGTCAGATACGGTCTCTCTATACCCCATAAATATTTTTTCAATATATTGTTTGAGCTCATGATCTTTAAGATATAAAAGTTTTTTCATATTGGTAAGTTATATTGACATATCATATATACAAATATATTTTTAAGAAAATTTTTTTTTATGATACCTTACGATAAACGCTCAGGAAAGATCTGGTATAATAATGAACTTGTAGATTGGCAAGATGTAAAGATTCATGTTTTGAGTCATGGGTTACATTATGGTAGCTGCGTATTTGAAGGAGAGAGAGTTTATGATGGAAGTATTTTTAAACTAGAGGAACATACCGACAGATTTTTTTATTCAGCAGAAAGATTGGGTTTTAAAATTCCATATTCTAAAGAAGAAATTAATTTAGCAAGTAATAAAATAATTTCAGCTCAAAATGTTCAAAATGGTTACGTAAGACCTGTTGCTTGGAGAGGAAGTGAAATGATGGCTATATCTGCACAACAAACTAAAATTCATGTTGCTATAGCTACATGGGAGTGGGGCTCATACTTTGATCCAAATTTAAAAATAAAGGGAATAAAATTAAACATATCTAATTGGAGAAGACCTGCGCCAGATACAATACCTTGGGATACAAAAGCTTCAGGCCTATATATGATTTGCACTTTATCAAAGCATGAAGCGGAGGCCCAAGGATACACGGACTCCCTTATGCTGGATCATCAGGGAAACATTGCAGAAGCCACAGGTGCAAATGTTTTCTTTAAAGATAAAAATAATGAGTTACATACTCCAATTCCAGACTCATTTTTGGATGGAATTACAAGAAGGTCTGTTATTGAAATCGCAAAATCTAAAAATATAAAAGTTAATGAGAGAAAAATAAAACCTGATGAAATGTCAAATTTTGTAGGTTGTTTTCTTACAGGAACGGCTGCAGAAGTTACACCTGTCTCTCAAATAGCACATCATAGCTTTAAAGTATGTGACACAATTTTAGATCTTTCTGATAGCTATCAAAAAGTAGTAAGAAAAAAGAAAGCTGCTTAATCTTTGCTATCCTCGGAGATGGCATGATCTATACCTTTTCGAAGATAATCGTAACCAGTATATAAAGTCAGAAAAGCTGAGAGCCATAAAAGTATAATCCCAATTGTTTGTGCATTATAATCCTGAAAGTTTAAAATTTTATTTCCAGTATCGCCTAGTAAAAGTAAAGATATTGAGAACATTTGTAAAAAAGTTTTTAGTTTAGATAAATTTGAAACTGGCAATTTAATTTTCCCTTTAGCTAAAAATTCTCTTAATCCAGATATTAGAATTTCTCTAGTTAATATTATAATTGCTGCAATTACTTCATAATTTTTTATAGTCTGATCCATTACTAAAAGTAATAAGGCAGTGGCTACTATGATTTTATCTGCAATAGGATCAAGAAGTTCTCCAAGCTTAGACTCTTCCTTATACATTCTTGCTAATAAACCATCTAAAAAATCTGTGAATGATGCAATTACAAAAAGTACAAATGGCAAAATATCTCCATAAAATCCAGGCAAATAAAAAGTAAAAACAAATATAGGAACAATTATTATTCTTCCAATTGTTAGATAATTAGGAAATTTAAATCTCATTCGTGAAAGAAGTTATATATTTTTTTTGCTACCTTTTCCTCAACTCCTTCAACTGATTTTATTTCATCTAAACTAGCGGATTCAACAGCTCTTGCAGATCCAAAATGATTTAATAGTGACCTTTTTCTCACGGCACCAATCCCCTCTATTTGATCAAGCAGAGATTTGCTTATTCCTTTCTTCCTTTTTGCTCTATGAGCACTTATGGCAAATCTGTGACTTTCATCCCTAATTCTTTGAAGAAAAAATAGAGTGGGGTCATTTTTTCCAAATTTAAATTCTTTTCCATTATGAAAAAAGGTTTCATTTCCACTATTTCTCTGTTTGCCTTTAGCAATAGCTATAATTGGAATTTCATGCAGACCTAGTTCATTCATGGTTTCTCTTGCCACAGAATATTGACCTTTACCTCCATCAATTAAAACTAAATCAGGAAAAGTCAGGTAATTATCTTTTTCTTGAACAGCTCTTTTAAATCTTCTGTTAAGAACTTCTTTCATCATTCCATAATCATCTTGAGAATTTTTTTGTATCTTAATATTAAATTTTCTGTACCTTTTTTTGATAAAACCTTCATCACCGTATGTAATCAAAGCACCAACACTATTTGTCCCTTGAATGTGACTGTTATCATATACCTCCACTAAATTTATGTTAGTTTCAAGATTGAATTTTTTTGATATTGCATCAAAAAGATCTCTATTGTTTTGACTTTCATAGAGTTTTCTATTCAAACTTTCTTTTGCATTATTTATTGCCTGATTTATTACTTTTAATTTTGTACCTTTTTTTGCAACAGTAATTGTAATTTGCTTACCCTCTTTTTGAGTAAGTGTTTTCTCAATAAGTTCTTTTTCTTTAATTTCATTTGATAAAATTACTGACGATGGCACACTTTTATTTTCATAAAATTGAGAGACAAAAGAATTGATTATATCATTTAAATTTTCGTCTGGATCATGCTTTGGAAAAAATGCTTGATTGCCCCAATTTTGTTTTGACCTATAGAAAAAAACTTGAATACAGGTTTTTCCAGATTCTTTGTATCCAGCAATCACATCTGCTTCAATCAAATTTGCTTCATTAATTCTTTGCGATGATTGAATTATATTTAATGATTTAATTCGATCTCTTAATATTGCCGCTTTCTCAAAATCTAGGTCCTCACTAGCCCTTTCCATTTGATTAGACAAACTTTTTTGTATTTTTCTAGATTTACCTGATACGAACTCAATTGCATCGTCTACAGTCTGCCTATAATCACTCTCTGCTACATAACCAACACAAGGGCCAGAGCATCTCTTAATTTGATAAAGTATACAAGGTCTCTCTCTTTTTTTAAAAACAGTATCGTCACAAATTCTTAGATGAAATATTTTCTGTATCATTTTTATTGTCCAATTTGCAGATCCAGCCGATGCGAATGGTCCAAAGTAAAATCCATCTTTACTTTTTTTTCCTCGGTGTCTTTTAATTTGTGGCCATTTATCCTTGTTACCTATAAAAATAAAAGGAAACGATTTATCATCTCTTAATAAAATATTAAATTTTGGTTTAAATTTTTTAATTAAATTTGCCTCTAAAAGCAAAGCCTCACTCTCATTTGAAGTAGTTGTAATTTCTAGCCTTTTTGTTTGAGAGAGCATCCTCTCTGTTCTGATGATATGATTTTTTTCTGAAACATAACTTTTTAATCTGTTAGGAAGGTTTTTTGCTTTACCAACATAAAGAATGTCACCTTTAAAATTTAACATTCGATAAACACCTGGCAGCTTAGGAACTAAGGGTAATTCTTTTTTTATTACTTCTTTGCCTATATCAGAACTGATCATGGCTTCTTTTTTTAGAAATTTGGATCCCAACTGAGCTGCAATCCTTCATTATTTCTAACTTTTCAATTTGAAGAGCGATTTTATCTATTCTCTTATCTTTGAATAGCTCATCAAAAACATCCTCTGCCAATGTTTCAAGAAAATTGTAATGTTTATTTTTTACTAATTTTTTTATTAACCTGACTATCTTGGCATAATTAACTATGGATTTAATATCTTTGTCGTTTGAGGGTTGTTTATCTTGATAATTTACCTCTAAATTAAATTTTACTTTTTGGGGTTTTTCCTTTTCAAAATCAAAATATCCAAGTTTTAATCCTAATACTAATTCCTTAATTAAAACTTTCTTTTCGTAATTAAATAAGCTTTTAGTTTTATTTATCTTAATAACTTTTAAATTATTCTTTCTCATATTATTGAATTCTTGAGGAAATATATTCTTTAATTAATGGGTGATAATGCATAAAGCAATCTGCTTTAATGATAATATGACCTTCCTCTAATGGTGCTTGCCAATCTGATCCAGCTAAATTACATTTTTTTCCGTTTATTTTTTTATTTTCAGAAATTACAATTCTCTGAAAGTTAGGAACATTATCCATCCAGTCAGATGTTAATCCCTCATAATGATCCATTGGATGAGTGAAAATTAAAATTGGTGCATTTCCCTTTTTAATTATATCAATCTGATCTTGCCTCCACTGAGCCATACCAGGATGCTTTTTATGAAATTTTTC
>CACCLG010000006.1 GCA_902546765.1 uncultured Pelagibacteraceae bacterium | reverse complement strand
CAATTATTGATTTTAAAAATCAAAGATAATACTGTTGTATATTTTAATTAAGCAGTGGCTTGTTTTTTGTCTTCTGATTTAGGTGATGCTGTTCCTACATCTTTTTTCTTTTTATCTACTCTTTTCGCCTCAACGTCTCTATCTACAAACTCAATAACAGCCATTGGTGCATTATCACCATATCTAAAGCCAGCTTTAATTATTCTTGTATAGCCACCTTTTCTATTTTCATAACGTTTTGAAAGTGTTTTTTTTACTTTATTTGCAGATTTTGTATCTTGAAGTTTTGAAATTAGAGTTTTTGTATTTTGTAAGTTATCTTTTTTTCCTAACGTAATTATTTTATCAGCCTGAGGTTTCAGCACTTTAGCTTTTGGCAGTGTTGTTGTAATTTGTTCGTATTTAATTAATGAATTCAACATATTTTTAATTAAAGCTTTTCTATGCTCTGAAGTTCTATTTAATTTTTTATAACCAAACTTATGTCTCATTAAATAGCTTCCTCAAGTTTTTTAGATAATTCGGCAATGTTATCTGGAGGCCAATTAGGTATTTCCATGCCTAAATAAAGTGACATCCCAGTTAAAACCTCTTTGATCTCATTTAATGATTTTCTTCCAAAATTAGGTGTTCTTAACATTTCACCCTCAGATTTTTGAACTAAATCACCAATATAAATAATATTATCATTTTTAAGACAATTCATCGATCGTACAGACAATTCTAATTCATCTACCTTTCTCAATAAGTTTTTGTTGAATTCTGGTTCAGTTGGTTGTTCTCTAACTATAACTTCTTGTGGTTCATCAAAATTAACAAACATTCCAAGTTGATCTTGGAAAATTCTAGCTGAGTAAGCAACTGCATCTTCGGCGGATATAGAACCATTAGTCTCAACTTCCATCGTTAATTTATCATAATCTAAGGCTTTTCCTTCTCTAGCGGTGCTTACAGAGTATGAAACTTTTTTAACAGGACTAAACAAAGAGTCTATAGGTATTAAACCCAAAGGTGGTTCCTCAGGTTTATTCATTTCTGCTGATATGTATCCTTTTCCAGTACCTACAGTCATCTCCATATGAAAATTGGTATTTTCATCTAAATTACAAATAACTAAATCTGGGTTTAAAATTTCAATATCAGTTACAGGTGTGATATCTGAAGCTTTGATTTCACCTGGTCCTTTGGCATCTAATATAAGCTTTTTTGAAGTTTCAGAATTACTTTTAAGGGCTAAAGATTTTATATTTAATACTATATCTGTTACGTCTTCTCTCACACCTTTTATAGATGTAAACTCATGAAGAACTCCATCAATTTGGATTGCAGTGACTGCTGTCCCTCTTATAGATGATAGTAAAATTCTTCTAAGAGAATTACCCAAGGTTAAGCCATATCCTTTCTCCAAAGGTTCAGCAATAATTTTTGCGTGTGATTTGTCATCACTAAGCTGGACATCCAATTTTGCAGGCTTAATTAATGATTTCCAATTTTTTGAATTTACTTCTGTTTGTTCCATTTATACTCTCCTTTTCTTTGGTGGTCGCGTACCATTATGAGGCATTGGTGTTGTATCTTTAATTGAAATAATTTTAAATCCCCTAGCTTGTAATGCTCTAAGGGCTGTTTCTCTTCCAGATCCAGGTCCTTTTACTTCTACAGATAAAACTTTCATTCCTACCTCTAATGCTTTAGCTGCAGCTGCATCAGCAGCAACTTGCGCGGCATAAGGTGTAGATTTTCTTGATCCTTTAAAACCTTTTTGACCTGCAGATGCCCATGAAATTACATTTCCATTTGTATCTGCAATAGATACAATGGTATTGTTAAATGTAGATTGAACATAGGCAATTCCATTTAAAATATTTTTTTTCCCTTTTTTCTTTTTCGAATATGAGCTTTTCTTACTTTTTGACGAGGACTCTTTTAATGCAGATTTATTTTCTGTTGTATCTTTTGTCATTTATTATTTTTTAAGCGGTGTTAATTTTTTACCTGCGATAGCAATAGCTTTACCTTTTCTAGTTCTTGCATTGCATCTTGTTCTTTGTCCTCTCACAGGTAATTTCTTTCTATGTCTTGATCCTCTGTAAGTAGCTAAATCTATAAGTCTTTTTATGCTGAGTGAATTCTCTCTTCTTAAGTCACCTTCAACAGTAAACTTTTGATCAATGTATTCTCTTATCTTCAAAATTTGATCATCTGTTAGCTCATTCACTCTTTTTGATTTAGGAATTTCTAAAGATTTACATATTTCGTTAGAAAATTTGTTGCCTATCCCATAAATATAAGTTAATCCAACGTGAACTAATTTATTTTGTGGTATGTTTACACCTGCAATACGAGCCATAGTTTTTGTGATAAAATTGTGCCTTTTATATAAGAGAATTAGTCAAAGTCAACGCATTAAACATTGACAAAAGCGTCTATTTTCCTTGTTATTTCAGTGATATTTTCAGATCCATCAATCTCATGAAAATTATTTTTTTTTGAGTAAAAATCTAAAACTGGTTTTGTGGTATCCATGTATGTGTCGTACCTTTTAAGGATGGTATCTAAGTTATCATCAGTTCTTTTTTCTATAAACTTTCTTTTTTCGAGTCTTTTAACAATGGTATCTTTACTAACGTTTAAATAAAATACAAAACTGATTTTTTGTTCAGAATCATTTAATAAATTATCTAGGTTTTTTGCTTGATCTAGTGACCTAGGATATCCATCAAATATTAATTTATTTTTCTTTTGAGGATCAAAGATAAATTTTTTGATTATTGTATTTACAATCTCATCACTCACAAATTTTCCATCATTCATATTATTTATTATTTGCTTACCTATATCTGTATCTTTTTTGATTTCATCTCTAAGAATATCACCTGTGGAAATTTGAAAACCTTTCAATTTTTCAACTAAATATTTGGCCTGAGTACCTTTTCCAGCTCCAGGAGGCCCAAATAATATGATGTTCACTTATCTTCCAAATTTTGTTTTTTTTATTAGTTGCTCATATTGAGAGCTCATTAAACGTGTCTGTATCTGAGTAACCGTATCTATAGCTACAACAACAACAATTAACACAGATGCTCCACCTAAATAAAAAGGTATTGGATAATTTGCTATTAGAAATTCAGGCATTAAACATACTAATGTAAGATATAAAGCACCTATGGTCGTTAATCTTGTTAGTATGGTATCTATGTAGATTGCAGTGCTTTCACCTGGACGTATGCCAGGAATAAATCCACCATATTTTCTTAAATTTTCAGCTGTTTCGTTTGGATTAAATGTAATTGAAGTATAAAAAAAAGTAAAAAATATTATTCCACTGGCATATAGGATCATATAGAGCGGTTGACCTTGAGAAAAATATGAGGATATATTTAAAAAAGTTTCGTTCTGAGATACATTAAAATTTGAAAATGTTACAGGTAAAAGTAATAAAGCTGATGCAAAAATAGCTGGTATTACTCCTGCAGAATTTATTTTAAGCGGAAGATGCGAAGAATCTCCACCATACATTTTGTTACCCATTTGTCTTTTTGGATAATTTATCAAAATTTTACGTAAAGCTCGCTCCATAAAAACAATAAATAGTATAGTTAAAACCAATAAAACAAAAATCCCTATAATCATAATTGTAGAGATCGCACCAGTACGGCCAAGTTCAAACGTAGTTACTAAGGCCCTTGGAATTTCTGCAACGATACCAGAAAAAATTATTAAGGAAATACCATTTCCAATACCTCTTTGTGTGATTTGTTCTCCTAACCACATCAAAAAAATTGTACCAGCAACAATTGTTGTTACCGTAGATATTTTAAAAAACATGCCAGGATTAATCACCAGATTTGCAGAAGACTCCAGTCCAACCGCTAAACCATAACCTTGAATAGTTGCTAATAAAACTGTTCCATATCTTGTAATTTGTGTAATTTTTTGTCTACCTATTTCGCCTTGGGCTTTTAAATTTTTGAAATAATCAGAAACTCCTGTCAGTAACTGCACAATGATAGATGATGATATATAAGGCATAATACCAAGTGCAAATATTGCCATTCGGCTTACAGCTCCACCAGCAAAAACGTTAAACATACCTAATAAACCTTTTTGATTACTTTCCATCATTATTTGAAGCTGCTCTGGATCAATTCCAGGAAGTGGAACAAAGGTACCTAGTCTATAAATAGCAAGTATAAGTATTGTAAATAATATTCTATTTCTTAAATCGTGAGATTGAGTTGAAGAGCTCATTAATCTTTATTTGATTTTACTAAAATACTTCCGCCTGCTTTCTCAACTTTTTGTATTGCTGATTTAGAGGAAAAATCGGCCTCTATATTTAACTTTGAATTTAATTCACCATTTCCTAAAACTTTAAATTGAGTTACAGATTTAGATATAATTTTATTTTTCTTTAAATATTCTAGATTAATTTTCTCAGATGAACTAATTTTATTAGAATCTAACAATTTGTTTAATAAATCTAAATTTATCTTAGCAATTTTATCTCTTCTAATTGGGTTAAAACCTCTTTTTGGAAGTCTTCTATATAATGGCATTTGACCTCCTTCAAAACTTTTAATTGCTACACCTGATCTTGATTTTTGACCTTTTACACCTCTTCCTGAGGTTTTGCCTTTTCCTGAACCTATTCCTCTACCTACTCTAATCTTTTTAATTTTTACTGAGGTTGTAGTATTTAAATTAGTCATTATCCTCTTTTTTCAATTATTTCTGATATTTTTTTATTTCGTAAAGTTGAAATATTCTTTGGTGAATTTTGTTTAGACAATGCTTTCATGCAGGCCCTAATAACGTTATGTGGGTTAGCTGTACCAAGAGATTTTGCTACTATATCTTTAATACCTAAAACCTCACACACAGCACGAACAGGTCCACCAGCAATTATACCTGTACCTTTCGGTGCTGCTCTTAGTTTTATTTTTCCCGCACCATCTTTACCAAAAATATCATGATGTATCGTTCTTCCTTCTCTTAATGGAACTTGAACTAAATTTCTTCTTGCAAGCTCGTTTGCTTTCTTAATAGCATCTGGAACTTGCTTTGCTTTGGCATGTGCAATGCCAATCTTACCATTTTGATTTCCGACAACAACTAATGCTGAAAATCCAAATCTTCTTCCACCTTTAACGACTTTTGTTATTCTGTTAATGTGTACAAGTTTTTCTAAAAATTCTGTGTTTTTTTCCATTTTTTAAAATTCCATCCCATTTTTTCTTAACGTTTCTGCAAATATTTTAACTCTACCATGATACTTATATATACCTCTGTCAAAATAAACTTTTGTTATTTTTTTATCTTGTGCTTTTTTAGCAAGAGTTTCAGCAACTAAAGTGGAAAGTTCTGATTTAGATTTTTTTTGTTCTCTAATATTTTTTTCAACTGATGAAGCGGAAACTAAAGTTATTTTATTAACATCATCAATAATTTGAGCACTTATATTTTTAGTCGAACGAGAAACGCATAATCTAAATCTATCTTTGCTTGAAACTTTTTTTAATTTATTTCTTACTCTAAATTTTTTTCTATCTAATGTACTAATTTTCATTATTTCTTTTTACCTTCTTTTCTTAAAATATACTGACCTTGTTCTTTTATGCCTTTACCTTTGTAGGGTTCTGGTGGTCTAATACTTTTGATTTGAGAAGCAACCATTCCAACTAATTGTTTATCTGGTCCACTTATTTTTAATATTGTTTGCTTTTCAACGGCAATTTTTATTCCTTCTGGAATATCAAAATTTATGTCGTGACTGAAACCTAATTGCATATTTAATTGTTTCCCCTTTAATGCTGCCCTAAATCCTACTCCAACTAATTCAAGAGTTTTTTCATAACCCTTACTTGCTCCAATTATAGCATTATTTAATAAACTCCTGTTCATTCCCCATAATCTTTTTGAGTTTTGATCAATTTTTTTTGGTTTTATGGACACTTCTTTACCTTCGTCTATTTTTAAATCGAAAACATCTAAATCAATATTAAGTGATTTTTTACCTAATGGACCTTCAATATTTACAATATTTCCACTAAGTAAAACTTTAACTTTATCAGGAATTGGAATATTTATTTTACCTATTTTAGACATTAAAATACCTTACAGATTATTTCTCCACCAATTTTTTGCTTTCTTGCATCTATATCAGTCATAACACCTTTTGGAGTAGAGACTATTGCTATACCAAGACCATTATTTATTTTTGGAAGACTTTCAGCACTTGAAAATATCCTTCTACCTGGCTTTGATACTCTTTCAATTGTACTTATAACTGGGTTTCCTGAATTATATTTTAGGTTTATTTCTAAATTAGGTTTTTTATCTTTCTCAGTAACTTTGTAATCAATTATATAACCTTCAGATTTTAAAACTTCTGCTATTTTCACTTTAAATTTTGATGATGGAAGTTCAACTTTTTTATGATTTCTCATTTGAGAATTCTTAATTCTCGCCAACATATCTCCTATTGGATCACTTAAACTCATATTATCCTTTCTACCAACTTGACTTTACCATACCAGGAATTTTCCCCTCTAAACCTAATTGTCTAAGAGCTATTCTTGATATTTTTAATTTTCTATAAACACCATGTGGTCTGCCTGTAATTTGACACCTATTCATTACTCTTGTTTTTGCAGAATTTCGTGGCAATTTTGATAATTTTTGTTGTGCTTTAAATCTCTCTTCTAAAGGTAATTTTTTATCCATAATTATTTTTTTAAGCATTTGTCTTTTCTTAAATAATTTGTCTGATAATTTAATTCGTTTATTATTTTTGTTTACCGCACTCATTTTAGCCATATTAATTGCTCCTTTTTTCAATAAATGGAAAATTTAGCTGTTTTAACAGCTCAAAACTATGTTCCTTATCTTGGTTTTTTATCGTTATTGTAATATCTAAGCCTCTAATTTTATCAACTTTATCAAAGTTCACCTCAGGAAAAACAATATGTTCTTTTATTCCAAAAGAATAATTACCAAATTTATCAAATCCATTTTGGTTTAGTCCTCTAAAGTCTTTAATTCTAGGTAATGCAATATTTACTAGTCTGTCTATAAACTCGTACATCTTATTTTTTCTTAAAGTGACCTTTAGTCCTGCATTTGTATTTTTTCTAGTTTTAAAATTTGCAATTGATTTTTTAAATTTTGTTGTGACTGGTTTTTGTCCTGTTATATTTGCTAAATCTTCTTCACATGATTTCAAAATTTTAGCATCGTTACCGTCTAGACCTAGACCCATATTTATAACTACTTTTGAAATTTGGGGTCCCATATACAAATTCTTGTAACCAAATTTTTCTTTTAAGTTTGGTTGTATTTCTTTAACAATTAAGTCTTTTAATCTAGGTTGCATTACTTCTTAGCCTCAACTTTTTTTGATTTTTTATTATCAAGTATGGATAAATTTGAAAGATGTATAAAATTTTCCTTTGAAACAATTCCACCTTTTTTTTCTTTTGTTGTTTTTACATGTTTCTTGACCATATTAATCCCTTTTACCTTTGCTCGATTATTTGAACGGTCTATTTCCATTACTTCACCATCTTTATTTTTATCTTTGCCCACTAATACTTTTACTTTAGTTCCTTTTTTGATCATTAAAGTACCTCCGGAGCTAATGATATTATTTTCATTTGTCCTCTACTTCTTAACTCTCTTGTTACAGGACCAAAAATTCTAGTTCCAATTGGTTCACCTTTATCATCTGTTAAAACTGCAGCATTATTATCAAATCTTACCTTTGATCCATCGTTTCTATGAATGCCTTTTTTAACTCTTACTACTACTGCTTTGTGAACAGCGCCTTTTTTAACTTTACCTTTAGGTAAGGCCTCTTTAACAGCTACTACAATGGTATCACCAATACTTGCGTATCTTCTTTTTGAGCCACCTAAAACTTTAATACATTCAATTTTTTTTGCACCTGTATTATCAGCTACAAATAATTCTGTTTGAACTTGTATCATTTAACGTCTCCTATAACTTCAAATTTTTTTGACTTTGAGTATGGTCTGCACTCTCTTATTGATACTTTATCACCATTTTTAAATTTGTTTTCCTCGTCATGTACACTGTATTTTTTTCTCGCCTTAATTACTTTTTTTAACACAGGATGTTGATACTTTCTTTCAACCATCACAGTAATCGTTTTATTTGGTTTATCGCTAACAACTATTCCGTTTAGTATTTTTTTAGGCATTTTTTCCTTCTAATAACGTTTTTAAACGTGCTATGGTTTTTTTTGTTTCATTAATTTTAGCTGGGCTCTTGACTTGCCCATTTACTTTTTGAAATCTAAAATTAAATAGATCTTTTTTTAATTTCTCTAAGTCTTTAAGCGCTTGTTCTTTAGTTAATTTTTTAATGTCCTTTTGCTTCATATTATATTCTTTTAATAAATTTACATTTAATAGGGAGTTTTGCAGAAGCTTTGTACAATGCCTCTTTTGCTATTTGCTCTGATACTCCATCAACTTCAAACAAAATTCTTCCTGGTTTAACTCTACACGCCCAAAACTCTGGCGAACCTTTACCTTTTCCCATTCTCACTTCAGTAGGTTTTTTTGAAACCGGTATATTAGGAAACATTCTTGTCCAAACTCTTCCTTGTCTTTTCATATGTCTTGTCAAAGCGACTCTGGCTGCTTCTATTTGTTTTGAAATCACTCTTTCTGGCTGTATAGCCTTAAGTCCGAATGCTCCATAATTCATTACATTACATCTGGACGCATTACCATGTATTCTTCCTTTATGAGCTTTTCTGAATTTTGTTCTAGTTGGTTGCAACATAATTAAGCTTTATTCCTCTCCTGACTAAATTCTTTTGTGAATATTTCACCTTTATAAATCCAGACCTTAATTCCAATTATTCCATATGTGGTCAATGCTTCTGCTTCAGCGTAATCAATATCAGCTCTTAAAGTATGCGATGGAATGCTACCATCCCTTAACCACTCTGTTCTTGCAATTTCATTACCTCCAAGTCTTCCACTAACAGAAACCTTAATACCTTTAGCACCCAATCTTAAAGCTGATTGCATAGCTCTTTTCATTGCTCTACGATATGAAACTCTTTTTACTAATTGTTGAGCAATATTTTCCGCAACTAAATAGCCATTTGTCTCAGGTTTTTTCACCTCTTTGATGTTTAGGACAACTTCATTTGTTGTAAGATTTGAAAGTTTTCCTTTAATTTTTTCGATATCACTTCCTTTTTTACCAATCACAAATCCAGGTCTTGAAGTATATATTGTAACAAAACATTTCTTTGAGGTTCTCTCAATCATTACTTTAGAGACACCAGAGTTAATTACATTTTTTTTTATGTATTCTCTGATTTTAAAGTCTTCAATTAAATAGTTACCAAAATCTTTTTTCTTAGCATACCAAACAGAGTCCCATCCCCTGTTTATACCTAGTCTTAGGCCTATTGGATTAACCTTTTGCCCCATCTCTCTCCGTTTGTTTTGTTTGTTCAGTTAAAATAATTGTCACATTTGAATAAGGTTTCATAATTTCAGCAGCTCTTCCTTTTGCTCTTGCTCTAAATCGTTTCATTATTATTTGTTTTCCACAATATGCTTCCTTTACGATTAAATTATCAATATCGTATTGATAATTGTTTTCCGCATTTGCAACTGCAGATGAAATGGTTTTTTTGACATCTTTAGAAATTCTTTTTTCAGAAAAAGTAAGATCTCTCATAACCACGTCTACCTTTTTACCAACTATAGATTTTAATATTGGTTTAAGTTTTCTTACACTTGATCTAACGTTTTTATTTACAGATTTCACTGTTTTGATATCAATTTTTTTATCTTTTTTACTCATTTTATTTATTTACCAGTACCCTTTGCACCACCTTCAACTTTTGCTTTTTTATCAGCTGGTGTATGTCCAAAAAATTGTCTTGTTGGTGCAAACTCACCAAATTTGTGACCAACCATATCTTCTGAAACTGTAATCGGGATGAATTTTTTTCCATTATAGATTAAAAAACTAAAACCAACAAAATCAGGAATAATTGTTGATTTTCTTGACCATGTTTTAATTGGTTTTCTGTTTGGATCATTTTTAACTTTTTCAACTTTTTTAATTAAGCTTTCTTCTACAAATGGTCCTTTCCAAACTGATCTTGCCATAATTTATGCTCTCTTCTTCTTTCTTCTTCTGATTATAAATTTATCTGTTCTCTTATTATCTCTTGTTTTGAGACCTTTAGCAGATTGTCCTGTAGGTGAAACTGGATGTCTACCACCAGCTGTTTTTCCTTCACCACCACCATGAGGGTGATCAACTGGATTTTTGACAACACCTCTTGTATGAGGTCTTCTTCCTAACCATCTAGATCTACCTGCTTTTCCTATTTTAATATTTTTCTGATCTGGATTTGATAAAACACCAATTGTTGCTAAAGATCTGGAGTCTATTCTTCTGACTTCACCAGAACTCATTTTTATTATTGTATAATTTCCATCAATTCCTGAAATAGTAACAGATGAACCTGCGGCCCTTGCAATTTTGCCACCTGCTCCTGGCTGTAATTCAACATTATGTATATTTATACCTACTGGAATATCCTGAAGAGATAAACAGTTACCAACTTTTATCTCAGAATTAGGACCATTTTGTATTTTATCTCCAATCTTAACATCTTGGGGTGCTAAATAATATGCTCTTTCGCCATCTTCGAATTTTACCAACATGATGTGGCATGATCTATTTGGATCGTATTCAATTCTCTCTATCTCTGCCGGCATATCGAATTTTTTTCTATAAAAATCAATCTTTCTGTATTTATGTTTGTGACCACCTCCATGGTTTCTAGAGGTAATTCTTCCATAGTTATTTCTTCCTTTTGAAGCATTATTTGCAGAAGTAAGTGGTTTATAAGGTTTACCTTTCCATAGTCCATCTCTGCTTACTAATACAGTACCTCTTGTTGATTTTGTGTATGGTTTAAATGTTTTTAAGGCCATATCTTAAATTCCTGTTGTTAGGTCAATGTTTTGACCTTTTTTAAGTGTTATAATTGCTTTTTTAAATCCTCTTACTTTTACTTTTTTTCCTCGAGTAACTTTAGTTCTAGTTTTTTTATTTATAATATTAATCTTAGTTACATTTACTTTAAAAATTTTTTCAATATTTGACTTAAGGTTTTTTTTGTTTGCCTTAGATGGAACTTTAAAAATTATTTTATTTTGCTCTGAAAGATTTGTTGATTTTTCAGTTACAATTGGAGCCAAAATTTTATCGTAAAGATGAACTTTATTCATTATTGATACCTTTTTTCTAATTCTTTAACTGAGCTTTCTGTAAAAATTATTTTTTTATATTTTACAAGATCAAATGCACTAAAATGTCCAATATCTGTAATCTTTACATTTGGAATGTTTCTTGTTGCTTTCTCAATGTTCTCTTTTGATTTTTTATCTACGATCAGAATAGAATTTTTTGCATCAAACTTCAGTAAAATTTTATTTACATCTTTTGTTTTTTGGATTTTTTCATTAAAATCATTAAATACTAAAAGATTATTAGTTTTATTTTTTTCAGTAATTATTGATGCAATACTTAATTTTTTTTCACTTTTATTTAATTTTCTAATCTTATAGTTGCTTTCTCCTTTTGGACCATGTGCAACACCACCTCCAACAAATATAGGTGCTTTTTTACTAGCATGTCTTGCATTACCAGTGCCTTTTTGGGAATATATCTTTGCTGTAGATCCAATAATTTCATTTTTTTGTTTTGTTTTAGCTTTTCTACCTTTGTAATTTGCGTTAGTTTTGTACAATACATTACTTACGAGTTGCTTATTAATTTTAGCTGAAAATATTTTATCCAAAACTTCTATTGAATCTTTTTTTCCATCTAGGTTTAATTTATCTATTTTCATTTATTTCTTCTTTTTGTCTGCAGATTTTTTCATTTTTTCAATCTGTTCTATTTTTTCTGTCATTGTTAGTTTTCTTAAATTTTTGACAGCCTTTTTAATGACTACCTCAGCATTTTTTGCACCAGGTATAGAACCTTTCAAATACAATAAGTTATTGTCTTTATCTGATTTGATTATTTCGATATTTTGCATTGTTCTGATTTTGTCACCCATGTGACCAGCCATTTTTTTTCCTTTAAAAACCTTTCCTGGATCTTGTCTTTGACCTGTGGATCCGTGTGAACGGTGAGAAATTGATACACCATGTGATGCTCTTAAGCCTCCAAAATTGTGCCTTTTCATAGCGCCAGCAAAACCTTTTCCTATTGTTTTTGATTTAACATCAACAAATTTGATGTCATTAAATATCTCAAGGCCAAATTCGTTACCCTCTTTATAATTCTCTGTTGAATTCACTTTGAATTCTTTTAGTAATTTTTTTGGTTCTGTGTTCTTTTTTGTAAAATAACCTTTCATAGCTTTTGACAATTTATTATTTTTAATTTTACCAAAACCAATTTGAACTGCTTTATATCCCCTTTTATCTTGCTCAATTACCTGTATCACTCTCCCAGTTTCCATTTTAAGAACTGTAACAGGAACTGATTGACCAGTTTTATAAAACTCTCTTGTCATCCCAATTTTTTTTCCAACAAGTGCTATCTCTGACATTAAATTTTTATCTCCACATCTACACCTGATGCTAAGTCTAGCTTCATCAAAGCCTCTACAGTCGCGGGTGTTGGTTCAATAATATCAATTAATCTTTTGTGAGTTCTGGTCTCAAATTGTTCTCTACTTTTTTTATCAATATGTGGCGATCTTAATACGGTATAGCGTTCAATTTTTGTTGGAAGAGGTATGGGACCTTTTATATTTGCACCTGTTCTTTTTACAGTATTTACAATTTCTTCAGTAGATTGATCTAAAACTTTATTATCGTAAGCTCTAAGTTTAATTCTAATGTTTTGTTTTTCCATTTTAACCTGTTTTCTTTGTTACTTCGTCTTGAACATTTTGTGGGACCTTGTCGTAATGATCAAAAAACATTGTGTATTGAGCTCTACCTTGTGACATTGATCTTAAATTATTTATATAACCAAACATGTTAGCTAATGGTACCATTGCTGTAATGACAGTTGCATTACCTCTTTGTTCTTGAGTATTAATTTGTCCTCTTCTACTGTTTAAATCACCAATTACATCGCCCATGTAATCTTCAGGGGTAACAACCTCAACTCTCATTATAGGTTCAAGCAATTTTAAAGTGCCTCTAGTGCATGCTTCTTTAAAACACTGTCTAGAAGCTAATTCGAATGCAAGAACACTTGAGTCAACATCATGATGTAGTCCATCTAAGATTGTAACTTTATAATCTATCAGTGGAAATCCAGCTAATATTCCACCATCTGCAACAGTCTCTACACCTTTTTCTACACCAGGTATAAATTCTTTTGGAATTGCTCCACCTTTAATTTTACTTTCTACTTCTCTTCCTTTTCCTGGTTCAAGGGGTTCTACAGATAATTTAACTCTAGCAAATTGACCGGCTCCACCACTTTGTTTTTTGTGTGTATAATCAAATTCTGCTGCACTTAATATTGTTTCTCTGTATGCAACTTGTGGAGCACCAACGTTTGCTTCTACTTTAAATTCTCTTTTCATTCTATCTACGATTATATCCAGGTGTAATTCTCCCATACCTTTAATAATAGTCTGTCCTGATTCCTCATCAGATGTAACTCTAAAAGATGGATCTTCCTTAGCTAGTCTGCCTAAAGCTTCACCCATTTTTTCTTGGTCTGCCTTAGTTTTTGGCTCAACTGCTATTTCAATTACTGGATCAGGAAATTCCATTGGCTCTAACAAAACAGGGGTGTCTTTGTTCGCTAAGGTATGACCAGTAATAGTATTTTTTAGTCCTGCTAAAGCAACTATATCACCAGCATTTGCCTCTTTAATATCTTCTCTAGAATTAGCGTGCATAAGCAACATTCTGCCAACTCTTTCCTCTTTATCTTTAGATGTATTATAGATTCCTGTTCCAGACTTAACTGTACCAGAATAAATCCTAATAAATGTTAAACTTCCTACAAATGGGTCATTTGCAACTTTAAACGCTAACGCTGAAAAAGGTGCGTTATCTTCAAATTTCATCTCCATTTCATCATCAGATCCTTGTTTTGTACCAGTTATAGAACCTATATCTTTAGGGCTTGGTAAGTAATCAACAACTGCATCTAAAAGTGGTTGAACACCTTTATTTTTAAATGCAGAACCAGTAAGAACTGGAACAAAATCAAAATTTAAACAACCTTTTCTTACACATTCAATTAAATCCTCTTGGCTAATTTCCTCACCACCTAGATATGCTTCCATTAATTTTTCATCCTGTTCTACTGCTGTTTCAACCAGTTCTTGTCTATACTTGTCACAAATTTCTTTTAAATCTTCTGGTATATCTTGTTCTTCCCATTCAGCACCTAAATCTTCATTTTTCCAAACAATTGCTTTCATTTTAATCAGATCAACAACGCCTTTTAAGGATGCTTCGATGCCAATTGGAACCTGCATCACAAGCGGCTTAGCACCTAATCTATCTTTAATCATTCCAACACATCTAAAAAAATCTGCACCAGTTCTATCTAATTTATTAACAAAACAGATTCTTGGTACCTTGTACTTATCAGCTTGTCTCCATACTGTTTCAGATTGAGGCTCTACTCCAGCAACACCATCAAAAACAGCAACAGCGCCATCTAAAACTTTTAATGATCTTTCTACTTCAATTGTAAAATCTACGTGACCAGGTGTATCGATAATATTAATTCTGTGTTCTCTCCAAAAACAAGTAGTCGCTGCAGATGTTATTGTTATGCCTCTTTCTTGCTCTTGTTCCATCCAGTCCATTGTTGCAGCTCCGTCATGAACCTCACCTATTTTGTGACTTTTTCCAGTATAATATAAAATTCTTTCAGTTGTTGTGGTTTTACCTGCATCTATGTGAGCCATGATGCCTATATTTCTATATTTATCTAATGAATGAGTTCTTGCCATTGATTACCACCTAAAATGTGCGAAAGCTTTGTTTGACTCAGCCATCTTGTGAGTGTCCTCTTTCTTTTTTATTGCTGATCCTCTGTTTTGATATGCATCGAAAATTTCATTAAACAATTTATCAGACATATTTTTATCTTTTCTTTTTCTTGATGCATCGATAATCCATCTTAAAGCTAAAGCCTGAGATCTTTTTGCTTTTACTTCAACAGGAACTTGATATGTGGCACCACCTACTCTTCTTGATCTAACTTCTACAGTTGGTCTAACATTGTTTATAGCATCGTTAAAAACAGTGATTGGTTCATCTTTAGATTTTGATTTAATTTTATCAATTGCATCGTAAACAATTTTTTCTGCTACAGTTTTTTTTCCATCATACATGATTGAATTTATTAATTTTGGAATAATTACAGATTTGTACTTTGGATCTAGAACAGGAATTTTTTTAGGAGCTTTTCTCTTTCTAGACATATCTTATTTTCCTTTTTTAGTTCCGTAAAGTGATCTTCTTTGTTTTCTGTTTGCCACACCTTGTGTATCAAGATTACCCCTTAAAATATGGTATCGAACACCTGGTAAATCTTTTACTCTTCCACCTCTGATTAGAACAACTGAGTGTTCTTGAAGATTATGTCCTTCGCCTGGGATATATGCTGTAACTTCAAAACCATTTGAAAGCCTAACTCTTGCAACTTTTCTTAATGCTGAATTTGGTTTTTTTGGAGTTGTTGTATAAACTTTAACACACACACCTCTTTTTAAAGGTTGTTTTTGTAAAGCTGGAACTTTGTTCCTTGCTAATGGTCGTGTTCTACTTTTTCTTAACAACTGGTTTATTGTTGGCATAAATTTATATTTTATTTATTTTTGATGAAATAACTGACAGGTTATTTGTGGCAGCGTTTAGCGATCAAGTCGCTACATTCCAACCAAAAACATGGCCAAAATACATAAGAAATTGTATTTGTCAAACTAAAAGCTATTAAATTTTGCTTTATTTTATTGATTAATTTGAGCTTCTGATGTCTCTGATGTCTCTTGTTCTGTTAGGAATTTTTTATCATCATCTAGAGCTTTTCTGTTCCAATTATTCTTAATTGAACCTGTGCCAGCAGGTACTAGTCGACCAACAATAACATTTTCTTTTAATCCGACTAATTTATCAACTTTGCCTTTAATTGCAGCATCAGTTAATACCCTTGTTGTCTCTTGGAAAGATGCAGCAGATATAAATGACTCTGTTTGTAGTGATGCTTTAGTAATTCCCATCAAAACTCTCTCACCAACTGCTGGTTTTTTACCATCAGCTTTTAAATTTATATTAAGTTGCTCAAATTTTATTCTATCTATTATCTCTCCAGGTAAAAGGTTGCTATCTCCTGGTTCTTTAACCTCAATTTTTTTAAGCATTTGTCTTAAAATTACTTCAATATGTTTATCGTTAATTATAACTCCTTGAAGTCTGTAAACATCTTGAACCTGGTTAACAAAGTATTCAGTTAATTCCTCAATACCTAAAATTCTTAAAATATCATGTGGCAAAGGTTGACCATCTAATAGATATTCACCTTTTTTAATTTTTTCACCTTGGTTAAAGTTGATATGTTTTCCTTTAGGAATTAAGTAACTAGAAGTCTCACCATTCTCAGACTCGATTGTTACTCTTTGTTTGCCTCTTACTTCTTTTCCAAAAATTACTTTTCCATCATTTTCAGCAATTATGGCACTGTCTTTTGCTTTTCTTGCTTCAAATAATTCTGCTACTCTTGGTAAACCTCCAGTAATATCTTTCGTTTTAGTTGTTTCTTTAGGCAATCTAGCAATAACATCACCGGCTGAAATTTTCTGCCCATCTTTCACAGATAAAATTGAATCTGGAACTAAATAATATCTAGCTTCATTATCATCTGCTTTTTTAATTACGTTACCTTTTGCATCTCTAAGTGTAATTCTTGGTTTTAGATCGGTATTTTTAGATTGTGTTTTCCAATCAACAACTGCTTTTGTTGAAATTCCTGTAGCATCGTCAACAGTTTCAGCAAGCGAAACTCCATCAATTAAATCAACGTAATTAGCAATTCCATCCTTTTCTGCAATTACAGGTGTAGTATATGGGTCCCATTCACATATCTTTGCACCTTTTTTAATTTTATCATCGTTTTGAAAAAATAGTTTTGAGCCATAAGGAACTTTGTAAGAAGCAACCTGTAATCCATTTCCATCTTCTATTGAAAGCTCAGTATTTCTCCCCATAACTATTTGATTTTTCTTTGAGTCTTCTAATAAATTGGTATTCACAATTTTTAATATTCCATCTGAGCTCGATACAATTTGTGATTCTTGTTTTACAGATGCAGTTCCACCAACGTGAAACGTTCTCATTGTTAATTGAGTGCCTGGTTCACCAATTGATTGAGCAGAAATCATTCCGATAGCTTCACCAACGTGAACCATTTTACCTCTTGATAAGTCTCTCCCATATGAAGTTGCGCAAACACCCTCTTTTGCTTGACATGTCATTACAGAGAATACATTTATACTTTTTACTCCAGCCGCATCAATTTTTTCACAACCAGCTTCATCTATCATTTCATTTTTCTTTATTAAAATGTCACCAGTTAGCGGATTTTTTACATCTTTTGCTGCAACTCTACCAAGAGCTCTCTCAGATAAACTTACCATTATGTTTCCACCTTCTAAGACCTCTGTAAGTTTAATAGATCCACATTTCATATCACACTTGGGTTTTGTAATTGTTAAATCTTGAGCAACATCACATAACCTTCGTGTCAAATAACCTGAACTTGCAGTTTTCAAAGCTGTATCAGCTAAACCTTTTCTTGCTCCGTGTGTTGAATTAAAGTATTCAAGGGCAGTTAAACCTTCTTTAAAATTTGAAGTAATCGGTGACTCGATAATTTCACCTGATGGTTTCGCAATCAAACCTCTCATTCCAGCTAATTGCTTCATTTGGGCAGCAGATCCTCTTGCACCACTATCTGCCATCATGAATACTGAATTTATTTTAAGACCATCTTCGGTAACCTCTGTAGCAGAAATCCTCTTCATCATCTCTGATGCAACCCTATCAGTACATTTTGACCATGCATCGATCACTTTATTATATTTTTCACCTCTAGTGATCAATCCTTCAGCATATTGGTTTTCATAATCTGAAATTAATTTTTTTGTCTCATCAATTAGTTGTTGTTTATTATCTGGTATTACTAGATCATCTTTACCAAACGAAATACCAGCTTTAAACGCGTGTTTAAAACCTAAATCTTTTAACTTATCACAGAATATAACCGTACTTTTTTGACCTGAGAACCTGAATACATGGTCAATAACTTCAGAAACAACTTTTTTAGGTAAAAGTCTATCTACTAATGAAAATTTGTTATTAACATTTTTTGGTATCAAATTTGATAATAAAAATCTTCCTGCTGTGCTAATGTGTTTTTCAAATTTCGTATTTCCTTTCTCATCAACAGTTTCAAATCTTGAAACTATTCTTGAATGGACTTTGATTTGACCAATTTCAAGTGCATGTTCTATTTCTGAGGTGTTAACAAAATAACCCTCTACTCTGTCTTTTTGATAGGGCGGTTGAGATAAATAATAAATTCCTAAAATCATGTCCTGACTAGGTACAATTATAGGTTTACCATTAGATGGACTTAAAATATTATTTGTAGACATCATTAATACTCTTGCTTCTAATTGTGCCTCTAAACTTAATGGAACGTGTACTGCCATTTGATCACCATCAAAGTCAGCATTAAAAGCAGCACAAGTTAATGGATGAAGTTCTATGGCATTTCCTTCAATAAGTTTTGGTTCAAAAGCTTGTACTCCCAATCTATGAAGTGTTGGAGCTCTATTTAAAATGACTGGGTGTTCCCTAACTATTAACTCTAATGCATCCCAAACTTCATTTCTCTCTCTTTCAACTAATTTTTTTGCTTGTTTAATTGTTGATGCTAAGCCTAACTTATTTAATCTTGCGTATAAAAATGGCTTGAATAATTCAAGAGCCATCTTTTTTGGAAGACCACATTCATGTAGTTTTAGATCAGGCCCAACGACAATTACTGATCTTCCTGAGTAATCTACTCTTTTCCCTAATAAATTTTGTCTAAATCTACCTTGTTTACCTTTTAACATTTCAGCTAAAGATTTTAGTGGTCTTTTGCCTGTTCCTGTAATAACTCTACCTCTTCTTCCATTATCAAATAATGCATCAACAGATTCTTGAAGCATTCTTTTTTCGTTTCTAACAATAATATCTGGAGCTTTAAGATCCATTAATCTCTTTAGTCTGTTATTTCGATTAATAACTCTTCTATATAAGTCGTTCAAATCTGAAGTTGCAAATCTGCCACCATCTAATGGAACTAAAGGTCGTAATTCTGGAGGAATAACAGGAATTGTTGTTAAAATCATCCATTCAGGCTTATTTCCAGTTTCTATAAATGATTCTATTAACTTTAATCTCTTAATTGATCTTTCCTCTGATACTTTTGATTTCGTCTCTTTTATTGTTTTTATTAAACTATTTTTTTCCTCTACAAGATTAATTGATTTTAAAATTTCAAGTATTGCCTCTGCACCAATGCCTGCAGTGAAAGATTCTTCTCCATATTCATCTTGATATTTAATTAATTCCTCTTCGCCAAGTAATTGATTTTTCTTTAATCCAGTTAATCCAGGTTCAATAACTATAAAGTTTTCAAAATAAAGAACTCGCTCAACCTCTTTAAGTTTCATATCAATTGCCAATGAAATTCTACTAGGAAGTGACTTTAAAAACCAAATATGAGCAACAGGGGTAGCAAGGTTTATGTGACCCATTCTTTCTCTTCTTACATTTGATTTTGTTACTTCAACACCACATTTCTCACATATAATTCCTCTAAATTTCATTCGTTTGTATTTTCCACACAAACATTCATAATCTTTTATTGGTCCAAAAATTCTTGCGCAAAACAAACCATCTTTTTCTGGTCTAAATGTTCTATAATTTATCGTTTCGGGCTTTTTAATCTCACCGTATGTCCAAGATTTAATTTTTTCAGGGCTAGCTAATGTTATTTTAATACTATTAAAATTTTGAGCCTCTGAAATTTCAGAACCTTTAAATAAATCTGTTAATTCTTTACTCATATTAATTTAACTCCACATTTAGTGCTAATGACTTTATTTCCTTTACCAAAACGTTAAATGACTCTGGTATTCCAGACTCAAAGTTTTCTTCACCTTTAACAATCGTTTCATAAACTTTTACTCTACCAGCAACATCATCTGATTTTACTGTCAATATTTCTTGTAAAGTATATGAAGCACCATATGCTTCTAATGCCCAAACTTCCATTTCACCAAATCTCTGTCCACCCAATTGTGCTTTTCCACCAAGTGGTTGTTGAGTAACTAAACTGTAAGGTCCTGTTGATCTAGCATGAATTTTGTCTTCAACAAGGTGATGCAACTTGAGCATATAAATTGTTCCAACAGTTACTGGTCTATCAAACTTTTCACCTGTTCTTCCATCCCATAAATGTGTTTGTCCAGAGTTTGGAAGTTCAGCTAAATCCAGCATATTAGTTACATCCTGTTCTTTAGCTCCATCAAAAACTGGTGTGGCTATTGGCACACCATTTTGAATATTATCACATAAATCTTTAAATTCTGTATTTGTTAATTTATCAATGTTTTCCTCATAAACATCATCGCCATAAACAGATTTCAAAAATGTTTTCATTTTTTCTGTTTTTTCAATCTTTTTTTGATTTTCATTAACAAGGTTTTTTAATTTTTCACCAAGTTCAGTGCAAGACCATCCTAAATGAGTTTCTAAAATTTGACCTACATTCATTCTACTAGGTACACCTAATGGATTTAAAACTATATCAACTGGTTTCCCATTTTCCCTATATGGCATATCTTCTACCGGAACAATTTTACTTACTACTCCTTTATTACCATGTCTTCCTGACATTTTATCCCCTGGTCTCAGTCTTCTTTTGATAGCTACAAAGACTTTTACCATTTTCATGACGCTTGGTAATAAATCATCACCTTGTCTGATTTTTAGTACTTTGTCTTCAAAACGATCCTGAATATCTTTTTTTGCACTATTATATTGCTCTTTAAGTTGTAATAGTGCGTCTGAATTTTTTGCATCATTTGTGGTTACTTTAAATAAATCAGAAATTAATAAACTATTAATTTTATCATCATCTAATTTAGTTCCAGCATCTAGGTCTTTTATTTTTTTATCTAATGAGGAGCCAGCTAGGAATGTTGCTGCTCTTTGTTTAATGCTTCTCTCTAATATTTCTTCCTCAACTTTTTTATCTTCTTGAACACTTTCTATCTCTGCTCTTTCTATTGTAATTGATCTTTCGTCTTTTTCTATACCGTGTCTATTAAAAACTCTTACATCTACGACAATACCTCCGCTTCCACTAGGCATTTTTAAAGATGTATCAGTAACATCGATTGCTTTTTCCCCAAATATTGATCTTAATAACTTTTCCTCAGGTCCTGAAGCTGAGTCACCTTTTGGAGTTACTTTTCCAACTAATATATCGCCTGGTTTTACTTCTGCTCCTATATAAACAATTCCCGATTCATCTAAATTTTTCAAAGCTTCTTCATTAACATTGGGTATATCTCTTGTAATGTCCTCTTCACCTAATTTTGTATCACGAGCCATCACTTCATACTCTTCTATATGTATTGAAGTAAAAACATCATCAGTAACACATCTCTCAGAAATAAGAATTGAATCTTCAAAATTGTAACCTTGCCATGGCATAAACGCTACAGTAACATTTTTGCCTAGAGCAAGTTCACCAATTTTGGTAGATGGACCATCTGCTATAATATCTCCTGATTTAACTTTATCACCAACTCTAACTAATGGCTTTTGATTAATACAAGTATTTTGATTTGATCTTTTAAATTTTTGTAAATTATAGATATCAACACCTGATTGAGAATAATCTTTTTCATTTGAAGCTTTAATTACAATTCTTTTTCCATCAATTTTATCAACAACTCCATCTCTTTTTGCAACAATTGTAACACCAGAATCTAAAGCTACATCACTTTCGATACCAGTCCCAACTAGAGGTGCTTCAGGTTTTAATAAAGGCACTGCCTGTCTCATCATGTTTGATCCCATTAATGCTCTGTTTGCATCATCATTTTCTAAAAATGGAATTAAAGATGCAGCAACTGAGACTAACTGTTTTGGTGATACATCGATATAATCAATATTTTCTGGTTTTGATAAAATAAAGTTTAGATTTTCTCTACAAGATACAAGATCTTCTTTAAATTTACCGTTTTTATCTATAACAGAATTGGCTTGAGCAATTGTAAATTTAGTTTCTTCCATTGCAGAAAGATATTCGATTTTATCTTGAACAACTCCATTTTCTACTTTCTTGTATGGACTTTCTATAAAACCATATTTATTAATTTTTGAATAAGTAGAAAGACTATTAATTAAACCAATGTTTGGTCCCTCAGGTGTTTCAATTGGGCAGATCCTTCCATAATGTGTTGGATGAACGTCACGCACTTCAAATCCTGCTCTTTCTCTCGTAAGGCCACCAGGTCCTAAAGCAGAAACTCTTCTTTTATGAGTAATTTCCGATAATGGATTTGTTTGGTCCATAAATTGAGAAAGCTGAGAAGTTGCAAAAAAATCTTTTAAAGAAATCGTTAAAGGTTTTGCATTTATAAGATCCTGAGGCATTGCAGACTCAACATCCAAAGTGGTCATTTTTTCTTTAATCGCTCTTTCCATTCTGTAAACACCAATACGAGCTTGATTTTCAACCAATTCACCAACTGACCTTACTCTTCTGTTACCAAGATGATCAATATCATCAACTTCATCCTTACCATCTCTTAAATCTAACATTTTTTGGACAATGGCTATTATGTCATCGTTTCTAAGAATTGTTATTTTATCTGAACAATTAAGATTTAATCTTGAATTCATTTTCACCCTACCAACATCTGATAAATCATATCTGTCAGAACTAAAGAATAAATTATTGAAAATTTGAGTTGCAATCTCAATAGTTGGTGGTTCACCTGGTCTTAAGACTTTATAAATTTCAGTAATAGCATCATTTTTAGTTTCATTTTTATCATTTAACAAAGTTAATAATAAGTATGGCCCTTTTGTAATAGAATTTGTTTTAGAAATTTCGATAGATTTAATGTTTGCCTCAATTATTTTTTGAACAATAGTATCATTCAACTCGGTACCTATTTTAAATACATCTTCACCTATTTTAATATCTTTATGAAGGAACTTTCCAAACAAAGACTCGTTAGATACAAATATTTCTTTAAGCCCTTCGTTTGAAAGTTTTTTTGCAGTTAAAAAGTTAATTTTTTCACCTTGTTTAACAATAACTTTATTATTTTTGGCATCTATTACTTCCTCTGAAAAATTTTTGGATTTGTAATTTTCAGGATCGAATTTAGTTTTCCATTTATTTAGTTTTTCATCAAAATTATAAATGTCTTTTTCATAAAACTCGTTGACTATATCGTTCTTTGAAAATCCAAGTGCCTGAAGTAAAGTTGATACTAATATTTTCTTCTTTCTATCAATTCTAAAATAAAGAAAGTCTTTAACATCATATTCAAAATCTAGCCAAGAACCTCTATTGGGTATTACTCTGCAATTAAATAAAAGTTTTCCACTCGCGTGAGATTTACCTTTATCATGATCAAAAAATACGCCAGGGCTTCTGTGCATTTGATTAACAACAACTCTTTGAACTCCATTAGTTATAAAAGTTCCACTGTTAGTCATCATTGGAACCTCGCCCATATAAACTTCTTGTTCTTTTGCTGATAAAATATCTTTAGTATTATTTTCCTGATCTATTTCATAAACAACTAATCTTAATGTGCATTTTAATGCCGCAGAATAAGTTAAACCTCTTGTGATGCATTCATCGACATCAAATTTAGGTTTTTCTAATTTATATGAAACATATTCTAATGTTGCTTTGTCGTTTAAATCCTCGATTGGAAAAATGCTTTTAAATACTCTATCAAAGCCTTTAATTAAATGTTGTTCGACATCTTGTTTGAATTCTGTTAGTTCTTTGTAAGAGTTTTTTTGAACCTCAATTAAATTTGGAATAGATAAACTCTCTTTTAGTTTACCGAAACTTTTTCTTATGTTTTTCTTTTTAGTAAAAGATAGTTGCATCACACCTACTGATTTAAAAAATTTAAATCAGCAAAAAATCCTGTTTAAATTACTTAAGTTCTACTTTTGCGCCGGCTGCTTCAAGTTTTTGCTTGATTTCTTCAGCCTCTTTTTTGTTAACACCTGTTTTAACTTCTTTAGGTGCTCCTTCGACTAAATCTTTAGCTTCTTTTAATCCTAGTGCAGTAATAGCTCTAACTTCTTTAATTACATTTATCTTTTTATCACCTGCTGCTGTAAGCATAATTGTAAAATCATCTTTTTCTTCTGCTGGTGCTGCACCTGCTGCTGCCGCTGGTGCTGCTGCAACTGCTGCCGCTGCTGTTACACCCCATTTTTCTTCAAGTTGTTTTGAAAGTTCAGCTGCTTCTACAACAGTCAAACTTGATAAATCTTCTATAATTTTATTTAAGTCAGCCATATAAGTCTAATGTCCCTGGTTATTTTTTTGATTTTTCGAGCGCTAAAATAGCGATTTTTGACGCCGGCGCAAGTAAAATACTTGCAATTTTTTGTGCTGGAGACCTCAAAATACCTACTATTTTTGCTCGTGCTTCATCTAGAGATGGTAATGTCGCAACATTTTGAACACCTGCAACGTCTAAAACGTCAGATCCCATTATACCACCTAAAATTTTTAAATTCTGATTCTCTTTAGAAAATTTTGTTAATATTTTTGCAGATGTAATTGCATCCTCAGACATTGCTACAGCTGTTGGGCCACTGAATAAATCTGATAAATCTTTACATCTAGTTTTTTCTAAAGCTAATTTTGTAATTCTATTATTAGTTATCTTGAATTTAATACCATGTTCTCTCATTTGTTTTCTTAATTCATCTAACTGAGAAACTGTCAACCCTTGATAATGTGTAACTATTACAGCCTCTGATTCATCAAACTGAGTTGACATATCACTTATGTACTGTTTCTTTTGTTCTTTATTCATCATAATTAAATGCTCTTACCTAATTTTACTTTATAAGAAACTCCCATAGATGATGTTATAAAAGCTTGTTTAACCAAATCACCTTTAAGAGTATTGTTTGCTTTTTCTTTTTCTAATGCATCAATGATTGCATTATAATTTTTAATTAATTTCTCATCATCAAAAGATTTTTTTCCTATACTGACACCAATATTTCCATCTTTATCGTTTCTAATCTCCACCTGTCCAGACTTTGCATCAGAAACAGCTTTTGCTAAATCATTTGTTACTGAACCAAGTTTAGGGTTTGGCATTAATCCTTTTGGACCTAAAACCTTAC
Organism: uncultured Pelagibacteraceae bacterium; assembly: GCA_902546765.1. GTDB lineage: Bacteria > Pseudomonadota > Alphaproteobacteria > Pelagibacterales > Pelagibacteraceae > Pelagibacter. The sequence continues at coordinate 36,803 of CACCLG010000006.1, read as the reverse complement.
CTAACTTCGAAAGTTTTACCATCATACCAGGTGTACAGATTAATTTTTCAAAATTTAATTCACCACTCTTAATTTTTTCTACAAACTCATCTCCTCCAACGATATCTGCACCAGCATCTTTTGCTTCTTGAGATTTATTATCCTCACAAACAACTGCAACTTTTACAGTTTTTCCTGTTCCACCAGGTAGATTTACAGCAGTTCTTATATTAATTTCACTTTTTTTTTGTTTGTTGTTAATTTGAAAACTTAGATCAATAGATTCGTCAAATTTAGTTGTACAATTCTGTTTAACTAATGGAACTAATTTCTCAAAACTCTCAAAAGGTAGAGTGTTAGTACTCTCAGGTAATTTTTTAAATCTTTTTGATGGCATTATTCTTTTACCTCTATTCCCATTGATCTTGCAGATCCTGCAATAATTTTTGATGCTTCTTCTAAGTCATGTGCATTTAAGTCTTCCATTTTCATTTTAGCAATTTCTTCTAATTGTTTTTTAGATATTGAAGCAACTATATTTCTACCAGGTTCTTTTGAACCACTTTTAAGTTTCACTACTTCTTTGATAAAATGAGATGCTGGTGGTGACTTTAAAATAAAGTCAAATTTTTTATCTTTATATACTGTGATTATTACTGGCACTGGTTTACCTGCAAAAGATTTTGTTTTCTCATTAAATGCTTTACAGAATTCCATGATATTAATTCCTCTTTGACCCAGAGCAGGACCAACTGGTGGTGCGGGATTTGCTTGTCCACCATTAATCTGTAACTTTATGTATCCACTAATTTCTTTTTTCGCCATTAACTTGCTTTCTCTACTTGGTTAAATTCTAAATCAACAGGTGTTGGACGACCAAAAATTGAAACTGAAACTTTAAGTCTTAGCTTCTCTTCATCAATATCTTCTACAAGACCACTAAAGGATGCAAAAGGTCCATCGATCACCTGAACTTTTTCACCAACGCTGTACTCTATAGCAGATTTTGGTTGTGCTACACCATCTTTTATTTGACCCAGAATTTTCTCAATTTCTTTATCTGAAACTGGAATTGGCATCCCTTTTGAACCTAAAAATCCACTCACTCTCTTAATACCTTTAATCATATGATAAAGTTCATTATCCATTTCACTTTTGATGAGCACATAGCCAGGAAAATACTTTTTTTTTCTTTGAATTCTTTTCCCTCTTTTTACTTCAGTAATGTCATGGGTTGGTACAATAATTTCTTCGATTTTATCGGAAACTTTAGCTTTTTCAGCTTCCTCTTTAATTAAACCAGCAACCTTATTTTCAAAACTTGAATGGGATTGCACTATATACCAATTTTTCATTATAGACTTACCTTAAGAATTAATTCTAAAAAGAACTTCAAAACCTGATCTAGTAACAAGAAAAATAGAGATGCAATTATAGCCATTGCAACAACCATGAGAGCCCCTTGCAATGTTTCTTTTCCTGTTGGCCAAGTAACTTTAAAAGCCTCTTGCTTTACATCTTGAATAAATTTTAAAGGGTTTTTCATAATACTGTAACTTTTTTGGCAGGAGCGGAGGGAATCGAACCCCCAACCTCCGGTTTTGGAGACCGGCGCTCTACCAATTGAGCTACACTCCTATGGAGTTTACTCTATAATTTTAGTTACTACTCCAGCTCCTACTGTTCTACCACCTTCTCTTATTGCAAAGTTTAATTTTTCGTTCATCGCAATCGGTGTAATAAGTTTAACTGTAAATTTAGCATCATCACCAGGCATAACCATTTCAGTTCCAGCAGGTAATTCAACTTCCCCAGTAACATCTGTTGTCCTAAAATAAAACTGAGGTCTGTATTTTGTAAAGAAAGGAGTATGTCTTCCACCCTCTTCTTTTTTCAATACATAAGCCTGAGCTTCAAATTTTGTATGTGGAGTGATTGATCCTGGTTTACAAAGAACTTGTCCTCTTTCAACATCAGTTCTTTCAACACCTCTTAAAAGAGCTCCAATGTTATCTCCAGCTTCTCCAGAGTCTAAAAGCTTTCTAAACATTTCAACTCCAGTGCAAACTGTTTTCTTTGTTTCTCTAATACCTACAATTTCAATTTCATCTCCAGTTTTAATTATACCAGACTCTACTCTTCCTGTTACTACTGTACCTCTTCCAGAAATTGAGAAAACGTCCTCAACAGGCATCAAAAAGTCCTTGTCTTTTGGTCTATCTGGTTGTGGAATAAATTCATCTACAGCCTTCATTAAATCCATGATAGAATTTTTTCCAATTTCATCATCTCTACCTTCAACAGCTGCAAGTGCAGAACCTTTAACGATTGGTGTCTTGTCACCTGGGAATTTGTAAGATGTTAATAAATCTTTAATTTCTTCCTCAACAAGATCGATCATTTCTTTGTCATCAACTTGATCAACTTTGTTTAAGTAAACAACTATAGCTGGTACACCCACTTGCCTTGCTAAAAGAATATGCTCTCTAGTTTGGGGCATTGGACCATCAGCAGCATTAACAACTAAAATTGCTCCATCCATCTGAGCTGCACCTGTAATCATATTTTTTACATAGTCAGCGTGACCTGGGCAATCCACGTGCGCGTAGTGTCTGTTTGCTGTTTCATATTCTACGTGAGCTGTTGAAATTGTAATTCCTCTCTCTTTTTCTTCAGGAGCTTTATCAATTTGATCATAAGCAGTAAATTGCGCACCGCCAGATTCAGCTAAAACTTTTGTGATCGCAGCTGTTAACGTAGTTTTACCGTGATCGACATGACCGATTGTACCGATGTTACAGTGCGGTTTATTTCTTACGAACTTTTCTTTTGACATTACTTGTTTACCTCTTTTTCCTTTACATTTTAATTTAAACTTTTGGAGCGGGTAAAGGGAATCGAACCCTTACATCCAGCTTGGAAGGCTAGCGTTCTACCATTGAACTACACCCGCATCACCCAAGTACACTCCTTGCTATTTAAAATTATATTGAATGGTGGAGGGGGAAGGATTCGAACCTTCGAAGACCGAAGTCAACGGGTTTACAGCCCGCCCCATTTGACCGCTTTGGTACCCCTCCTAAATCGTTGGGGAAGCGTCCCCTTGTTCAATAAGCTTTAAACAACACGCGTTTTATATATTTTTATTGTACAAAAGCAATAGGTGAAATATTGGTAAAATAGTTAAAAAAGCTTATAAAAATCAATAATTATCATGAACAAATCATCTTTTTTTATTGTTGGTAAACACGCTGTTTTTGAGGCTTTAAAAAATGAAAAAAGGAAGATTTTAAAAGTATTTTTAACTGAAGAGAGTAAAAAAAATATTCACAGATTAAGTCCAAAGAAAAACTTATTAAAGGATGTAAAAATATATTTCAAAACAAAGAAAGAATTAGACAAATATTCCAAAAATGAAGGCATACTTCATCAAGGCTATGTTGCAGAAATAGAACATTTAGAAAAAATTGAGTTAAAAGAATTTATATCAGATAAAAATAATTTAACTTTTGTATGTTTAGATGAAGTTACTGATCCAAGAAATATAGGCTCATTAATTAGAAGTGCTGCATCTTTTAATATAGATGGATTAATTGTTAAGGAAAGACATTTTCCAAAAGAGAGTAAATTAATGTACAAATCTGCTAGTGGCTGTGTTGAGCATCTTAATATTTTTGAAGTGTCAAATATAAATACCACTCTTAAATTTCTAAGAGATAAGAATTTTTGGGTTTATGGGTTTGACTCGAAAAGCAATAAAGATTTTATGGATATTAAATGGGAAGGAAATAATATTTTACTATTTGGTTCTGAAGGATCTGGAATTAAGCATCATACAAATAAATATACAGATTTTTCAGTTAAAATTAATATTAATGAAAATGTGGAAAGTTTAAATATTTCGAACAGTGCAGCTATAGTTTTTCATCATATAAATCAACATAAAAAAATATCTTGATAATAAAAAAAATGATATTACAAAACTCAAAATGCCCTTGTAGCTCAGTTGGTAGAGCAATTGATTTGTAATCAATAGGTCCGCGGTTCGAATCCGTGCGGGGGCACCACTAAAATCTCATTTATTTTCAACAAACTCAAATTTTACTCAGTTTTTTTAAAATATAAAAATTGTTGTATTAAGCTATAGAAAGGATGGGGACATAAATGAACAAGGTGAATCCAAGGTGAATCTTTTATTATTGATTTAATTAAAGTATTGCATTGGCAATTTTATTTCAGTTCCCTCCAAAACTTTTTCAAATACGAACCAAACGAAGCTAATTAGCAAAGTGTAAAAAAAATTTTATTTTCTGATGGTCCTATAATCTTTTTGACAGTTAGTGAATTAGGCTAGTTTAGTTCATTTTTCGCGATGAATAGATCCGACCATTCATCATACATTTAACCCACTTCCCATAGAACTTCTTAAAAAATCCATGGCCTTCTACAAAGTAGATTTGTGTATGTTTGCTAAATATCATTAAATTTTACTCTCTTGTGAAGTACATTGGCCTAGATTCTTCTCTTTAATTGGATCATATATTTTAAGAGTTTTTCTATTTATAGGAAATACATCATCTGTTTTAGAAAACCCTGGTGGTGGGTCCCACTGCATATCATCACTTAGCATCATGTAATTCTTTTTAATATCAACATCAAAACTTTTAACTATATCATCCTCTTTAAATTTGCCATTTAGGTATTCTTCGGCTTTATATGTTCGTTGAATTATCTTTAAATAAAAAGTTCCTCTATTTGTTTTGCATTCTAGATAATTAGTAGGTTTAAACAAACGCATCTCACTTGCAATTACCCATCCAAAAAATAATACAGCCGCAACTATTGCAATATTCTGTTTAGCTTCAAGTTTCATCTATACCCAATCTCTTTTTCAAATGCATGGCTAACTTCCAAATTCCAACCATGTTTTGCTATTAATTTATCTACATCCTTTAATGGACAAGCTAATGACAGCATTTTTATTATACGAACATCAGCTCTATTATAATCTTTAATTTTTTTTCGTTTCTTTTCTTGTGCCAGAAATAATCTACAAAATTTAACTACTTTTTTTTCCTGCATCATTTTATTGTTAGCATTTTCAATTGTCAGTCTCCAGCATGCAACGGTCCATGCCAACGCTCTTAAATGTGTTTCGGGTACTAAGTTATTTTCTATAGGATTTTTACTTTTGTTACTTTTAACTTTGGAGAATTCTATCTCCTCATCTTTGAGAATTTTATCCATTTGTTTTTTAAATACTTTTTCATCACCTTTATTTTCATCGATCCCAAAAAATGGTGTTTTTGTAATCTTAAATCCAATCCAAATACCTACTGGATATAAAATAAAATTATGTAAAAAAGAATTAGATGAATAAAATTCTGTTTGAGAAAGATTGAATACTCCTATTATAATCCCATACGCAACAGTAAGACCAAACCAAATAAAGTTTCCAATTACAAATGCTTTAATCCAATTTTTTAACAAGGTATCCATCTTCCACAATATGGAGCGAAATTTCCATTAAAACCATCAACTGCAATCCAAAGTATGGTAAAACCAATTGCCCACACACTTAGCAATGTAAGAGTTTTGGGATCTTCTTTAGGATCAAAATCACCCTTGCTTATAAAATAAATTCTAACAGCTAACCCAATCCAAGGAATAATTGTTATTCCAATATATATAGCTAATCCTTCTGACATTTGTTTTAATCTGTCGATACTTCTAATTTTTTATCGTAACTTATACCCGCACAATCTCCCAAAATATTACAAACCCTAACTTTAGGAATGTCCTCACCAAACGCATGGGCTTTACCAAAGAACCCGCCACCATTCATCATCTGAACATTTAATCCAATTATTCCAACTGCAATTACGGTTAATATTCCTTTCGTATATTTATCCATTGATTATCTCTCCTATTGGTTAGTTTTTCCAAATCATGATCTCATCAAATAGAGGTCCATCATGATCAAATGTGAACCAGTCCTGGTAATAAAATAAAATTGAAAGCCCAATTATAAATAATACGCACCCGACTATTGTTTTTATATCGTCTTTATTTTTCCATTCTTTTTCTTTTAGTTTTAGAACAAGGATTGCTCCAGGGAAAAATAAAAAACCAAAATAAAGCCAAATCACAATTGTTTCTCTCCTTTGTTAATAGAACTATATTTAAAAAAAGATACTAAGACAATTTCAGTTTTCGATTAATTCATTTGCCCCCACCCTCACTTTGTCAGATTTGGAGTCCCATATAGTTTGGGTTTATACAAAGGTTTGGATTGCCAACCTTGTAAAAATCATTTTTGTTTTGAAACATGACCTCTAAAAATTTTGCAAAATTTCAAAACTTTTTCATTTTTTGCCTAAAAAATCAGGCCAACTTTTCCACCCATTATTATTTTTTCCATAAACATTTGCAGGTGATTTTGGCAAGTTTCTTGGAAAATTGTTTAGCTTTGTTTTAATTGCGTATTCTCGATTGGTTCTAATTTTTAGTTTTTTTACTAATTTTTTAGCGTCATTGTATTCAAGATATTCATTTCCTAAAAAATGATTCCAATTTTTCCATCCTTTTTGTTTATAAAAATAATTTGGTGTATTTGGTAAAAAATCTAAATTTTGTTTTTTAATTTTTTTTTTATATTCTCTTGATGTATCAATTTTTAATTTTTGAACATATTTAATTGCATCTTCAAACAAAAGATAATTTTTTGAACTCTTTGTACCAAAAAAGTCATTCAACCCTTTCCATTTTTTTGGATATTTTTTTTCATAAACTCCTTTCAAGCCACGAGGTAAATCCTTGGGTTTATTTTTTTTATAATATTTTAAATATTGATTTTCTGATTGAATACCTAAAGATCTTATCTTTTCTTTTGCTTTATCAAAAGTTAAGTATTCACCTCTACCTTTAAATGAGTCTAATCCTAAGAATTCTGCCAATGAGGGTTTTTTGAAATATTTTTTATAATAAAGATATGGTTGTTTTGGAATATTATTTGGAAAATCAATTCTTTTTGTATAATTTTGCCATTCTTTAAGGCTTTTAAGTTTTAACGATATGGCGAATTGTTTTGCTTCTTTGTATGGCAAATATTTTCTATTTATAACTGCAACATTACCTGTTCCTAAAAATTTACCCCATCCTTCAAAACTTTTTTTATAAACACCTGGTGGATTTTTTGGAATATAAGGTGGTATTTTATTATTTTTTACATAGCTTATCCAAAATTTTAGACCTTTTAATTTTAATTTTTGAGCAAATTTCTTTGCCTCATCATATTCAACAAATTTTCTTTGACGTGATGCAATATTATAATTTCCTAAAAAATCACCCCAGCCTTTCCATTGATTTTTATACGGTGAGATTGGGAATTTAGGAATATCTTTTGGTATTTTATTCCGATCATAAATCTCATACCAATATTTTGTTGATTTTAAATTAAATGGTTTAATATATTCTTTTGCGTCTTCAAAACTTCGATAGTTACTGGTTGCTACTTTATCCCAAACTTTAAGCTGAACAGCCTTATTAAATTTTTCAGCTTCAACTTTATAAAGTTCATTGATTGAGGTTATTCCATCAACAGGTGATCCACCTCTTGGTTTTTTACCTTCAGAAACTGCTCTTAAATATTCTACAATTCTTTTATCAGTTGTCGCCAAAGCTCTCACTGTTATGGATACATCATCAAAACCTTGCTCCTCTGCTGCTTCATCAAAGGTCATTCCATCAGGAATAAATATTGGAATTAAAATATAACCAAACTTTTTACCCTTTGATAAACGAAGTGCTCTACCTGCTGCTTGAACAATATCAACTTTACTTCTCTTAGGATCTGTAAAACAAACACAATCTATTGCAGGTAAATCAACACCTTCTGTTAAACATCTTGCATTAGTCATCAAACCTTTTTCCTCTTCAAAGGATAACATCTCTAATGCTCTATCTGATGTTGGCATATCTCCTCTTACATGGAAGGTTTTTAATTTTCCGTAAGTTGGGTAAACTTTTGAAATTAAATCTTGTTGTTTTCTAAAATTATCAGCTCTTCTAATTGATCTATGAAATGAAATAGCATTTTTGATTTTAAGCTTCTTAATTGCTTTTCTAAGTGCAATAGCTGTTGCAAGTTCCCTTGCAGTAATATCTTTCAGGTCTTTTTTAACCTCTAAATACCTATTATCTTCAGTAATCTTTTCTATTTCAGGGGTAGTAATACCAAAAGTTATTATTTTATAGTCAGATATTATTGGTGGTTTTGCATTTATTGCATCTTTAAAGCTTAATTCATAAATCAAATTTCCATAGTCTCTTGGATCATCCATAGACATGTATTCGTCACTATCACCTCTGAATAATCTCTCTGTAGCTGTCATGAATAAACGTTTTTTGATTTTAATATTCTTTTGATGAAGTAAATGAGCCATTGGCTTTGAACCTGAGCCAACTGTTTTATGAGCTTCATCCATAATACCTAAATCATAGACAAACCCTTTTGATCCAATAGCTGTGGCTCTTCCTGATTGATAAGTAGTAAATACTATCTTTAATTTTTTAGTTTTCTTTCTTAGGAAGTTTCTGATTGTTCTTGGATCAGTATCTACTTTAATTCCAAGATCAGCTGAAAAGGTTACAAAATCATCCTGTTCTTCTTTAACAGTATCATCTGAGCAAACACATAACCAATCAGGTTGAATGTTGTGAAGTAGATATTCTCTAGTCCATACTTTTAGAGTTTGTTGCAATAACGCTAAACTTGGAACAGCAACTAGAATTGACTTTGGTCTCATTTTTTCAGCAATCCAAAAAGCTGTTAAGCTTTTACCTGTTCCGCAAGGCATAATCATTTTGCCCCGTTCATTAGACTTAAAATATGAAATTGTTTTTGTTATTGCTGCTTTTTGATGTGGTCTAGGAGATAAAAGTTTTGGTCTACTAACTTTGCCTGCAGCTTTTGATTTGATTTGATTAAATAAATCTCCATTATCTCTATCTAGATTGAGCCATTCAGTAAGTAATATATATCCAACACTTAATAATTTTGTTTTCTTCGGTGGTCTATTAACTGTTGCAGCAACAATTCCATGAGAAATATTTTTACAAACTGTAAAAGCTAGGTTGTTAAATGTAGCAAGATCCCCCTTAACTTTTAAGGTTTCAGTATTGTCTGATCTATATTTACATTGGATAGCCCAATACTCATTATCAAATGTTTCAGCTATTAAATCTATACCTTCGTCTGTATTAGGTAATCTTAACTTCTTCTTTAATGATGTTGGAACTTCATTAAGCAAATACACTTTACTTAACTTCGTTTTATATTCAGGTGAAACTTCTAGATAAAGCTTTGTTAAATATTCAAATACTGAACCTGCAAGTTTTGCTTTCTTATTTTTAATTAGTTTTTTAAGTGTTTTATCAAGGTCTTTAAATGATTTTGCTTTGTTTATTATCTTTCTTTCAATCATTATAAAATGATTCAGTTATTTAGTTCATCATCTTGTAATATTATTTTAATCACCATTTTTTTGGAAAATATAAAGACTTATCTTTTATAGTTTCTTTATTAGCCTCTAAAAATTCTAAATCAGGATATTTTTCACCATTTAATACAAGATTTGTAAAAGTTGAATACTGAATTCGATTTATATCGCTAACTATCTGCTTTAATTTAAGAGTCTTTCGATATTGACCTTCGTGCCAAACACAAGCGCAATATCTAAATGGAGTAATCCAGTCTTTATCAATATTAGAATTGTAGTCTTTAAAATGAATTCTTATTGCGTTAATAACTGTAAATTTCCATGCAGCATGGATATAAAAACCATTAGTAAGTGTATATAAATATTTAGTAGTAATTTTTTCAGGATTTTTTGTTCCATGAAGATTTTCTCTGAGTTTTTTGTCATTTTTATAAAGTTTGTCCAAATCTTGATGTAGTTTTCCACTTATTCCTTTATGTTTTAATAGCCCTTGTGATCCATTCTTGTCTTTTTGAATAATTAAAACTTCGTACGAACTCAATTCTAACACAGCATTGGTAATCATTTCTCTTAACAATTTAAATTGGTCTGGTGCAAGTAATAGTTCGTTTACTCTCTCACCAATATACTCACCCTGCATTGTTCTAAATTTTTCAGCCATTTTATCTAAACCCAATTCTTTATTTGCAGCGAGTCCAGCTTTCATTGCTTTTAAGTGTAAAGGACTTTTTAGAATAGCTTTTTCATCTTTTTTATCTGAGAAATATTTTTTGATTTTACTAAACATAAATTTGTTTTTTCACAGCGATCATATAAATTATTAAAGCTAATATAGCATAAAAAAGTATTTTATAATTACCTCAAAGTTTGATTTAACGAGGTTATTCTCCATCATTTTTTTTAATAAAGCTTAAAGAAATTTCCCTTGTTGTTGATGGTTCTTCATCTTTTTCACACATTTCAATGAAGCTTTCTCCAAACATCCCAATGTCTTCACCATTTTCTTTTTTAAGTTTAAGTAATTTATAGACTTCTAAGATTGTAGCCATATTTCTCCTTTAGCGTTATTGTTTTATGTCCGAAGCAAGTAGAGTTATTTCTAAATCACGGACAAATAATTTATATCAAATCCCGAAGCATGACTCAATCTACATATCCAAGCAAGGTGAATACAAGGTGAATTTTTAAGGTCCAACTTGACGGGACTCTAGAAGTAAGTAGTATCAACGTTAATGAAAGGATATTTTAATTACTATTTTGATTTGTAATCAATAGGTCCGCGGTTCGAATCCGTGCGGGGGCACCACTAAATTCCTCAAACGTTTTTATTAATTTCTTTACAATTATAAAAGGTAATGTCTTTTTCAGATGTTTCGCTATTAATATCTCTGGTAATTTCGTGTACTAGCTCTCCTGACTTTCTGTTGATTATTCCAGACTCTGAATAATTTTTAGTTTTATCAAAACCTTTGAATAAAACTACTTCAGTATTTACAATTTTAACTTCTAAATTTTCAGAATTACTTAAAAATGATGATAAACCATTAATAGCTAAATCTTTTGGTATTATAGAGATAATTTCAAAATTATCTAAATTCTCTTTATCTATGTCGTCTGAAGTAAAAACTTTATAATTGTATTCAGCATTTTTTATTATTATTTTTTCAAATTTACATTGAAAAGAAGTATTAATTTCGTGATCAATTTTAATATTTGTAGCAATTGCATTTATGGAAATAAAGTTAGTAATAATTATATATAAAAAAAATTTTCTCATTTAATTTGTTTCATTTCTAATTTGTTCAATTTTAATTTTCTTTTGAAGGCTTCTGTTTGAGTCATACAATAAACTAAATTTAATTTTTTTATTTATTCTTACTACAACATTAGTTGCATTTCTTACCTCAACATTATCAGCTACAGCGCTAACAGGTCTTTTAATAAGATTTATATTTTTAATAATTATTTTTGATTTATCTCCAACTATCTTTCCCTTCCATCTTCTTGGTCTAAAGGGACTTATAGGACTTATAGCTAGTTTTTTTGAATCAATATCTAATATCGGTCCATGAACAGACAGGTTATAAGCTGTGCTACCTGCTGGAGTAGACACCAAAACTCCATCCGAGACTAAGTTTTTAATAATAGTTTTCGAATTACTTGAAATTGACAATGATGCTGCTTGTTTACTTTGTCTTAAAATTGAAACCTCATTAATTGCAATAGATCTCTTAGTTATATTTGATTTAGTTCTAACAATCATTTCCAATGGAGAAATTGTTACAACTCTTAGTGATTTAGAAAGGTTATTTAAAGTATGTTTTGTTGAAAATTTATTCATTAAGAAACCGTAATTTCCAGAATTAATCCCATAAAACTTTTTATTGTATTTGTGATATTTTTTAAGTGATCCTAACATAAAACCATCACCACCAATGACTACTATTAAATCTGATTTTGCAATTGCGTAATGACCTAATTTTTTTTTAATAAAATTTTTAATCTTTATAGAAAGGTTGTTGTTATCAAAAAGGATGTGGGGTTTAATCACTTAGTGGTGCCCTCGGCCAGACTCGAACTGGCACTCCCAAAAGGGCAAGGATTTTAAGTCCTTTGTGTCTACCAATTTCACCACGAGGGCTCCTAGAGTTTGCATTGTTATATCTGTCTTTTGTTTTAACACAACGCATTTATCTTGTTCAAGAATTATCGGTGTCTAACCTATTTTTAAAAAGGTGCTTTATTAATTAATTTTAATTTTTTTTGCCATATTGTCTAATATTGAATTAATTAATCGTTCTAAAGGTAATAGAATTAATCCTAACAAAACTTTTGAAAAAATACTAAATACAGGAACACCATTTGACAAATCTAAAATTAGCGGGTCTAAAACAAAATTAATATATTCAAAAAATGCAAGAATCATCATAAATGATATTGATGTAGCTAATGCAGCAGCTTTTCCAGTCTTTTTTAAAAACAATGTTGTAATTAATAATATTGAGAAAATTATAAATTCTACTATGTAGAATACTTTTGATTGCCACCAAGGATAATCAATATTAAAGATATAATTGTTTATTTCAGATAAAACACCGTTAGAATTTAAACCTTGTATTTTAAAGTCATATTTTCCAGGTTTAAGGTTTGTATATGTAATATTGTGTGAGTAGGTAAAATCAGAGAATTTTTTATCAAATCCAACTAATTGATATCTATATTTATTCTTATTTTCATAGAAATAATCAGTTAATGAAATTGTAAATGATATTTTATTTTGATTAAATTTAAAATCTTGTTTTGTCTTAAACGTGTTATTTACTAAATCTTTATTTGGAGCGCCAAAAAAAACTTTTTGATCGTTGTTTACAATTTTTGAGATAATTGCACTACCCGTTTGATTATTATAAAAATCCTTATCATTAATTATTACAATACCTTCATTGCTGCTCATTAGAGTTAGGTTGTTAAAGAAAAAAAACTCAGTATCTAAATGATGAGATATATTTTCAAATGGTAGTTTTAATATTTTTCCATCTGAGTCAATTTCATAGAATTCTTGAACTCTTTTTCCTTCAATTCTTTCAGTAAAAGTAACCCAATAACTATTGATATTTGTTTTTTTTAAATCAAGAATTTCTTTATTTTTAATATTTAAAATTTTTGAAAATAAATCACTTTGCTTAAATCTTTCTTTTAAAAAATCATATTCTAGATAGTTTTTATTTGCGTAAAAAATTAAATTATTATTTATATAAAATAATTTTACTTTACCTTTTGTAAATATTTTTTCGTCAAACTTTGTTTTGTTTATATTGTTATTTTCTATCTTAAATCTAAAAATTCCTTTTTTACTGACCCTAAACCAAATTTCATCTCTTTCCTCTAATTCTTTTAAGTAACCAACGCCAGAACCTTTATAAATATTTCTATAATCTTTTAAATTAAATTTATTAATTAAGAATATTCCTTTTTTTGACCTAACTAATAGGTAACCTTTAAATATTTTGCTTTCAATTATTTCAAAAACTATACCTATATCCTTTTTATTTATTACTAATTCATAATTTTCTGAATTATCAATAACACCTAAACCAGCATTAGAGCCTATTAAAAGTTTGTCATTAGAAATAAAAGTTTCCCAAATTTGAGTATTTAATTTTTCTTTTCCAATTTGAATAAAGCTTTCTTTCAATTTACCATTCTTATCTAAAACAAGTTTTTTCAAATCTACATTTGTTCCAGCATATAAATGATCTTGGTAAACATTTAGAGATCTCACACGGCTATTAAGATTTGATGATTTTAGATCATAAAATTTAAATTTAGAGTTTTCGTTTATTTTGCTTATGCCATCATCTAAACCAGCCCAAATAATTCCATTTTGATCTTGATATATTGATCTGATGTTATCTACTCTCAATCCACTATTTGAATTATAATGAGCAATTGGTTTCAAAGAATTATCTAAAATAAATAATCCTTCATAAGTAGCTAGACCAATTTTATTATTTACCAAACCAAAAGTTCTATAAATTACACCAATATTATTTATTATTTCATTATTAATTTTTAGGAAACCATCGTCTGTTTGCTTATAGACACCATTTTTTCTTGTAAAAACAACTAGTTTATTTGTTTTGGATTTGTGAAATCCAGTAACTGTCTTATCTTTAAAAATTTCAGAATTTTTAATTTTTATAATTTTGTGATCATTAATAGTTGCTATACTATCTCCAATTAGAGCAATAAATATTTCATCATTTAAAAGTCTAGATACACCAAATTTCTTCTTATTAACTTTTTTAATTACTTTAATCTTTTTATCTTTATAAAAAAAAAGATTATTTAAAGATCTAAAAAATATTTGTCCATCAGCTAGAGAAAATGTTTCATAAATAATATCTCTATTTTTATAATTTTTATAATCCAAATATTTATTTAAGGACTTATAAATTGGATCTCCACTTCCATTATTAGATATGAAACCAAAATTTCCTCTGCTTCCAACAATTATATTGCCTAATTTGTCTGTTGTGATGGATCTTGCAGGATCATTATTGTCTAAAATGATATTACTCCATGTTTTTCCATCATAAACTAACACTCCATAATTATTTGCAAAATATAACTTCCCATCAAGACCTTCGGTTATACCCCAATTACTTGTAAAGCCACCGTTAACTTCAGGGGGATAATTAGTAATTTCTGGAATTGGATAATTGACAACTTGTTTTGCTTTTGAAATTGTAACTATTAAACTAAATAATAATATATTAATAAAAAATTTAAACATGGATGCTATACTAACATTACTTGTTTTTACTATTCTACTTTGTATTTATTATATTCCATTTTTGGTTGCTGAAGTAAGAAAAATTAAGAATAAAAATTCAGTTTTTTGGCTGAATACTTTTTTTGGATGGTCGGTTATAGGTTGGCTTGTATTACTTTTTTATTCAAGCCTTATAAACAAAGCTGATACTATTACAGTCGTTGAGTATGTAAAAAAAAAAGGTTCAAAAAAAAACAAATAAAAAGAATTTTATTAAGTCCTTTGTGTCTACCAATTTCACCACGAGGGCATCAGTAATTTTCATGAGTATTTATGCTAATATTTATAATTGAACAAGAATAATAAGTAAATTTTTTTGTATTTATAAAATGAATTTATGACAATTAAAAAAAATAAAATAGTTATATTTACTGATCTTGATGGATCAATCCTTCATAGAGATACATTTAAATTTGACCAAATTAAAGATTACATAAAAAAACTAATAAATTCAGGAATACACATAATTCCAAATTCCAGCAAAACGGAAAGCGAAATAATTGAATTTAACCAAGATCTAGGTGAAAATTTAGCTTATATTTCAGAAAATGGTTCAGTTATAAATAATCTCAATTTATTAAATTTAAATTTTCCAAACAAAATAATTTTAAGTAGAGAAAAAGAAGAGCTTGTAGAAATTTTTAAAAATAATGTACCAGAAATTTTGCAGAGTAAATGCAAATTTATCTCAAATCTAAATAAAAAGGATCAAATTAATATTTTTGGTTTAAGTGAAACAAAACTAAAAAATGCTTTAAATCGTAAATACACTGAACCCTTTTTATTTGAGGGAAATAAAAATGAAAAAAAAGATTTAACAAAAATACTGAAAAAAAACTCTTTATCCATTCAGGAAGGAGGTCGTGTAATAAATCTTTGTGATAATGTAAATAAGGTGAAATCAATGAATAGAGTTTTGAAAATTTACAAAAAAATAGAGAGGGATATTAAAGTGATAGCTGTTGGAGATAATTATAATGATTTAGATATGCTTAAAAATAGTGATCTGCCGTGTCTAGTATTTAACGATCAATTTAAAGAGGATCAAATAAATATAAATAATTTAATAATTTCAAACAAGCCATCTCCTGAGGGCTGGACTGATGTGATTAAAATGGCGCTAGATAAATTGGATTATAATGTCTAAAATCTTGTATGAGCGATTTTTCTCAAAATGGAATAATTTCAACTTTGCATGATTTTGGTACTAAAACCACATCAGAAATTGAAAAGGAGTTACTTTCATTTTCAAAGCTAAGAAAAATGGAATTAATACTTCCGTGTCTATACTCTGAATTGGAAGGGAATGCATTGCCAAAAATTGTTAAAGAAATTAGCAAAACTAAATATTTAGATCATATAATTGTAGGTTTAGATAAAGCAAATTCAAAACAAGCTAAGAAGGCATGGAAGTTTTTTAAAAAATTAAATATGCCCTTCTCTATTCTTTGGAATGATGGTCCAGGTTTAAAAAAGCTTGATCAAGAATTAAAGAAAAAAGATTTATCTCCAAATGAACTCGGTAAAGGTAGAAATGTTTGGTACTGTCTTGGGATGTGTATAGCAAGAGATAGTGCACGTTCTGTTGCATTACATGATTGTGATATCAAGACATACGATAGAAGAATGCTTGCAAAACTTTTTTATCCGGTAGTAAATCCAACTTTTAATTTTGAATTTTGCAAAGGATATTATCCAAGAATTGCTGAAAATAAGATGAATGGACGTGTTGCAAGATTATTAGTTTTTCCACTTTTAACAGCTTTAGAAAAAACTATTGGTAAAAGTGATTATTTAGAATTTATGAAATCATTTAAATACCCTCTAGCAGGAGAATTTTCATTTAGGAGAAATGTTTTACCTGAACTAAGAATATCATCTGATTGGGGTATTGAGGTTGGAATATTATCTGAGATGCAAAGAAGCTTTTCACCTCAAAATATCTGTCAGGTTGATCTTGCAGATAAATATGATCATAAACACCAAATATTATCAATTGATGATGAAACAAAAGGTTTATCTAGAATGTCAATTGATATTATTAAAACGTTTATTAAAAAATTAGCAACACAAGGAAATACATTTAGTAGAGAAAAATTTAGATCATTAAAGGCAACATATTACAGATCTGCTTTAGATTTGATTGATATATACAGAAGCGATGCTGAAATGAATGGTTTAAAATTAGATACACATACTGAAGAAAAGACAGTTGAGTTATTTGCAAGAAATATTATGAAAGCAGGAGAAGCCTTTATATTAAATCCTATGGATACACCTTTCATACCAACATGGAGTAGAGTTAAAAGTGCTATTCCAGATTTTTTAAAAAGATTAAAAGAAGTAGTAAATGAAGATAATAAAAAATATAGTTAATGTTATCTCAGATAAACAAAAGAAAAATTAGTTTTAAATTAAATCAAATATACAATTTTTTACCCAAAAATGAGATTGATCTTATTGCGGAGGAAATCTCACAAATAATCAATCATTTTAATAGAAATAATAAAAAGAAAAATTGGTTTGTCTCAGAAAAAACAACGATGGTGATTTGTTATGGCGATAGTATTTATTCAAAAAATAAAAAACATTTAAAAACCTTTCAGGCATTTTTTAATAAAAAATTAAATAAGTTTATTGATACAATACATTTCCTTCCATTTTATCCATCTAGCAGTGACAGTGGTTTTGCAGTTAAAGATCATTATAAAATAGATAGTAAATTTGGTAATTGGTTAAATATAAAAAACTTTTCTTCAAAAGCACATATTATGGCGGACATGGTTATAAATCACGCATCAGCTAGAGGTTTATGGTTTAAAAATTTTTTAAAAGAAAAAAAACCTGGCAAAGATTATTTTTTATTAGTTAATTCAAAGTTCAATACTTCAAAAGTTGTAAGACCAAGAGATCATAAATTACTAAAGGAAATTAATATATTTAAAAAAAAAGAATATCTTTGGAGAACCTTTAGTGATGATCAAATAGATCTTAATTTTTATAATCCAAAGGTTTTATTAAGATTTATTAAAATAATGTTAAATTTAATTAAAAATGGAGTAACAATTTTCAGGTTAGATGCAATTGCATATCTTTGGAAAAAAAGTGGTACAAAATGCATAAATTTAAAACAAACACACGAAATTGTAAAAGTCTTAAGGATTGTCTCTGACTCTTTAAGTATAAAAAGTATTATTGTTACTGAAACAAACCTGCCTGAAAAAGAAAACTTAAGCTATTTTGGAAATAATGATGAGTCTAATTGGATTTATAATTTTACTCTGCCACCTCTCTTAATATATTCTTTATTATTCGAAAATGGGTCGTACTTAAATGCTTGGAGTAAAAAATTACCACAAACAAAAAAAGGAAATTCTTATTTAAATTTTATTGCTTCTCACGATGGCATAGGAATGAGACCGCTTGAAGGTATAATTAATAATCGATCTATAAAAAAATTATTATTAAGATTAAAAAAAAATGGATCAAAATTTTCCTATAGAAAAGTAAATAACAATAAAAAGAAAGTTTATGAGTCAAATATTACAGTTTTTGATGCATTAAAAGTCTCAGATAAAGATAAAAAGGGTTTATACAATTTTCAAAGGTATATGGCTGCACATGCAATTATGTTTTCCTTTGAGGGTGTTCCAGCCATATATTTTAACTCATTATTTGGTAAATCAAACGATGAAGCAAGATATGTAATTACTGGAAATAATAGAGATGTTAATAGATTTAAATGGAACGAATTAAATATTTTAAAAAAAATTAAAAGCAATTCTTCAAAAGAGTATTACATATTTGAAACTTTAAAATACCTTCTTAAAATAAGAAAAAACCAAAAAGCGTTTCACCCTAATGCTCACAGAACTAATATTAATCTAGGTAACAATTTTTTTTGTATTAAAAGAGTTAGTTTAGATAAAAAACAAACTATTTTATGTATAACTAATCTAACTTCAAAATTACAAAATGCTAAAATAAATAAAAAATACAACAAATTTAAAAATTTAATAGATTCAAATGTCAAACCTAAAATTTTAAATTCTATTAATTTAAAACCTTTTGAAACAATTTGGCTTTCAAATAAATAAACATTATTGTTAAATAATATTAAATTCTATTTATATGAATCAATTAGAGCTCATAGCTGAAAATATTAAAAACAAAAATTTAGATAAAGCATTAGAGCTTTGCAAATTAAATGAAAATTCAAATGATAAGTCAATAATTTATAATTTTATTGGTGTTATAAATTTTATGAAAAAAAATTTAGCAGAGGCTGAGAAATTTTTTTTAAAAGTAATCGAAATCGATGATAAATTTCAAGATCCAATAAGGAACCTTTGCGTTATTTATACTATTAGTAAAAAATTTAAAGAATTGCTGAATTATTCTATTAAATTATATTATTTAGATAACAAAAACCCATTAAATATTTTTCAAATTGGATCTGCCAATGAATTGAATAAAAATTATGATGAAGCAATTAAATATTACGAAATATATATTAATACAGACGGTAGTGATAAAAAAAGAGGCTTTAATAATATTGGCAATATATTTCTTAGAAAAGGTAAACCAAAAACTTCAGTAAAATATTTTTCTAAAGCTTTAGAACTAGATAGTAATAATAAAATTTTAATTAATAATATTTTACTTTGCTATTTATCTCTTAGAGATGAAAGTAAAGCTGAAGAATTCTTTAAAAAAGCAGAAACTATAGATAGTAATTATACCGAATTCTTACATAATAAAGCAGAATTTTTAATTCTTAAAAATCAATTACAAGAAGCTGAGAAAATATTAGAAAATAATAAAGGTATCACTAAATTTTTAATAACATTAATAAGACTTTATTTTAATTCTGGTCAGAGCGATAAAGGAAATGAATTATTAAATCAATCAAGAGAAATACTTAAAAATAATTCAGATTTTTACAACTATCTTGGTATTAGATATTTATACGAAGGAAATTTTGACGAAGGATGGAAATATTATGAGTTTAGAAAATCTAAATTATCTAATTATTTTAAGGATATGAGTGAATGGGATGGAACAAATATTAAAGATAAATCAATAGTAGTTTATAATGAGCAGGGTTTAGGAGATTCAATTCAATTTTCAAAATATTTGATACCATTATCAAAAGTCTCAAATAAAATAACTTTTGTTGTTCAAGAAAATATTAAAAATCTATTTAAAGATCTTAAAAACATTAATATTAAAACATACGACGAGTGTAAAAATCAAACATTTGATTTTAAAATATCTTTAGGTTCTCTCATTAAATTTTTTTATAAAGAAGAAATTAACCTTGAGGAAAGTCTTATAGAGTTTAATCATAAGAAAAAAATAGAATTAGAAAATAAAATTGATTTTTCAAAGAAAAATATTGGTTTAGTATGGTCAGGTTCATTTTTAGGACCTAATGAGCCTTATAGATCAATACCACTCAATAATTTTAGAAAAATTCTTAGTTTAAACGCAAATTTTTATGCTTTACAAAACGAAGTATGGGAAAGAGATTTAGAATATTTTAAATCTTCAAACCTTATTGATTGTGGTAATTATAAGTTAGATGAACTTTCTTCTCTAATATCAAAGTTAGATCTTGTTATTTCTTCTGATACATCCATTCTTCATTTGGCATCATCACTAAATATAGAAACTTGGGGAATTTTATGTTTGTATCCAGACTGGAGATGGGGTGAGTTTAATAAGTTTAATCCTTATAATAAATTAAAACTTTTTAATCAAAAACAATTTTGTAATTGGGATTTTATAAACGATGAAGTTTATGAACTTTTAGAAAAAAAATTAAAGTAAATTATATTGGTATTCCCTAGCCTCTAAAACTTCTTTTGGTAAATCAATATCAACATCAGTAAGTCTAATTAATTCATCTCTTTTAATATTTCTTTTAACAATTGCGTTATCTGTTAAGCCAAGTGGAAGGATGCCATCTTCTTTAGATTTTTGAGAACTAATTAATTTACCTCGTGCACAAAATCCACCTTCTCCATCGAGCTTTTCACCTGCTTTTAAATCTTTTTTTGCAACTGCTCCAACATCAGAATTATAATTTTTTGTAAATCCAGTCGGTTTTAAATCTAGAGATATAGAATAAATTGATTGAGCTAATTCAAGTCCTATATAATGATATGGTCTCCATATGGCTGAATAATTTCCTGATGAGTCTGTTACCATTCCATAATCTTTAAAGCAATTTTTAACGTATTCATTTTGTGCCTTAATAACAATGTAGACACCCCAGCGTAAATCATTCTCAATTTCATTTTTATCAAGGTCAATACTAGAAATAACTTCTACTTGTCCACTATGATCAATTAAACCACCTTCATCTTTTGGAATAAGTTTTTTTGCAATATCATAAACACCTACTGGTGGGAATGTTAAACCGTCTTTTGGACATTTCAAGTCTGCAGCATTACTAACAGCACACATTTCAATGGCTGATTTATCTCCACACAAGAAACTGTTAAACATTTTAGGGTTCATTCCAGACTCCTTTTCAGCTCTTTCTTTTGTTAGTCCATAATGATCCCAGACAGTTTCAGGTGTAGAATATTCAAATGTAGGATGATATTTAGTCCCTTTGCCGGCACAAATGACTTGAAATCCATTAAGTCTAGCCCATTCAATTTGTTCCATAATTAAAGATGGTTGATCGCCATAAGCCATTGAACAAACAACATTATTTTTATTTGCTAAATCTGATAAGAATTTTCCACACGCAACATCCGCTTCAACATTTACTAAAATTATATGTTTTTTATTATTAATTATTTTTGTTGCATGCACAGTCCCAATTATTGGATTGCCTGTTGCTTCAACGTAAATTTCAATATCTCTTTCAAGAGTATTATCTAATGAATTTGTAAAATTTATATTACTTATTGTTTTTTCATTTAGACCGCTATTAAGACAATTTTTTTTTGCTTTTTCAATATTTACATCAACAATTGTATCTATTTGAATTTTTTCTAATTGATTGTACTGAGCTAAAAACATAGAAACAAATTTACCACATCCTATAAATCCAATTTTAATAGGCTTAGATCTATTTTGAAGTTTTGAGTGTAAATACATATTTAAAATAAAAATATAACTATCCAATATGATATTAGTCCAGCTATAATTGTTAAAATAATATTTTTACTTATATACCCAATTACAATAGCAACAAAAAACCCAATAATTTTTGGATCATTAATTTGTACAATTGTATTTGTTTCATTTAAAAATACAGCCGGAAAGATTATTGCAGGGAATACTGCAGATGGTACATATCCTAATATTTTTTTTGCACTTTCGCTTAACTTTTCAGGTTTAATTAATAAAATAGATCCTAATCTTGTTAAGTAATTAATAATCCCTGCTATCACTATAGATATCCAAATAGTCATATTTTTTTCTGAAATTTGTTAATTAAAAAAATGATAAATAATGAGATTACACAAGATAATATAATGTAAGATTTTAATGGAGCCTCGTAAAATAAAATAGATGACAGTCCTGATAGAAAAATTACAATTAGATGATCTATTTTTCTAAAATAATTAATAAGTAAAGCTAAGAAAGTAAGTGGTATAGTAAATGATAAACCTAATTCTTCCGGCACAATAGAACCAAGTAAAATTCCAATAACTGTTGTCAATTGCCATACTATCCACAGAGTTAATCCAGCACCAAGTAAATGATAATGTTTATATTCATCGTTTGAATTTTTTTTAAAAAATTCTTGCGAAACAGCAAACGCTTGGTCAGTTAACAAATATGATAAAAATATCTTCCACATTAAAGATAATTTTGACAAATATTGTGCAACTACTGCTCCGTATAATAGATGTCTAGTGCTAACGACTGAGGATGATGTTATTGCAATTAAGGAGGATGCACCATTTGATAGAAGTTGAAAAAAAACTATCTGACTAGCCCCACTAAAAATTATTATAGATGTAGCGTAAGTTGTGTACGGGCCAAAACCTAACTCTATACCAATTGCTCCAAAGATTATACCAAAAGGGACTACTGGTAACAGTAAGGGAGAAACATCATAAAAACCCTTTAATAGATTGTCAGTTTTTTTTGACATAATTTATTTTTGTGGATTTAGAGCTTTAAATAAAAAAGTTTTATCTAATTTACAGTCTTTATATCCTCGCTTTATAACATTTAAATATCTTTCTGTTGGATATCTAAATTCTGACTTTATTGGCATAATGTAAGTCATCACTTTTTTATTGTAATATTTAAAATACATTTTTTTATATAGAATGGGGAAATCCTCATAGAGATCTAATTTTTTTTCATCACTTTTAGATATTTCAAACAAAGCACCGGGTACTACAGAATTATTTTTTTTCTCTATATCAGCAGCTCTGTATTCGCTTCTAAAATTTAATCTAAAACCTTTAAGCTCATATTTTTTAAGAAAAATACTATCTTTGCATCTTCTCTTCATTTGAAAATGGTTAAGGTTACTTCCGTATGCAAAGTAAAGCATCAATCTTTCTCAACAATTTCAATTTTTTTTTCTTTAACAAAGTTTATTATTTGATCATTACATTGATTAATTTTATTTTGATCTGTACATCTTAATACAATTGAAACACCAAGTTTTCCTGCCTTAAAAAAAGGATAACTTCCAATATCAACATCTTTATTGTTATCTTGTACTTTACTTAATGACTTTGCGATTTCACTTTCAACTGTTCTTAAATTAATAGTAGAACTTAATATTGGATCTCCCCCAATTAAAACATTTTCTAATCCTCCCAACATGGATTGCATTATCGAAGGAACTCCTGGTAAACAAAATACATTCTCTATATAAAATCCAGGAGCACCGCTAGATGGATTTAAAATTAATTTTGATGTTATTGGCATCTTAGCCATTTTCTGTCGTCCTTCAGTGAATTCGCCTGGCTTATAATAGCTCTCTAATATTTTAAAAGCTTCTGGGTGAAAATTATATTCAACATTAAAAAGCTTCGATATTGATTCTGATGTTATGTCGTCATGTGTAGGACCTATCCCTCCGGTTGTGAATACATAGGTATATTTTTTTCTTAATTCGTTTACAGTAATGATAATTGTTTTTTGATCATCAGGGATAACTCTTACCTCATTTACCTTAATGCCTAATGAATTTAACCATGTTGCAAGAGTGCTAGTATTAACATCTTTAGTACGTCCAGATAGGACCTCATTTCCAATAATTAAAATCCCTGCATTTATTTCTTTTTTATTAGTCATTTACAAATATAAA
The DNA here is from genome assembly GCA_902546765.1 of uncultured Pelagibacteraceae bacterium. Classification (GTDB taxonomy): domain Bacteria; phylum Pseudomonadota; class Alphaproteobacteria; order Pelagibacterales; family Pelagibacteraceae; genus Pelagibacter. Next base: position 12,691 of record CACCLG010000006.1, on the reverse strand, counting down.
TAAAATTAATGAATTTTACCAATACACTTATTAAAGGCAAATTAGTAAAAAGATATAAAAGATTTTTTGCTGATATAGAAGTAAATAATAAAATTGTAACAGCTCATTGTCCAAATACAGGTTCTATGAAAGGTCTTTTAGATGAAGGAAATGAGGTATGGATTTCACCACAAAATGATCCTTCAAGAAAACTTAAATTTACACTTGAGCTAATAAAGGTAAAAAAAAAATTAGTTGGTGTAAATACGCATAGAGCAAATAGAATTGTACAACATGGTTTAGAAAATAAATTAATATCTGAATTTAAAAATACTCGAAGCATTAAGCCGGAATTTAAATATTCATCAGATACAAGATTTGATTTTTTGTGCGATAAAAGTTTATTAGAGGTCAAAAATGTTACATTGATAGCTGATGATGTGGTTGCTGAATTTCCTGATGCGATTACTGAAAGAGGTTTAAAACATTTAAAAATGTTAATTAATTCAATCAAAAAAGGTTATAAACCATATGTCTTATTTTTAACTCAAATTCAGGGTATAAATAATTTTAGAATAGCAAAAGAAATTGATCCTAAGTATTTTGAGGGTTATATCGAAGCAAGAAAAGCTGGTGTAAAATTTTTAGCATATAGATGCACCTTAAATTCTAAACAAATTAAAATTGAAAAAAAAATTAAAATAATTGATGCAAAATAATTATTCAGAAAAGTTTGAAAAAATGAGAATTGCAGGAAATCTTGCGGCAAAAACTTTAGACATGCTAACAAATGAAATAAAGGAAGGTGTATCTACTGATGAAATTGATGCTTTAGGTTATGAATTCATAAAAGATAACGGTGGTTATTCTGCTCCACAATTTTATAGGGGTTTTAAAAAATCATTATGTACCTCATTAAATCATGTCGTTTGTCATGGAATTCCTTCAGATAGAATTTTAAAAGAGGGTGATGTCATCAATGTTGATGTTACTGCGATTGTAGATGAATATTATGGCGATACTAGTAGAATGTTTGTAATTGGAGATGTATCTGTAAAAGCAACTAATTTAATCAATACAACATACGAGTCTATGATGCGTGGAATTAAAATGTTAAAACCTGGTAAGAGATTAGGTGATATAGGTTACGAAATCCAATCTTATGTTGAAGAAAAAGGTTATTCAGTTGTAAGAGATTTCTGTGGTCACGGAATAAGTAATATTTTTCATGAACCACCTAACATTTTACATTATGGAAAAAAAAATACAGGAGTTGAACTCAGGCCCGGAATGACTTTTACAATAGAACCAATGATTAATGATGGGAAATATGATGTTAAAGTTTTAAATGATGGTTGGACAGCTGTAACAAAAGATAAATCATTATCAGCACAATTTGAACATACTATAGGAATTACAGAGGATTCTTATGAAATTTTTACAGAATCTGTTAAAGGTTATAAAGGACCTCCATATAAAATTTAATGATATCTAGATATTCAAGAAAAGAATTAGTCAATATTTGGTCAGAAGAAAATAAATATAAAATTTGGCTTGATGTAGAAATTGCAGCAGCTGAAGCAATGGAAAAATACAAAATAATTCCAAGAGGTGTAGCTTCAATTGTTAAGAAAAAAGGCAAAATTAAAGTCAAAAAAATTCATGATATTGAAGCAAAAGTAAAACATGATGTTATTGCTTTTTTAACATCAATTACTGAACAGGCTGGAATTAAAGCAAGATACCTTCATCAAGGAATGACCTCATCTGATGTTTTGGATACAAGTTTTAATATACAATTAGTTCAATCAGGAAATATTTTATTAAAAGATATAGATAAAATTTTATCAGTCTTAAAAAAACAAGCAAAAAAATATAAGATGACACCTTGTATTGGTAGAAGTCACGGTATTCATGCCGAACCAATAACCTTTGGACTTAAACTTGCATCTTTTTTCGAAGAGTTTAAACGTAATAAAATAAGACTTAAAGATGCAATTGAGGAAGTATCAACTTGTGCTATTTCAGGGGCAGTTGGAACATTTGCAAATATAGATCCAAAAATAGAAATTTACGTTGCAAAAAAATTAAAACTTAAACCTGAGCCTATATCAACACAAATTATTCCAAGGGATCGACATGCACATTATTTTGCAATATTAGGTATTATTGCAGGCTCTGTTGAGAGAGTTGCTACAGAAATACGACATCTTCAAAGATCTGAGGTTTATGAATTACAGGAATTTTTTTCTAAAGATCAGAAAGGCTCTTCCGCTATGCCTCATAAAAAAAACCCAATATTAAGTGAAAATTTAACTGGTCTCGCCAGAATGGTCAGAAGTTATGTTATGCCTGCTTTAGAAAATATAGCACTATGGCATGAAAGAGATATTTCGCACTCAAGTGTGGAAAGAAATATTGGACCTGATGCAAATATAACGCTAGATTTTGCTCTTGTTAGACTGGCAAGTATTTTAGATAAAATGATAGTTTATCCAAAAAAAATGCTAGAAAATTTAAACTTTACGAAGGGATTAGTTTTTTCACAAGAATTAATGCTTGAATTAACTAAATCGGGAATGCAAAGAGAGAAGGCTTACAGACTAGTTCAAGGACATGCAAAATCTAGTTTTGCAAAAAATATAAATTTGATTGATCTTGTCAAAAATGACATAAAAATTACTGAGAGAATTTCTGAAACAAAAATTAAAAAAATATTTACATATTCTAAACACTTTAAAAATATTAATTATATATTTAAGAGAGTATTAAAATAATGAAAAAAGGAAAAAAAATATACGAAGGTAAAGCAAAAATAGTTTTTGCAACAAGTGATAAAAATTTAGTCATACAACATTTTAAAGATGATGCTACAGCCTTTAACAACCAGAAAAAAGATGTCATTGATGGTAAAGGAATTTTAAATAATAGAATTTCAGAACATATTTTAACAAACTTAAATCAGGTTGGTATTAAAAATCATTTAATTAAACGTCTTAATATGAGAGAACAACTAGTTCAACATGTTGAGATTATACCAATCGAATTTATAATAAGAAATATTGCAACGGGTTCTTTAACTAAAAGATTAGGCATAGAAGATGGAACAGTTCTTGAATATCCACTAGTAGAATATTGTTTAAAAAATGATGAACTCGGTGATCCACTTATTAGTAAAGAACATATCTTAGCTTTTAAGTGGATGGATGATTTTGAAATTGATTTTGTGAACAATGAATTAGCAAGAATAAATGATTTTCTTCAAGGTATGTTCAGAGGTGTTGGAATTAAGTTAGTTGATTTTAAAGTAGAATTTGGAAGATTAGAAAAAAATGGAAAAAAAGATATTATTTTAGCAGATGAAATTAGTCCTGACACCTGTAGATTGTGGGATGCAACCACTGATAAGAAATTAGACAAAGATAGATTTAGAAAAGACTTAGGAAATTTAGTTGAAGGTTATCAAGAAGTTGCTAGAAGATTGGATATACTTCATGAACAATCTAACATTAGACCATTAAAATATAGCAAACCTAAAGCAGTAAAATTTAAAAAAAAATAATGATAATTAAAGTTGTAGTTACTCTTAAAAATGGAGTACTTGATCCTCAAGGTAAAGCTATACAACAAACATTAAATGGAATGAATTTTAGTAGTGTAGATGATGTGAGACAGGGAAAATTTTTTGAAATAAATGTAAATGAAAATGATGAAACTAAAGCAAAATTGCAAGTAGAAGATATGTGTAAAAAACTTTTAGCTAATCTTGTTATTGAGGATTATAAAATACTTTAATTATAGATGAAGTCATCAGTCATAGTTTTTCCAGGATCAAATTGTGATAGGGATATGGATGTAGCCCTTAAAAAGTTTGGTTTTAAAAACCAAATGATCTGGCACGATGATAATTTAATACCAAAAAGTGATTTAATTGTTTTGCCTGGTGGTTTTTCTTATGGTGATTATTTAAGATGTGGGAGCATAGCATCAAAATCAAAAATAATTAAATCTGTAATAGATTTTGCAAACTCAGGTGGTTTGGTCTTAGGAATATGCAATGGCTTTCAAATTTTAACTGAAACAGGGTTATTGCCTGGAATTCTTCAACAAAATAAATATCTAAATTTTATTTGTAGAAATGTATTTGTAAAAGTTAAAGATAAACAAAATAAATACTTTAACGATATTAAAAAAAATATCCTAGAACTTCATATAGCCCATAATGAAGGTAATTATTTTTGCTCTAATGATGAAATGAAATCATTGGAAGATAATAATCAAATTGCTGTCACATATTGCAATAAAAATGGGGATGAAAATGATGAAAATAACCCTAACGGGGCAATTAAAAATATAGCTGGAATATTTAATAGTAAAAAGAATGTTTTAGGTATGATGCCCCACCCTGAAAGAATGATTGATAAATATCTATCTGGTGAAGATGGATCATTATTCTTTGAAAATTTATTAGGAAACTTAAATTAATGGAAGTTACTGAAAAAATCGCAGTTGAGCATGGATTAAAAAAAGATGAGTATTACAAAATCTGTGAACTATTAAAGAGAGTTCCAAATATTACTGAGCTTGCAATATTTTCTGCAATGTGGAATGAGCATTGCTCATATAAATCATCAAGAAAACATCTTAAAAAACTACATACAAAAGGTAAACAAGTCATCCAGGGACCTGGTGAAAATGCTGGTGTAATAGATATTGGAGACGAGGATGCAATTGTTTTTAAAATAGAAAGTCATAACCATCCATCGTTTATTGAACCATATCAAGGTGCTGCAACAGGTGTAGGTGGAATAATGAGAGATGTATTTACGATGGGAGCAAGACCAATTGCTAATTTAAATTCAATCCATTTTGGATCTCCACAACATAAAAAAACTAAAAACTTATTAAGAGGGGTGGTTAAAGGAATTGGAGGGTATGGAAATTGCATTGGTGTTCCAACCGTTGCTGGACAAACTTCTTTTGATGAAAGTTATAATGGTAATATTTTAGTAAATGCCATGACATTAGGTCTTGTTAATAAAAACAAAATCTTTTATTCAAAAGCTGCTGGAGTAAATAAACCTGTAATTTATGTAGGATCAAAAACAGGTAGAGACGGAATACACGGAGCCAGTATGGCTTCAGCTACATTTGATGATGAAATAGAAGAAAAGAAACCAACGGTTCAAGTTGGCGATCCGTTTACTGAAAAACTATTATTGGAAGCATGCCTTGAGCTGATGGCTGGTAACTCAATAATAGCAATCCAAGATATGGGTGCTGCAGGTTTGACTTCATCAAGTGTTGAAATGGCGTCAAAAGGTAAATTAGGAATTGAACTTAATCTTAACAAAGTACCTTGTAGAGAAGAAAAGATGACACCATACGAAATTATGCTTTCAGAAAGTCAAGAGAGAATGTTAATTGTTTTGGAAAATGGCAAGGAAGATCATGCGAAAAAAATTTTTGATAAATGGAATTTAGATTTTGCTGTAATTGGAAAAACAACAAATACAAAGAAAATAGATTTATTGTTCGACAATAAAAATGTTGCATCTATACCAATTGATTTTCTTGCTGAAGATGCTCCTGTGTATGATAGAAAATGGAAAAAAACAAAATTACCTCAAAAATTAAAATTTGATAAGCAACAATTTAAATCTTTAAATTTATCAGATTGTTTAAACAAAATTTTATCTAGTCCAAATGTTGCAGATAAAAAATGGATTTGGGACCAATATGATCATACAGTTATGGGGGACACTATTCAGAAACCAGGTGGAGATGCAGGTGTTGTAAGAGTGCATGGTACTACAAAAGCGGTAGCGGCTTCTGTAGATGCGTCAGCAACATACTGCTTTTCACATCCTTTAACAGGTGGAAAACAAATTGTATGTGAAAGTTGGAGAAATCTGATTTCTGTTGGTGCAAAACCAATAGCAATTACGAATTGTTTAAACTTTGGAAACCCAGAAAAAGAGAAAAATATGGGTGAATTTGTTGAATGTGTAGAGGGTATAACTGAAGCTAGTAAGTATTTAGATTTTCCTGTCGTATCTGGAAATGTCTCTTTTTATAATGAAACAAAAGATAAAGGAATTAAACCAACTCCTGCAATTGGTGGTGTAGGATTAATTAAAGATTATCAAAAAATGATTACAATGGATTTTAAAAAAACAGGAAACATTGTTTATGTAATTGGTAAAACTGAGGGACACTTAGATCAAAGTATATTTGCAAGAAATATCTTATTAGAAAAAAAAGGTCCTCCTCCTAGTATAAATTTATTTAATGAAAAAAATATTGGAGAAACAATATTACATCTTATTGATAAAAACTTAATTCAAACCTGTCATGATGTTTCGATTGGTGGAATTTTAACAGCAGTTTCTAAAATGTGTATTAAGGGACAAAAAGGAATTAAAATTAATCCGTTTAAAAATTTAGTAAATAAATATGAATATTTCTTTAGTGAAGATCAGGGCAGATATATAATAGAAATTGAAAAAACAAATATTAAAAAAGTTAATAATTTGTTAGAAAAAAATTCAGTTCATTTTGATAATTTAGGTGTAATTGAGGATAAAAACTTAAGTTTTAATGGGGAGATCAATTTACCTATTGAAGAATTAACAAAGACACATAAATATTGGTTAAAGAATTATATGGTAAATTAATATGGCGATGGATTTAAAAGAAATAGAAAATTTAATAAAAGAGGCAATGCCGGATGCTAGTATTGAAATACAAGATTTAGCAGGTGATGGTAATCATTATTCTGCTACAGTGACATCATCAGAATTTTCTGGAAAAAGTAAAATTGAGCAACATAAAATGGTATATAATTCATTAAAAGGTAAAATGGGTAATGAACTTCATGCATTAGCAATTAAAACAAAGGAGAATTAATATGGATCAACAAACAAATGATATGATTAAAGAGCAGATAGAAAGTAATGAAGTTTGTCTTTTTATGAAAGGAACACCTGATGCACCTCAGTGTGGTTTTTCAATGGCAGTAACTAATATTCTAAAAGTTTTAGAGGTAAATTTTAAAAGTGTTGATGTTTTGGCAAATCAAAGTGTTAGAGAAGGAATTAAGATTTTTAGTGACTGGCCAACTATTCCACAATTATATGTTAAAAACGAATTTGTAGGTGGTTGTGATATTATAAAAGAAATGTATGAGAACGGTGAATTAGCAAAACTTTTTGAGACAAAAGGAATAAATTTTAAATCAAAAAATTAATTTAGAATTTACTAGTTAATTTTAAATTCAATTCATAATCAGGATTTTCAGTAAATAACTCATATCCAGAATCAAATTTAATCTCAAATCCATCTAAATTTCTTTTGTAGACTAGTGAAGTTTTATTTTCATCTAACTCCATTGCGTATTCCTCATCTTTTGAAACAACATATCCTGTTAGAAAGTAAAAGGTATCACTATGACTATTTTCACTTTGATTTCTCTCATAAAAAGTCATTAATGACCAGCCATTATCTTTCAATAAATCGAAACCAATTTTTCCTTTAATGCTTTCCTCACCTTGCTGATCAATTGATTTAGTATATTTAGTATTTGGATCTGAAACATAGTTCAGCGAAACATCAGAGCTTGGGCTTAGATCTAAACCTAGTTCAAAACCAGCTGTGGGTCTAATAATATAATCATCTTTAAAAACTTCCTTATTCAAAGTAAACCCACCATATATTCCTGCTGTCTCAACAGTTTGCTCATGGTACCTAAGAGCATTAGTACCCGTTTCAGTGTAGTCAGTTAATTTTGTATAACTTAAATCTAATCTCAAATTTGGGGAAATATTAACATTTTCTTTTCTAATAGTATTTATGTAATGAATTGATCCAAAAAACTGTTTACCATTCCTGTCACCAGTTAAAGAATTATTATTCTTTACACGTTTATTTTTTAAATCTAATCTGCTTGTACCTAAGATGCCCTCTATATAAGAATTTTCTTTACGATGAAAAGTTGCATATGTTGAAAAACTATACGCATCTACATCTAGGGTTGATCCATTATCCCCCACTTTGATATCATCTTTTGTGTAGGTGATTGCAAAACCATGAATTTTTTTCTGATCAATTTTTTTATCCCAACCAAATGTGATTGCGTTTGTATCTATTTCCTTAAATGAAGAGGTTGATGTTTCGCCTACTCTACCAACACTTATGCTTCCTTCACTCCAAAAAAGCCAATCATCTTCTAATCTGGTTGGTATTTTATTTAAACTTACAGTTTGGGGTATTATATTTAATATTTTTTCTATTTTTGGATTAGCTATATTAAATTTAATTTTTTGGGCACTTAAATTTTCATCTGTTTCATAACCTCTTATCCAATTAAGTCTATTAAAAATAGGTGATGTAATATGTTGTACAACTTTCTTAGGTGCTTCTGTTTGAGCCTCTATTGATGCCACAACATCTTTATCATCTAAAGGATTAGATGCACCCGTGCCTCCTGTTGAAAAACTTAATGCTGTAGTACTCGAGATACCTGCGTAATTATTTCTTGATAAATCTACAATTGCTGTGGAGTCAATTAAAACGTAATACTCTGTATTTTTTTCTAAAAAATCTGTTGGATCAATTGTTATTTGAGTATTGCTGGATAAACTTACTTTTGATCCATTAATATCAAATATTTCAACAACAGAATCATCACTTGTTTTTTTTAAAGTAATATTTCCTGTGTTTACTTTTATTATCTCACTAAAATTAAGTACTATGTTCGTATCTGTTAATACGTTTGTTTCATCATCCACAGGACTTGAAGATGATAAGCTTGGAACAGTTCCAGGAAAATCAGTGCTCCAGGATGGACCACCATTGAGTGTTCCATCGTTGTCATTTATCTCACCAAATAAAGTTGTTCCAGAACCATTTCCAGTTTCTACAATGTCATCCATAGTCCAATATTCTCCTAAAGAACTTGCAGAAGTATAATCACCATAGTTCTCGCCTGCATATAGAGTTTCTCCTGAATTATATAACTGAGTTATTTCTTCTGCAGACAAAGTTGAACTCCAAATTGCAACCTCATCAATTTTTCCATTAAACCAAAATTGTGGCGTATCCAAATTTGTTGCCCCTGCTCCAATTCTCAATGGTCGATTTGTGTTTGCAGTTAAAGTATCTTCACTGTTGTCGCCAATTTCAACTCCATCTACATATAACCTCATCGTGGTTGCTGATGCATCGTACGTTACAGTCTGCATTTGCCATGTGTTAAGGTTTACCTCTTCTTCGGTATTAATTTGAGCCCATTTATTAACATCACAACGTCCGTTCCAAAAAGACCATTCTTCATCTGGCTGAATGTAAAGCATATAACCTTTAGTTCGATTGTTGTCCGCACCACAAGGTGTATCGGCAGATCTTGAAGTAACAACCGATTGCCAATTATTTGAACTGCCAGCTTTGACCCATGCATTAACAGAAAAATCTCCAGTAGGGTTCATTGAAGCAGCAAACGGAACCTCTACATATTCCGATGTAGTAAGTCGATCAAATTCTAAAGAGAAATCGGCTGCACTTAAATTTTTAACATAGCTGAAAAAAAAAATTATAAATATAATTTTTATTACATTAATATTTCTTAAACAAAATATCATCTTAACTAATTATGAAGTTTTGTTAATTTTTATAGAGGAAAAATTTAAATTTAAAACTTTTTAATCATTGAAATTTCAGCATTTTTATCAAGATTTTCGTTAAATTCTTGATCTAACTTGAAATTGAAATCTAAGCCATAAATATTTTTTGCAATATTTAGTCCTGCAGATGGATCTTCGTTTACATCAAATTGCATTGCATATTCGGTTTCTCTTTCTGGTGTAAAATGAAATCTAAATTTTACAGTATCACTATGTTCGTCATCACTTCCTTGGTTTCTATTATAACTTGAAGATAATGTTAGAGTGTCTTTTACTATATAATCAAATCCTAACTCAGCATTTAACCAATGAGATGAATTATTAGATCCTTTATATGTATAAATTGTACTCGTATCTGAAAGATAATTTATTTTTGCCTCAGATGTATCACTAAAGTCTAATCCATAGTCTAACGAACCAAATGTTTTAAAGGAATTATTTTTATTAGAGAGTAAATTATTAAATTCTAATCCTAGCGTTGCTAAACCACTTCTAATAAATTGAGAAGAATACGACAGTGCATCTGTCCCGGTTTCGGTATAAGCGCTAAGCTCCGTGTACCCAATATCAAGTCCAACTCTTGGTATTACCTCAATATTTCCTTTACTAAGATATCTTCCATAATTAATTGTTCCAAAAACCTGTCCACCATTTCTTGATCCAGTAAGTCTATTGGTATCTTTTTTTCTAATTAAATCAGACTCTAACAAACCTAAGCCAACTGATCCTTCAATAAAATTCTTTTCAGAATGAGGTTTTGAGCCGTACCATGAAATATGATAGTTTTCACTATCTGCAGAAGTTCCAGTTTTTGTAATATTGCTATCACTTTTACCGTATTGGAACGCATAGCCATAAAACTGATTTTTACTTACTTTTTTATCAATACCAAATGCAAAACTATTTGATCTTATTTTTCTTGAATTTGTATCTCTATCATCTCCAATTGTGGTCACACTATACAAACCTTCGCTCCAAGTGGACCATTTTTCAGGTAAAACTTTTTCCTCAATTTTTGACGAGACAGCTAATACATCTGTATATTCTGTTAAAAATTTTGAAACAGTATTATTTGTAGGAAGTTTTAATTTTACATTTTGATTTGTTAAATCATCATTATTTCTGTTTCTTCTTAAATATTTTAAACGATTTGAAATGGGAGCTATAGATTGTTTTAAAACTACATTAGACATATCTGTTTGAGTGTCTAATAAACCAGTAACATTTTTATCTTCTATAGGATTGGGTTTGGATGATGCTAAAACTGTAAAACTCAAATCACCTGCTATACTTATGCCCGCATAACTATTACTCGAAGAATCATCAAATGCAGTACTATCAATTAAAATGTAATATTCTACTCCACCTTCTAAGTCTGATGATGGGTTGACTGTAATTTGTGAGGAGCCAGAACCACTAACTTGTCCACCTGTTACATCAATTTCCTCTACTAGAGAACTATCAATAGATTTGTAAATTGAAATATTTCCACTTTCAGCATCAACACTTTCGCTAAAATTTAAAATTATATTGGTATCTGCAGCAACATCGGTTGCATTATCAGACGGACTAGATGATGAAAGAGAGGGATTTTGATTAGTAGTAAAACTAAAATCTGATTTTCCTAATAAATCAACTGAATTGTTAGATATATCTGCAAAAGCACCATACTCGACCAGTACATAATATTCTGTATCTACATCTAATGTAGTTGAAGGGTTGATGGTAATTTGTGTAGTTAAAGATCCACTAACTTTGTCACTATTGCCAGCAATTACCTCTACAACAGAATTATCTGAAGCCTTTTTAATAGTCACGTTACCTGAAGATGTGCCACGTACAATTTCACTAAAATTTAAAACTAGGTTCGTATTTACATCAACAAATGTAGAGTCATCTGTTGGGGTAAATGAAGTTATTGTTGGAGCTGTACCAGGCGTATCTGAGCTCCATGTAGGTGCTCCATTAAAACTTCCATCATTACTTCCTTCATCATCCGATAAAGTTGTACCACTTCCATTATTACTATCCATTGTATAGTAGGCTGTTAAATTATCTTTAGAGGTGTAATCTCCATAATTTTCCTTTGCATAAAGTGACTCTCCGTTATTATAAAGTTCAGTAATTTCTGCATTTGTTAATGCTTCATCCCAGATAGCAACATCATCAATTTTTCCTTTGAAAAGATACATAACAGCCCCTTCAGTCCTGCCTGCACCTATCCTCGTAGGTTTATCTGTATTTTGATTGTTCATACTATGAGCGGAGGATGTATTTCCTATATGAGATCCATTTAAAAAAAAATCTATTTCATCAGTACCATTAAATCTAATAACATTAAATTCCCAAGCAGCTGTTCCAGTTTTTTTCCAAGCGCTTTGTTCACTAGACTCAATTTTTACCCAATTAGTGTTGTGTGTTGTTGCGTGCCAATATTCAAGTTTACTAGCATGAAGCTCGACATCTCTATGTCTTAAATACATCATATAACCTCTACATCCGCCTGTGCATGACCTAGATGTTATTATTGATTGCCATGAGTGTTCTAATGGCGATGTTGTTGTTTCTCCCTCCTGTTTAAACCAAGCAGCAACTGTATAAGCACCAGTTGGGTTAAGTGCAGCGTTATTTACAATTTCTACAAAATCATCAGTACCATCAAATGATAAGGATTTATCGGCTGCACTTAAATTTTTAGTAAAGGTTAAAAAAAAAATTATAAATATAATTTTAAATAAAGTGACTTTTTCTAAAAAAACTTTCATTTAAATACATTTTTGAAATTAGATTAAATTTTATAAAGTAAAATGAAAAATTTAAAACTTTTTAATCATTGAAATTTCAGCATTTTTGTCAAGATTTTCGTTAAATTCTTGATCTAATTTGAAATTGAAATTTAGGCCGTTAATATTTTTTGCAATATTAAGTCCAGCAGACAAATCTTCAGTTCCTCCAAATTGCATTGCATATTCTGTTTCACGTTTAGATTTAAAGTTTAAACCAAATGTTAATGTATCCGTATGTTCATGTTT